>CAYRCD010000048.1:0-18513 GCA_964422735.1 uncultured Dehalococcoidia bacterium | reverse complement strand
CAAGGCCCTTCGGCAGGCTCAGGACAAGGCCCTTCGGCAGGCTCAGGACAAGGCCCTTCGGCAGGCTCAGGACAAGGCCCTTCGGCAGGCTCAGGACAAGGCCGGGGCCGCCACGTAGGCCCGGCCCGAGCCGCCACCCTTGCCTGCCTCCTTCGCCGGCGGCCGTTACGCGGTGAAGTCCTTCCTCGGCGAGGGCGGGCGCAAGCGCGTCTACCTCGCCCACGACACCCGCCTCGACCGCGACGTCGCCGTCGCTGTGATCAAGACCGAGGGCCTCGACGTTGACGGGCTGACGCGGGTGCGCAACGAGGCCCGGGCGATGGCGCGCCTCGGCGACTACCCCAACGTCGTGACGGTATTCGACGTTGGCGACGACCCTTCGGCAGGCTCAGGGCAGGCTCCTTCGGCAGGCTCAGGGCAGGGTCAGCCGCAGCCCTACATGGTCGAGCATTACATGGCCGGAGGCTCCGTCGAGGAGCTGATCGCGGCGGCCGAGAATCACCGGCTGCCGTTAGGCGACTTCGCGACGGCGACTCCCGTAGCGCCGCTTCGGGAAGCGGCGCGACAACTGGGGCCTGTGGCCGTGCCGGTTCCCGAACCGGCACTACGGCTGAGGATCGGCCTGCACACCGGCGAGGCGATCCGGGACAAGGACGACTTCTTCGGCCGCAACGTGACGCTTGCCCACCGGATCACGGACAGGGGCCGCGGCGGTCAGGTCCTGGTCTCGGAGCCCCTGCGCGAGCAGCTGCGGCGCTCGCGAGGCCCTTCGGCCGGCTCAGGGCAGGCTCTGCGCTTCGACCAGGGCATCGAGGTCGAGCTGAAGGGCCCTGGTCGGCAGGCACCGGGTGTTCGAAGTCCGGTGGCAGTGATACTTCCGAAGGCGCCCCGGCGCCACGTCACTGTCATGCTGAGGCCTCAGCCGAAGCATCTGGCCCCTCGCCGCCGACATTCCGGCTCCCGACTCGGGCAAGCGGGGCGTTCCGCGGCGCCGGCGCGTTTCGCTGGATTCTTCGCCGCGGCTCAGAATGACAAAGAAGGGCCTGGCCGGCAGGCACCGGGTGTTCGAGGTCCGGTGGACTCAGCCGCGGACCTGACCCCTGGCTTCGATCACGAACTCTTCTAAACCCTGACGGGCAGGTCGATCTGGTGCCGGCGCACCTCTGCCATGAGGCGCTCCGACGCGGCCTGGTCGAGGTCGCAGAGGGGGAGACGGAGGCCGCCGACCTTAAATCCCAGGGCGTTGAGGGCGTGCTTCACGGGGATCGGGTTGCTCGCGACCGTCATCAGCGCCGTTATCAGGGGCAGGAGGCGGCGGTGAATGGCCGCGGCCTCGTCGACGCGGCCCGCGACGTGCGCCTCGATCATGGCTTTCATCTGGCGGCCGGCGAGGTGTGAGGTGACGCAGATAACGCCGTAGCCGCCCACCGCCAGGATTGGTAGTGTCATCTGGTCGTCGCCGCTCCAGACGCGGAATCCGGGCGCCTCCTCCACGATCTTGCTGACGGCATCGAGGCTGCCGCTGGCTTCCTTGACCCCGACGATGTTCGGGATCTGGGCGAGGCGGACGATGGTCTCGGGCGTCATGTTGACGCTGGTGCGCCCGGGAATGTTGTAGAGCACGCAGGGGAGGTCGGTCGCGGCGGCGATCGCCTGGAAGTGGCGGTAGAGGCCCTCCTGGGGCGGCTTGCTGTAGTAGGGCACGGTGAGAAGGAGGCCGTCGACGCCCGCGGCTGTCGCCTCACGCGACATCTCCACGCTCTCGCGGGTGTCGTAGGTGCTGGTGCCGGCCAGGACGGCGCCGTCGCTGCCGACGGCCTCCTTCACGGCGCGGAACAGACGCAGCTTCTCGTCGCGGGAGAGGGTCGGCGCCTCACCGGTCGTACCAGCGACGACCACCCCCTCGCTGCCGGAGGCGAGGAGGTCGCGCGCCAGGCGCTGGGCGCCGGCATAGTCCACCTCACCCTCGGGTGTAAAGGGAGTGACCATCGCCGTGAGCAGACGGCCGATACTCTCTCCCGCTGTGGCCGGAGCGCCGTTGCGATTCGACTCAGACATCGCGAGTCCTCCTCAAAGATGGTGGGCCTGTATTATCGCGCGCGAAGTCCAGGGCCCGTCTAGTGCCGATCCAGTTCGGGCCGAGCTATCCCTGACCGTAGGCCAGGAATTCAGCCTGGCCGGTCGGGCAACCGCATCGCTGCTGGACAGATGGCCTCCCGCTACGCTAGACCAGGCCGCGGGAGACGATCTCCTCGGCGATCTGGACCGCGTTCAGGGCGGCGCCTTTGCGCAGGTTGTCGCCGACTACCCAGATCGAGAGCCCATTCGTCAGCGCCTTGTCTTTGCGGATCCGGCCGACGAAGATCTCGTCCTTGCCCGTAGCGTAGGCGGCCAGGGGGTAGACGCCGTGCGCGACGTCGTCCTGGAGGACCACGCCCGGCGCTGTTGACAATACTTCCCGCGCCTCCTCTGGCAAGAACGGCCGGCTGAACTCGATGTGCACCGCCTCGCTGTGCGAGATCGGCACGGGAACGCGCACGCAGGTCGCGGACACCGGAAGGTCAGGCGCGTGCATGATCTTGCGCGCCTCGCTCTCCATCTTGATCTCTTCGGTCGTATAGTCGTCGTCGGCGAACTCCTCAACGTGGGGCAGTACGTCGAAGGCCAGCGTATGCGGGAAGGTGGCATGGCTGGTCTGTCGCTGGTCGAGGATGTCGCGCGTCTGCTGGATCAGCTCGATGACCCCCCTACCGCCGGCCCCGGATGCCGACTGATAAGTGTCGACGATCACGCGTTTAATCGGGTTGACGCGATTCAGGGGCGCCAGGGCCATGAGCATGACGATAGTCGAGCAGTTGGGGCTGGAGATGATCCCCTTGTGGTCCTTGAGATCATCGCCGTTAACCTCTGGGATGACGAGCGGCACGCCGGCGTCCATGCGCCAGGCCGACGACTTATCGATGACTACGGCCCCGCGTTTGGCCGCTTCGGGCGCGAGATGGCGGCTGGTGCTGCCCCCGGCCGCGAAGAAGACGAAGTCGGTACCATGGAAGCAGTCGGGGCGGGCCTCGTGCACCGTGACCTTTTCGTCGCGGAAGCCAATCTCCAAACCCTCTGATCGCGCAGAAGCGAAGGCGCAGATTTGCTTAACGGGAAAGTGGCGCTCCTGGAGGATGCTGAGGACCGTCCGCCCAACAGCACCAGTCGCCCCGACGACCGCCACGTTATAGCTCTTCGCCACGCGGAGGTACCCCTTCCCACTTAATTAGGATGCCGGCCCGCCAATTGGGCCGGCCACCTAGGGACTGCCTTCAGGGAAGAAGGAGGCCCCGACGAGCCGGGGCCTCCTCATGATATGCGATTCGAATCGCTGACTCCAACCCTATGTTGGTTTTGAATGAGTCCCGGGCATCGGGCGATGGATCCCGCTTCGACTCGCTAGTAACCGTAGTCGTAGCCGCTGACCGTGGGTACCGGTCCGGCGCTGCTGGAAGTCGTGACGCCACCCCCGGTGCCTGGGGCCGGTCCGAGGGAACCGCTGGCGGAGACCGTGATCGTGCCGCTCATCGTTGCCTGACCGTGGATCATGCAGAAGAAGGTGAGGGTGCCGGCCTGGCTGGGAGTGAACGTCACTGGCTTGCTGGTGCCGGCGGAGAGCGTGCCCGAGTCGGCGACGCCGGTGATCGTGAAGGTGTGCGGGAACTGGCCGCCGTTGGAGACGTTGAGGGTTATCGCCTGGCCCACGCGCGCGGTGAGGGCGGCGGGCGAGAAGTTGAAGTCGGCGATGGACACGGCAAGGCTGGCGCCTCCCGCTCCGGCCGCGGCCTGCGTGGTGGGGCTGGCGGCGGGCGCGGTCGTTGGAGGAGCCGTCGTGGCCGGCGCGCGGGTCGCTGTGGCGGCGGGCGCCTGAGTCGGCGACTCGCTCTTGTTCGAGCCGCCGCCGCAGGCGATAAGGGCGGCTGCGCTGATGACAGCCACGCCGGCGAGCAGCGTCGCCCATTTCGAGCGCATAAGCATCCAGGTGTGCTCCTTCCAGGACGAGAGAGACGCGGGGCAGTCATAGTTACTACGCCACTGATGAGCGAAAGGGATTGACCAGATGGTGGTCACCAGACGGAATAGGGCATTCTGCCCCGGCCCGCTGCTTAAAGGCTGCCCCGCCGGCTAGTACATGACCGCAGTGATTTTACAATGTAGGCGAGGCTTTCTAGCCTCGCCGTCGAGTCCACCGCCGAGGCTTTCTAGCCTCGCCTACGCGGTAAAGGAGCCCACCAAATCCATCGCGGTCATGTACTAGAGCCCGATGAGCTTTTCCAGCCCCACGACCAGCTCTCTTCGGTTCACGACCTCGCGGGTGGCGAGAAGGACTCCCGGTATGAACGAGTCGCGTCCCGTGGAGTCGTGCCTGATGGTCAGCGTCTGCCCCAGGCCGCCGAAGATGATCTCCTGGTGGGCCACGAGCCCGGGCAGGCGGACGCTGTGGATGGCGACGCCCTCGTAGTCGGCGCCTCGGCTCCCGGGCAGCGTGAGCTTGTCGGGCACGTTGTGCTGGAACGGCCTCCCCCTGGCTGCGACGAGATCGCGAGCCGTGGCAATGGCCGTGCCCGAGGGCGCGTCGACCTTTCTCTCCTGGTGCATCTCGGTGACCTCGACGTAGTCGAAGAAGCGGGCCGCGATCTTGGCCAGGTGGACCATGATTACGGCGCCGATCGCGAAGTTGGGAGCGATGAAGGCGCCGATGCCTTTCTCGCGGCACTCGCGCTCCAGCTCGCGGACGAAGGCATCGCTCAGCCCTGACGTCCCGATGACGGGCCGGGCGCCGTGCTTCAGGGCGGCGCGAGCGGCGAGCGGCGTCCATTCGACGTTCGTGAAGTCGATGACCACGTCCGGCCGGCAACGGCCGATGAGCGCGTCGGGGTCGTTGCCCATGGGGATCAGGCCGGAACCGTCGGGAAGCGAGTGGAACTCCTCTTTCGAGAACTTCTCCAGGATGCCGACCGGCTCGAGGTCGGGCTCGCGGCTCACTGCCGCCAGGACTTCGCGGCCCATGTGACCGCTTCCGGAGACGACGACCCGGATCGGAGCCATCAGTGTTCTCGAAGTTGGGGAATGGTGGTCAGAGGTTAGGTGCTAGGGGACCTCCAGCGAGGAGCTGCAGGACCTCTACGCCGCCAAATTCCAACCACCGACCACTGACTTCCAGCCTCCTGAATGTCTTTGTTAGCGGCCCATCGGCCGCGGTGGCCGCGGGCCGTTCTGATTGGGTCCGCCCATGGGTCTGGGGCCGCCGCCGCCGCCGCCACCACCACGGCCGCCGCGGCGCCGGTTGAAGCCGCCCTGGCCACCGCCGGGCCTGCCGTCCTGGCGCATGGGCCGGGGCGCCGGCCCGCGCATCGGTGTCAGGGTCGACGTTCGTCGGGTCAGGGGCGACGGTATCTCGCCCTGCTCTTCGTCTGGCTCCTGGTCGCCGCCGCCGCCTTCACCTTCGAGAACGGCCCGGCGCGAGAGGTTGATCCTGCCGAGATTGTCGATCTCGATCACCTGAACCATGATCTCGTCGCCGACCTTGACCACGTCCTCCACGCTGGGGACGTGATAGTCGGCGAGCTCTCCGATCCGGACCAGGCCTTCCTTGCCGGGCATGATCTCGACGAAGGCGCCGAAGTCGACCGTGCGTGTGACGCGGCCGGTGTAGATCTGGCCGAGCTGGGCTTCCTGCGTGAGGCCCTCGATGATCGCGATCGCCTTGCGGGCGTTCTCCTCGTTGCTCGAGCCTATGAAGATCGAGCCGTCGTCCTGGACGTCCACGGTGCACTTCGTCTCGTCGATGATCGAGCGCACCATCTTGCCACCGGGGCCGATGACCACGCCGATCTTCTCGCGGGGAATCTGGATGCGGTACATGCGGGGGGCGTAGCGCGACATCTCGGTGCGCGGCGCAGAGATCGTCTCTGTGAGCTTGCCGAGGATGAAAAGACGCGCAACCCTGGCGCGCTCGAGGATCTCCTCGATCATGGGCAGGGTTAGACCCTTGGTCTTGAAGTCGGCCTGCATCGCCGTGATGCCCTCGTAAGTGCCCGCGACCTTGAAATCCATGTCGCCGAAGGCGTCCTCGGTCCCGGCGATGTCGGTCAGGATTTTGTAAGAGCCGTCCTCGCCCGTGACCAGACCCATGGCGACGCCGGCTACCGGCGCCTTGATCGGGACGCCAGCATCCATGAGTGCGAGGGTGCTGCCGCAGATGCTCGCCTGCGAGGTGCTGCCGTTGCTGCTGAGGACCTCCGAGACAAGGCGGATGGTGTAAGGGAACTCGTCCACCCCGGGAATCACGGCCTCGAGCGCGCGTTCGCCGAGGGCGCCGTGGCCCAGCTCGCGCCGGTTCGTCCCACCCAGGCGGCGCGCTTCGCCAACAGAGAAGGGCGGGAAGTTGTAGTGATGCATGAAGCGCTTGCGCTCTTCCGGCGAGAGGGTGTCGAGCTTCTGCTGCATGCTGATCGGGCCCAGGGTCGCGATCGTCAGCACCTGGGTCTCGCCGCGCTGGAAGAGGCCGGTGCCGTGGGTGCGAGGAAGGATGCCCACGTCGCAGGAGATGGCCCGGAGCTCGTCGACGGCACGGCCATCGGCGCGCAGGCCTTTGTCCAGAATGTTGCGGCGCAGCGTCTGCTTGACGACGGCGTCGAGGGCGAGGGCGAGCTGGTCGGCACCAAACTCGTCCTTGAAGCGCTCTTCCACCTCGCGGAAGCGCTCGCGCATTCCCTCCTGCCGCTCCTCTTTGACGGCGGAGAGGATGTCGTCAACGCGGTCCTCGAGGAAGGTCTCCACGGCCGTGTGGGCGGCCGGGTCCAACGCCTTGGGCTTGATCTCCATCTTCGCCACGCCGAGCTCGGCGACCATCTGGTCCTGCACGGCGATAAGGGCCTGGTTGGCCTCGTGGGCGCGGCGGATGGCCTCGAGCATGATCGCCTCCGGCACACTATTGCCGCCGGCCTCGACCATGATTACGTTCTCGCGGGTCGAGGAGATCACCAGGTCCAGGGTGCTTTCTTTGAGCTGGGCGAACGTGGGATTGAAGACGTACTCGCCATCGACGTAGCCGACCCGCAGACAGGCGACCGGACCGTCGAATGGTATGTCGGAAATCGAGAGCGCGGCCGAAGCGCCGATCGTCGCCAGCACGTCCGGGTCGTTCTCCTGGTCCGCCGAGAGGACCGTGACGATAATCTGGACCTCGTTGCGGAAGCCCTTCGGGAACAGCGGCCGTAGGGCGCGGTCGGTCATGCGGCCGGCGAGGACCGCGTCGGTCGAGGGACGGCCCTCGCGCCGGGGGAACCCGCCCGGGATCCGGCCGACGGCGTAGAGGCGCTCCTCGAAGTCGATCGTCAACGGGAAGAAGTCGAGGTCGCGAGGCTCGGGGCTGGCGCAGGCCGTGACCAGCACGACGGTCTCCCCGAAGGCAACGGTGGCCGATCCATTGGCCTGGGCGGCCAGCCTCCCCGTCTCGATAATCAGGGGGTGGCCCCCTACGTCCGACTGGTAGATGTGTGACATTTAGCTATGCTTTCCCTTCACTGTGTTCTTGCCGCCGCAGTTCGAAAGAATTTCTGACGACGGCCTGGTAGCCCGCTCGCGGACACGACTCCATAGCGCTTGCGGCTCAGCCGGCGCGCTTGCCCTGGCTCACGAACGGGACTGTGATGCGGATAGACCGCAAGCTCCTCTTGGACGCCGTCCCCGGCGGTCCAGGTCTCTCAACTACGACAAGGCCCCGCGTCGAGGAGTTCTACTTGCGGAGGCCCAGCTTCGCGACGATGGCGCGGTAACGCTCGACGTCGACCTGGTTCAGGTAGGCAAGCTGCTTTCTTCGCCGCCCGACCATCTTGAGCAGTCCCCGGCGGGAGTGATGGTCTTTTCTGTGCAGGCGAAGGTGCTGTGTGAGATCGTTTATGCGCTCGGTAAGCACGGCGATCTGGACCTCGGCGGAGCCGGTGTCCGAGTCGTGGCGCTTGTTTTCGCTGATGATCTCTGTCTTGCGCTCTAAGGCGAGCATTCGGCCGGTCTTGGCCTTCCTCGGTCTGTCTCTTCGTCGTAGTTCGTGGGAATTGTATCACGAGCCGACGCGTCGCCGTCAATTCGGGCGGTCGCTTAGATAAAACGCCCCAATCCGGTGGCAGGCAGGCCGGACCTCGGGCTAGGACGGAGCGAGGGATAAGGCCTCGCGCACCGCCGGCACGAGGCGGAGCGGCACATCGACCTTGTCGATGAGCACGATTCCCAGCTCGTGCGCCTGCACTTTTACCCAGGGATAGCTGGCCTCGCCGGTCTGCATGATGATCGGCAGGTCGGGGCCGCGGTGCTTGCGGACGGCTTCGATGACGTGCCAGCCCGTGCGTTTCGGCATGTCGAGGTCGGTTATCAGAAGATGGAGGGGGTTGGCCAGCTCGCGGACGTAAGAGATCGCGTCTTCGCCGTTCGTGGCGCTCGCCAGGCGGACACCAACAGGTTCGAGAAGGGCGTGGAGCCGTCTCATAAACTCCGGGAAGTCTTCGGCGAGGAGAACGTGAGGCTGGCCGTCAGTGGTCACACGGTTTTCCAGCCAATAACCACCAACCTCTAGCCTCTCTAACCCGAAACCAGATGCAGGATCGACGCGAGGTCGGTGTACTGATCGGCGACCGAGCGCAGCTCGAGCGCCGTACTGGTGGCGAAGGCCACGACCTCGACTCGGACGCCCTTGCTCTCGACCAGCTCGAGGACGCGGCGGAAGTCGCCGTCGCCGGAGAGCAGGACAACGACGTCGAGGCGGTCGGACATCGTGAGGATGTCGACGGCGAGTTCGATGTCGAAGTTTGCCTTCATGCCGCCGTCGGCGAAGCGCTTCCAGGGCTTGGTCACGACCTTGTAGCCCTGGTTGATCACGGGCGCAACAAAGCGTTGGGCCTCAAAGCGGGTCTGGGGGTCATCGGTGATCGGCGCGTAGGCGGTTGCGCGCACGAGCTGGCGACCCTGGGTGAGGTGATCGAGGAGCTTGCCGAAGTGGACGCGCACGCCGGCCTGCTCGGCCGCGTAAATGAGGTTGGGTACGTCGAGAAAGACACCGACCTTGGGCATGATCGCGGTGCCGCCGGCGCCGATGGCGCCGCCACGGCCGGGGCTTTGTACGGCCCGCTGGATCTCCCTCAGCGTCTGGGCCTGCTGGCCGGCGAATTCCTCGAAGAGCACGTTCTGTCGGGCGACGAGACTCTCGATCGTTCCCCTTAGGGGCGGCGGTTGTGAGGTCTGCGACGGCTGGCGCTGCGGACGGCCACGGCCGCCGGCGTCCTGTTCGCGCTGGGGTGGTGGAGCCGCGGTTGCGCGCTCGGCCTCCGGAACGAGAGCGCCCTCTGGTTCGGGCCGCCGCGCGCGCTGGCCCCCCCGGCCTTGGCCACGGCCGCGGCTACGTCGGGGCTGGGGCGCTTCTGTGACCGTTGACGGCTGGGAAACGGCCGGCTGTGCACCCGGCACGGGCTCAGCGCTGTTCGCCAAGGGCGCCTCCAGACTTGGTTCCGAGGAGGCAGCGGGGCGGCGTGGGGTGGAGGCGCGGCCGCGTCCCCGGCGCGGCGGCGCCGGCGGACTGCCGCCGTCCGGCGGCGAGCTCCCGTCGACGGGTGCTTCGGTGGGCGCACTTCTGGTGCGGCCGCGGGTGGGCGGCCTCTTCGGCGCCTCAGATTCGGGTTGGGCCGCGGCGTCAGACCCGCGACCCCGGGTCAGGAACGATAGCCACTCAGACAGTTAACCGACCTCCGCCATGAATTGCTGCACGCTGCAGCGAGCCGCGATTTTCTCGGCCACGGCCATGAAAGCCCTGGCCTGCTCCGAGTCGGGCGCATGCTCGGTGATGGGAACGCCGGCGTCGCCGGCCTCCCGCGTAGCCTGGTCCAACGGTATCTCGCCCAGAAACTCCAGGCCCAGCTCTTCGGCCGCCTGGCGTGCCCCCCCGTGGCCGAAGATGTCGTAGCGGTGCCCTGTGTCCGGCGCGATGAAGTAGCTCATGTTCTCGATGATGCCGAAGACCGGCACCTGCAAGCGGTCGAACATTGCCACGGCCTTGGTGGCGTCCTCGACGCTAACCTCCTGGGGTGTGCTGACGATGACCGCGCCGGCAATGGGGGCCTCCGATACCATGCTCATCGAGGCGTCAGACGTCCCAGGCGGCAGATCGACGATAAGGTAGTCGAGCTCGCCCCAGTTTATGTCGTGAAGCAGCTGGCGGACGGCGGTGCCGATCATCGGCCCGCGCCAGACCACCGGCGTGCCCCGGGGCAGGACGAAACCGAGCGAGCAGACCCGCACGCCGAACTTGTCGAACGGCTTCAGGCCGCTCTCGCCGTTGGCCAGGAAGCCGGCGGGCAGGCCCATCATCGTGGGAGTGTTCGGGCCGGTGATGTCGGCGTCCATGAGGCCCACGCGGGCTCCGCGGCGGGCGAGGGCGACCGCGAGGTTCGTGGCGACGGTCGTTTTGCCCACGCCGCCCTTGTTCGAGGCGATGGCGATGATGTTCTTCACGCCTTCGACGGGTTTCGGCCCGCTCGCCGCCTGGTGACCGCGGACTTCGGCGTCGAGCTGGACCGCGGCCTTAGAGACGCCGGGGATCGCCAGCAGGGCCTGCTCGACCGACTCCTTGAAAGGGCCGGTGAGGGGACAGGCCGGCGTCGTCAGCATCAAGGTCATGGAGACTGTGGCGCCCTCGATCTTGAGGTCGCGCACCATGTTCAAGGAGACGATATCGCGGTGGAGCTCCGGGTCCTCGACCTCGCGGAGCGCGGCCATGATGACCGCTTCGGTGGTGGGTTCAGGCATGCGGAGTCATTCCTTTCGGCCTCTAACGGCCGGGGACGATCAGATAACGGCAGCAGGTAGCGGCGCCGTTGGAAACGACCTCGTGCGTGACAGGATGGTCCAAGAGGCGTGTGAGAAGGCGAACGTGCCACTCGCAGCCGTTCTCGTCGTCCGGTGTGATGCGCGAGAAGACGCAGTTGTAATCGCGGATCTCGAATCCGTCGTCAGTCTCGTACCACTCGGCAAAACCGCCGACCGCTTGCAGGAGGTCGGCGGCGGCGGCGACGCGGTCGGGAAGGCCGTGACCGTTGAGGTTAAAGCGGTGACGTTCGGCGAGGCGGTCGGCGGTTCGCTGGATCAGAAGCGAGCGCTTCTCGTCGGGCGTGAGTCCGATAATCTCGGCCCCGTCGAGGACGCCGACCTCGTTGAGCAGGAGCTGGGCGAGAATGTCGTAACGGCGCGGGAACAGTTCGTCGCCCTTTGCCGTCAGTTTGAAGAGGTAGTGAGGGCGGCCGTTCGAGCGCCGGACCTTCTCGGAGAGCACGAGGCCGTCGCGCTCGAGGCCGACGAGGTGCTGGCGGGCGGTCATCGACGCCACGGACAGGGCGCCGGCCGCCTCTTCGACGGTTGCGCTCCCCGTTCGCTTGAGGAGGACGAGGATTTGGTGTTTGGTTGTCTGCACAGGCTTCAGTTGGGCGGGCCTAACAAATCCATTATAGGAACCGTTGCTCTCTGTGGGAATGTTCACGAATATTTTACGCTTCACTTAAGGTATTTTACGTAGAAACCTTGACCGCCTGCGGAAGCGAGTGATAAATTTACGCCGTTAATTGATCCAGGCGCTCATCCCGGTCGTATGTCTATATACGGCAGCAGGCCTGCCTTGTCGCAGGCAGGGAGCCCCGGACCGGAGGAGGTGGGAGATGCAGTCCCCCGTCGTCGAGCAGACAGATGAAGAGCTGGCGCCCCAGTGCCGCCATCACTGGCTGATCGAGAGCCCGCAGGGCGCGACCAGCATGGGCAGGTGCAAGGTGTGCGGCGAAGCGCGCGAGTTCCGCAACTCCGCGGCCGACACCCTCTGGGAGGGCGACCCCATGGTCAGCATCAGCCGCATGGGTGGTGGAGCCAACCGTCCCGTGGTCCGCGCGGTCGCGCCGAGGATCAAAGAGGATTGACCCTTCCGGGGAAGGGCCGGCTTGGCGGGCCCCTCCGCAAGGAGGGGCCCTTCGATTTGCCGCCTATAATCACGACCATGGCCGCCCCAAATCTCTCGGTCGAGCTGGCGCCCAGGGCGAAGCGCAGCCTGACGCTCCCCAATCCGGTGATGGTCGCCTCGGGGACCTTCGGTTACGGTACCGACTACGCGAAGGTCTTCGACATCCAGCGATTGGGCGCGATCGTCACGAAGACGACGACCCTGGCGCCGCGCCGAGGCAACGCCCAGGTCCGGATAGCCGAGACGCCCTCGGGCATGTTGAACTCGATCGGCCTCCAAAACGTTGGTGTCAGTGCCCTGGTCCGCAGGCTGGCTCCGATCTACGCCAGCTGGCGGGTGCCGGTGATCGTCAGCATTCTTGGCTCGACCGTCGGCGAGTACGCGGAGGTCGCGGCGCGGCTCGAGGGCGTTCCCGGCATCGCCGGCCTGGAGCTTAACGTCAGCAGCCCCAACGCTCAACGCGGGGGCATGGAGTTCGGCCAGGACCCCGAGAGCGCCGCCGCGGTGACGCGCGGCGTCGTCCGCGCGACGACGCTGCCGGTGATCGTGAAGCTCACGCCGAACGTCGCCGACCCGCGCGACGTCGCCCGCGCCGTGGTAGAGGCCGGCGCGCATGCGCTTTGCGTCGGCAACACGCTCCAGGGGATGGCCGTCGACAGCGAAGTGCGGCGGCCCGTGATCGGCGCGACCTTCGCCGGTCTTTCGGGACCCGCGCTCAAGCCTGTGAATCTGCGTCAGGTATACCAGGTCGCCGGCGCCGTCGACGTGCCGGTGATCGGTTGCGGCGGCATCTCGACCGCGGCGGACGCCGTCGAGTACCTGATGGCCGGTGCGACCGCGGTGCAGGTCGGGACGGCCACGTTCGCCAATCCCCTGGCGCCGATAGAGGTCCTGGAGGGAATCCAGGGCTTTTGCGAGTCTCGCGGCGTGCATGACATCCAGGAGCTGATCGGCGCCGCGCGCGTGGACCGGCACGCGGCCGCGGCGCCGCCGTCGTGAGCCTGCGCCGCTTCCCCTGGGAAGCCGCGCGCAGCGGCGTCGACGCGGCCATCGCCGTGATCGCGGCACTGGCCTGGGGCTCTGCCGCATTCATCTTCGGCGCGCGCTTTTTTTCGCCTTTCGCGGGCGGGCTCCTCGGCCTCGCGGTCCTGGCCTCGGCCCTGGCGATGGTCCTGGCCATGCACCTGCGCGACCGCCGCCTCCTGGCCCTGACGCGGGGCGTGTGTCCGGCCTGTCGCGCCCCGATCGCGAGCGAGCACCGCCACCGTCGCTGGGACCCCGAGAGGTCGGCCTGGCGCACGCCGGCGACGGCCTGGGAGTGCCGCTTCTGCGCTTTCGCGCACAGCGAGAGTTGGGAGTGTCCAGAGTGTCGCGGGCTCGAGGGTGGAGGTTAGAGCTTGGAGTCCGGACCTGAAACTTCCGTTACACTCTAAGGAGTTCGGGGTGTAGCTCAGTCAGGTTAGAGCGCCTGGTTTGGGACCAGGAGGTCCGCAGTTCGAATCTGCGCACCCCGACCATCGAAGACGACAGAATCGAGAAGCCAGACGCCAGAGACGAGAAGAGGGCAGGCGAGGGTTCCTATTCTCGGCGCCCGCTCGTAGCCGACGCCCCTACAGCACCCATGCCCCTTTACTTCGTCCGCCACGGTGAGAGCGATGTGCCGGTTGGCACTTTCAACAATCGCGACCGGGAGCACAGCCTTAACGCCATGGGGAGCGCGCAGGTGCGGCCGGCAGCCACGAGGTTGAGCCTGGACTCGCAGTCGTCATGAAGGTTCTTGACCGTACGAGAGTCGTCGAGGCGGCGCCCGGCTGAAGAGACGAGTACGCGGTCAGCGGCCGCCGGGTGATCATCGACCTCGGCTGCGGCGACGGCCGCTTCCCCTACGAGCGCGCCAGGCACGAACCCGACGCCTTGTGCATCGGCATAGATCCCGACGCCGACACTCTGGCCGAGTACGCCTACCGCGCCTCGCGCAAGCCCTCCCGCGGCGGCGTCGCCAATGTGCTCTACGTCGTTGCCGCCCTCGAGGACCTGCCGGCGGAGCTGGCCGGCGTCGCCGATGTCGTCTGCGTGAACTTTCCCTGGGGCGGGCTGCTGCGCGGCCTCCTCATTCCCGAACCGGCGGTACTCGCGGCCGTCGCCGGCCTGGCGAAGCCGGGTGGGCGCTTCGAGATGGTGCTGACCTTCGATGCCGCGCACGATGCCGGCGTCTTCGGGGGTCTCGAGCCGCCGTCCCTGGACGAGGAATACATCCGCGAAGTGCTGGCGCCGGCCTACGCGGCCGCGGGCCTCGAGGTGGAGGATGTCCGCGAAATCATGCGCGAGGAGGCGCTCGCGCTGCCATCGACCTGGGGCCGGCGCCTTCTCCACGGGCGGGTCCGGCGGGTGTTCAGGGCAGGAGGCCTTATGACGGTGTAGGCGGGTCCAATTAGCCGCCCGCGGGCCAGCGTTGGTTGGTGGCGGGCGGCTAAAGCAGGCCGCCTACATTCAGACGTGCCGACTGGTAATCTTCTCCCATGGCCTATCGCTTCTCCGCCCTCTTCCAGACCCGCCACACCGACACTTTTGGCGGCACCGCCTTCGTCCACATGGGCATCCTCTTCGCCCTGACGGAGATGGCGCTGGTCGATTACGACCGCGCCGTCGGGGCGAGCGCCGAGGGAAGCGTGCTGCGCTTCAACATCCGTTCGGAGGCGCGTTTCCTGTCGCCGCTGCCCTGGCAGGAGGGCGCCCGCGTCCAGATGCGCTGCTCCCGCCTGCGCGGCACGCGCGTCTCGTTCGAGTGCCAGGTTAGCAGCGCCACGACGGGAAAGGGCGTGGCCGCCATCAGCCACGAGTACGTTTACATGGACCCGGCCGCGGGCCGGCCGAGGACGCCGCCGAACTTCGACGCCATCCGGGCGGCGGTCCTGGCCTTCGAGGAGCCGGGGTCGGTCGAGACCGAATGACGGGGCCGCCCCGGCATCCGCCCGACATCTTCCGCAGCACGGCTACGTACTATTCCCGCTACCGGGCCGGCTATCCGCCGGCGCTCTTCGAACATGTCCGCGAGCGCTTCGAGCTCGACGGTCACGGCCGCCTGCTCGACCTCGGTTGCGGCACCGGCCAGATCGCGATCCCCCTCTGCCGCTACTTCGAGGAGACGGTCGCCATGGACCCGGAGCCGGAGATGCTGGCCGAGGGACGCCGGCTGGCGCTGGAGGCCGGCTGCTCCGGCATCGAGTGGCTCGCAGGCGGCTCCGAGGAGCTTCGCTCGCTGGCGGGGCGTCTGCGGCCGCTGCGGCTGGTGACGATGGGCGCCTCTTTCCACTGGATGGACCGCGACGCCACGCTCGCCGTCCTGGCCGATCTCGTCGAGCCGGGCGGCGGGCTCGTCTTCGCCTGGGAGGGGTCGGGCCGGCGGGACGCCGCCGCTCTGAATCCGTGGTGGGAGGTCGCGCTCGCGGTCGTGCGCCGCTGGCTGGGCGAGACGCGCCGCGCGGGCAGCGGCGTGTACGCGGTGTCGGACGAGCTGCACGAGACCGCCCTCGCCCGCTCCCGCTTCCGACGGTTTGAGACCTGGGCGCTCGACCTGGAGCGCTGGCGCGACATCGACAGCGTCGTCGGCCTCCTGTACTCGAGCTCCTACGCCTCGCCGCTGGTCCTGGGTGACAAGAAGGCGGCCTTTGAGGCGGACCTGCGCGCGACCCTCGCCGCACTCGAGCCCGGCGGCCGCTTCCTTCAGAAGGCGACGGCGGAGGCGATTCTGGCCTGGCCTGACTGACGAGGGGCGAGGGAGAAGCGTTCCAGCGCTTGCCGTTTCCTGGTTCCCCCTCCGTCGATGCTCGACTAATCTGTGTCGGCCAAATATGGCGAAGGAGCCGGACATGCTTCTGATGCGCTCGCTCCAATTCGTCCCGGCAAACCGGGAGCGCTTCGTCGAGAACGCGCACGCATCGGCGGCCGACGTGATCGTCCTCGACCTCGAGGACTCGGTCCCGCCGGCGGAGAAGGAAGCGGCGCGCAACGTGCTCGCGGCGGCGGTCCCCTCATTGAAGGCCGCGGGCAAGACCGTGCACGTGCGCGTGAACCATCTCGACACCGGCCTTACGCGCGCCGACATCATGGCCGCGGTCCGCCCCGAGCTGGCGGGCCTCGCCTTCCCCAAGGCCGAGGGCGCCCAGCACATCCGCGACCTGGACGTGATGATCCGCGAGGCCGAGACCAAGAACGGCGTGCGTCCGGGCACGACCATCCTCATCCCCAGCATCGAGTCGGCAAAGGGCGTGCTTCGCTGCGAGGAGATCGCCCTGGCATCGACCCGGCTCGCGGGCATCTCGCTGGGGGCCTACGACTACACCGCGGACCTCGGCGTCGCGCGCCGCAACGACGGCCGCGAGCTCGAATATGCGCGCCGCGTCATCGTCCACTGCTGCATCGCCTACGGACTGCAGGCCCTCGATACTCCCTTCGGCGACATCCGCGACGAAGCCGGCCTGATCGCCGAGACGGAGTACGTGAGGTCGATCGGCTTCCGGGGGAAGTACGTCATCCACCCCTCGCAGATCGAGCCCGTGAACCGCATCTTCAGCCCCGGGGATGACGAGGTGGCGAGCGCCCGCAAGATCGTCGGGGCCTTCGATGAGGCGCTCGCCCGGGGCGAGGCCTCGGTAGCGGTCGACGGCCGCATGGTTGACATCCCCGTGGCCAAGCGCGCGCGCGACCTGATCGCGTTCGCGGAGGAGATCGCGGGGAGGGGCGCCTGAAGACGGCTCCAGGAAGCGGTCATACGGACCGAATGCCGTAACCAGGATTGGTATCCTTACGAACCATCGCGCTCATCGGTTTTCGACCTGTCACAGTGCGATCTAAGGAAGGCGGCATGCTGAAACCCTTTCAGAGCGGCGAGAACATCGTGGCCCTCGCCCGACGCTACCTGCCTTTCGCGCGGGAAGTGACGGCGGTCCATGAGGGTACCCGCCATTTGGCCTACGAGATCGACGGGCGCTTGATTCTGAAGATACGCCGGCCGGGCACGATCGACGCCGAGCTGCGCTGCGAGGCACTGGTGCTGACCCACCTTCGCGGCAGCGGCCTGCCCGTACCGGACGTGATCGGGTTTGAGGACGGCCCGGGCGACACCGGGCACTTGTGCCTGCCGAAGATGCGAGGCATCCCGTTGCTCGACCTGCCCTGGTCCTGGCCGTCCCGAGTCCTTGGCGAGATTGGCGAAGCTCTGGCTGTACTCCACTCCTGTCCGATCGGTGACCTGATAGCCGTCGACGAGGTGGAGAGACTCGACGTCGAAGCCTCCTGGGAGATGGGACTGCGGTTCCTAGAGGCACGCCAGCTGGTCTCCGACCAGGAAGGGCGTGAGCTTCAGGCCTTGTTCCTCGGGCTGCGACCTCAGGCGTCGCCCGACCAGGTCTTGCTCTGGGGCGACTTCTGGCCGCACCATTGCTTCGTCGATCCGGCGAGCGGCGCCTTGACGGGCCTGATCGATTTTGCCGACGCGACCATCGGCCCGCGGGCCGTCGAGTTCGCCTGGCGCTGGGCCAACCAGCTCGAGCTGGCCGAGGACGAGATCGTGTCCGCCTACTGTCGCGCCCTGTCTCTGGATGAGTCCAAGATTCGCCGGGAAGTCGAGTTCTATCGGCTGTTCAAGGCGGTGCGCGTCCCAGCGTGGGCCGAATCGCGTGGCATAGACAGCATCGGGACGCGGAGCTCCCTGCGAGAGATCCGCAGGCAGCTCAGCTCAAACGAGGTCGGTGGCCTGCTGCCTTAACGTCCGACGTTTCTGACGATCGCTCCGCCCCTGAATGTACGTTCGGGCCACGCTGACCTCGCCGCTGTCGTCATGGGCGGAAGCTCCGTCGAAGCGAACCTCGAAGACCGGCGCGACGCGACCATGATCGGGAAGCCCGCGGATGCCTACGCTTCCCTCTTGGGGACGATGAGCGCGAGGCTCGCCGTGAAGCCGTGTAAGAAGTGCTTCTGGCCAACGGGTCCGATCTCGCCGCGACAGAAGAGGCCGGCCAGAGGAATTGGTCCCAGTGCTTCCGCGACGCGGCGGGCGTCGTGGTCGGGTACGCCGAAGAGGCCGATTCCGCGCCCGTTGCAGGTGTAGAGGAGGGCGCCCAGAGGCTCACGACCGCCGAGGTCCTTCTTGGTTCTCGCTAACAGCTCGACGAGGTCCTCGTCGGCTGCCGCGCCGTCGCGCAGTTGAAATTGAATCGTCTGGCCAACCCGTGGCAGGGCGTCGACGGCGATCGCGCCGCTGGCCTGGTCGACCCCGAGCAGGTGTCTGATCAGAAAGTCACCCCGCCGGAATTCATCGCGATACTCGTCCATAGCGAGGCCGACGAGCAAATTGCTGCGCGCCCGCTGCTGAGTCTCTGGGGAGAGGCCGCCGAGCGTTTCGGCTAGGACCTCCAACGCAGGTCTGGTGCCGATGCTCTCGATCACGTTGTCGCGCACACCCGTGATCGTCCAGGTCTGGC
>CAYRCD010000047.1:0-19224 GCA_964422735.1 uncultured Dehalococcoidia bacterium | reverse complement strand
CGCCGAAGGTCTTCGTGTGGTCAAAAATCAGCAGGATCGCCATCAGGAAGCCAAGGTCGCCGAAACGCGTGACCAGGAAGGCCTTCTTCGCCGCGGCGGCCGCGGATGGCCGGTCGAACCAGAAGCCGATGAGTAGATACGAGGAGACGCCGACCATCTCCCAGAACACGTAGATGCCCACCAGGTTGTCCATCAGGACGAGGCCCAACATCGAGGCCGTGAACAGGGAGAGGTAGGTGAAATAGCGACCGTAGCCGCCATCGCCGCTCATGTAGCCCTGCGAGTAGACCTGCACGAGCAGGGAAACCGATGTGACGACGATCAGCATGACCGCGGTAAGGCCGTCGACATTCAACCCGACGTTGATCTGGAGGTGGTTCTCGGGGTCGGCAAACGCCAGCCACTGGTGGGGCTTGAACACCAGTGGCGCGCCGTCTGTCTGGATGACGCTGTCAAGAACCCACAGGGAGAGGAGGAACGACACCGCGACGGCGAGGATGCTGATGTAGCCCGTCAGCTTCGAAGTCGAGCGCGGAAAGCCCACGATGACGAGGACGAGCGAGACGACCGGAGCGAGGAAGACCGCCCAGACGGCGCCCTCGGGGACCGTGTGCAGCATCAGATCTTCCTCAAGATCTCGGCGGCCACGTGGGTCTTGGAGTCGGGCACCCATACTTCGCGCGGTTCGCTCATCGAGTAGGCATTCGTCAACGGCGGCACCAGCTGGCAGGCGACGCCCTCGGCGTCGTACAGGTCCTTGAAGACCTTCGCGACGTATCCGTTCTTGACGACCATGAACCTATGCCACATCGCCGCTCACCACTTCAGGAGATTCAGCTGATCGACGTCGATGGAGTGGCGCAGCCGGTACACCAAAACGGCGAGGGCAAGCGCGACCGACGCTTCCGCGGCGGCTACCGTGATTACGAACAGCGCGAATACCTGGCCGTCGATCGGCCGCGGTGAGTCTGTAAAGCGGGCGAAGCCGATCAGATTGAGGTTCACTGAGTTCAGCATCAGCTCGACGCCCATGAGCACGCCCACGGCGTTCCTGCGCGTCAGGGCGACGGCGAGGCCGATGCTGAACAGGAGCGCGCCGACCACGATGACGTGCTCGATCGAGATCATCTAGCCGTCCTCCTCGCTCGGGCGCACGAGGATAATCGCGCCGACCATGGCCACCACGAGGAGCACCGACGCCACCTCGAACGGCAGCGCGAAGGGGTCCAGCAATGCGCTGCCGATCGCCGCCGCCGTGCTGCTGAAGCCGCCCCGCTCGACGGTGTTCCAGTTGGTATCGAGACCGGCGAAAATGATCACCGCGCCCACCAGGCCGGCGACAACCGCGGCCGGCGCCGCGTACGGGACTGTCGCGTTATCACGCGACGACCGTGGAGTCAGGAGAATCGCGAAAAGCATCAGGACGGAGATCGCGCCGGCATAGATCAGCACCTGCACTACGGCGACAAAGTCAGCCGAAAGCGTTATGTAAAGACCTGCTACTCCGACAAATGACAGGATGAGGTACAGCACCGCGTGTACCAGATCGCGCACCAGCGCGACCATGACGGCGCTCCCCAGCGTCACCACGCTCAGGACCCAGAAGGCGACCACGACCGCGGGCTGGTCCATGCGCCGCCTAACCCCTGGGCCGCTCATGTAGCCGAGACTTTCCAGTCTCGGTGGCCCCCAGCGCGAGGCCTTCTCCCTCGAGCCTCAAGGCCGCGCGGCCGTTGCAGTCGTGAGCGCCGCCGGGGCCGGCAACGAGGGAACGTCGATGTTCGGCACCAGCCTGACTCGTCGCGGCAGCCGGTAGAGGTTCGCCGTCATGAACAGGAAGAAGGCCCGCAGCAGGACGGCCGCGAGGCCGATGTTGATCAGGGAGTACAGGGCGAGGATCCAGTTCGTGATCTCCCATTCGCGCCAGATCAAGACTTCGGTCGCGACGATCGCGATGTTGATCAGGGAGAGGGGAAGCAGCATCTTCCACGCGAAAGCCATCAGCTGGTCGATCCGCAACCGGGGCAGTGTCCCCCGCAACCAGATAAGACCGAAGTAGAAGAAATAGATCTTGAGGACGAACAGGACCCAGTCGGGCGCCACGCGGTCGAGGTAGGGTATGGCCCAGCCGCCGAAGAAGAGGCTGGCCATGATCCCGGACACCGCCAGGGAGTTGATCAGCTCGACAGCGTAGAACAGCCCGAACTTCATGCCCGAATACTCGGTGTGGAAGCCGGCGACGATCTCTGACTCCGCCTCCGCGATGTCGGCCGGCGTGCGGTTGAGCTCCGCTGTCGACGCGATCGCATAGGTGATGACCGAGAGCGGCACGAGCAAGGCCAGGGCGATGTTGTGGTGGCGCTGCCACTCGACGATAGCGGCAACGTTCATCGTTCCGGTAAACAGGACGGGCGCCAGGAGGGCGAGGACAAAGGGGATCTCGTAGCTGATCATCATCGCGATGACGCGCATCGCGCCGAGGAGCGCGTACTTGTTGTTGGATGACCAGCCGGCGATGAAGATCGCCAGCGCCGTTATGGAAGAGAGCGCCAGGAGGTAGAGCACGCCGACGTCGAGGTTCGCGAAGACCATCCCCGGCGCCCAGGCGAACACGGCGAAGGTCAGAATCGCCGGGATGAACACCAGGATCGGGGGCAGGCTGAAGAGGCGTCCGTCGGCCATCGTCGGCTGGAGCACTTCCTTCTGGATCAGCTTGATCGCGTCGGCAACCGGCTGGAGGAGCCCCCAGGCGCCGACCCTGTTTGGTCCGCGCCTCACCTGCATGCGGCCGATGATCCTCCGTTCCAGCCAGACGTTGGCCAGTGCGCCCAGGCCGACAAACGTCACTATGCCCACGGCGCCGATAACTCCGCTGACGATATAGACCAGCCAGCCCCCGGCCTGGTCCCGGAGCCAGTCGCTTAACTCGCTGAAGGCCGGCTGCAGGCTGCGAACGTAACCCCAGACGTCGAGGATCACCGGTCGATCTCGCCCACGTTGATGTCGATGCTGCCCAGGGTAACGATGGCGTCGGACAGGGACAGGCCAACGACCATGTCCTTTAGCACCGTCAGGTTGATGAAAGAAGGCGAGCGAACATGGAAGCGATAAGGCGTCGGCCCGCCGTCGCTCACCAGGTAGAACCCCAACTCGCCTTTGGGCGACTCGATCCGCGCGTAGGCCTCGCCCGGCGGCGGTCTCAGCGCCAGCGGAATCGCCACGTTCACGGGGCCACCCGGAAGCGAGTCGAGCGCCTGCTGGATAATCCTGACGCTCTGGCGCACCTCCTCCAGCCGCACGATGAAGCGGTCGAAGCAATCGCCGTTAAAGCCCACGGGTATGTCGAACTGGAAGCGGTCATACACACAGTAGGGGTCGGCCTTGCGCACGTCCCAGGCCAGACCAGCGCCGCGCAGGAGCGGCCCCGTCGCCGAGGCGTTGATCGCCACCTCGGGCTTGAGCACGCCGACGTCGCGCGATCGAGCGAGCAAGATCTCGTTCTCGAGCAGCAGCTCCTCGTACTCCGATATGCGGTCAGGCAGGTCGTGCACAAGCGAAGTTATCGCGGGATACCACTCCGTCGGCACGTCGAACGCGACGCCTCCTATCCGCATGTAGTTCGTGGTCAGGCGGGCGCCGCAGGTCATCTCGAACAGGTCGAGGATCCGCTCTCGCTCGCGGAACATGTACATCAGTGGCGTCTGCCAGGCGCCGCAGTCGTTGACGAAGGTCCCGTTGGCCATTGAGTGTGAGGCGATGCGCTGCAGCTCCGCGAAGATGACGCGCAGGTACGACGCCCGCTCCGGCACGTCGATGCCGGCCAGCTTCTCGGCCGCGAGGCAGTATGCGAGGTTTCCGGTCATCGCGGCCAGGTAATCCATGCGGTCGGTGAAGGGTATGTTCTGCGTGAACGTCCGTTCCTCGGCCAGCTTCTCCATGCTGCGGTGGAGGTAGCCGAGTACCATCTCGGCGTCGATGATCCGCTCGCCGTCCAGGGTCGCCTTGACGCGAAATACTCCGTGAGTGGACGGGTGCTGGGGTCCGATGTTGACGACGTAAGGCGGAGTGCGCAGCTCGGTCACGCGCTCGTTCTCTCTTCAGGCTTCGCGCCCGCCTCACCGGCAGGGGCATCCTGCTGGCGATCGAGCTCAACCGGCGGCGTACGGCCAAGGTAGGGATACTCGCTGCCGCCCTCGGGAAACTCGAAGGGGAAGCGTTGTAGGCCCGGCTTGAAGCCGCCGGGCAGGGCGAGGAAGTCTTTGCGCAGGGGATGCCCCGGGAAACCCTCCCAGAGGAAGATTCGCTTCATGTTTGGGTGGCCGCTGAAGCTGATCCCCATGAGATCGTAGACCTCGCGCTCCTGGAGGTCGGCGCCCTGCCAGACGCCGGTCAGAGAAGGCACAACCGGGTTCTCGTGAGCCGCACGCGCCTTCAGGCGCAGGATGTGGTTCTTCGCCAGAGAGGACAGCTCGTAGACGACGTCGAAGTGGTCCATCCAGTCGACGCTGGTCAGAGAGTTCAGGTACTTGCAGTCCAGCTCCGCGTCGTCCCGAAGGAAGCGCGCAACCTCAACGAGGCTCGCCGCCGCGACCACGGCGGCGGCATCATCCTCTTCGATGACGGCGTCGGGAAAGGCGGCGCGGATGCGGGCGGCGACCTGCTGGCCCGAGATCTGGGCCGTCATCGCCACTCCAGCGCGTGCTTGCGCCAGGCGTAGACGTAACCTATGACGAGGATGGCGATGAACGTAAGGGCCTCGACGAAGCCGACGACGAGCTTGCTCTGGAACGCCACCGCCCAGGAATAGAGGAAAACCACCTCGACGTCGAAGATGACGAACAGGAGGGCAATCAGGTAGTAGCGGAAGTTGAACTGGACCCAGGTGTCGCCCTCGGTCTCGACGCCGCACTCGTACGTGTCCTGCTTGACCGGGTCCGGCGCCTCGGGCCGGATGTTCAGCCTGCGAAGCAAGAAGGAGATACTCAGAGGCAGCGAAGGGAAGATGACCGCGAACCCGAGGAGGATTGCCGTCCGGCCGAACTCGTTCAGCAAGGTGATTACCTGAATTTGTGAATTACGTCCCTAATGCGGCGCCAATATAGCATCAGGCCTGGAAGCGAACAAGGAGCGTCGGGCGCCATTCCGCTATGCTCCCGCGGGGAGGAGATATCACATGCTGGCAGACCTTGTGTCCGTGACGACGTCAGACGATATCCGGCTGGACGGAGCGTTCCTTGAGCCGGAACGCGCGAGGGCGGACGCCTTTTGCGACGCGATCCTCTTCGTCCACGGCTCCAGTGGCAACTTCTACCGCGGCCTGAGCGGTACGCCCGCCCAACTGCAAGCGGCCGGCTACCCCGTGGTTTCCTTCAATACGACTGCCCACGACCTGGTCTGGGGCCGGCCCGGCGCCTTCTTCGGCAACGCCTTCGAAATACTGGACCGCTGCCGCCTCGACCTCGACGCCGCCATCGGTTGGCTGCAGGAGCGCGGATTCAAGCGAATCGCCATCAGCGGCGTCAGTATGGGGGCCGTCAGGGTCATCTACTACCAGGCGAAGACCCAGGATGAACGCGTTTGCGCCGTGATTCCGATCTCGCCCGTCCGCCTGTCGTACTCGTACTTCATGCGCTCGGAGATGGCCAACGACTTCCAGCGCTACTACAACAAAGCGCAGAAACTCATGGACGCGGGAGAGCCGGACGCCCTGTTCCCGGTTACCTTCCCGATACCGCACCTCTTCAGCGCCCGCGCCTACCTCGACAAGCACAACGTCGACGAGCGTTATAACGTCATGCGTTATGTCGATCAGGTTCGGCGGCCTCTGTTCCTCGCCGCCGGCTCGCTGGAGACCCACCCACGCCTGCGGGACTGCGCTCGCGACGCTTACGCGCTCGTGAAGGACGACCCGGCCAACCGGCTCTGGATCATGGAGGGCGCGGATCACGGGTTCCCGGGTAAGGCCCCTGAGCTTGCCGCGGAAATTTTAAGTTGGCTGGCGAGCCTCAGCGCAGTGCCGGCCCGTCCATGAGCGCCAAATAATCGCGTCCCAGCGCAGTCAGCTCATAGCCGACCTCGAAGCTCACCGTGAGGCCGAGCCTCTTGAGCTTGCGGACGTCGGCCTTGAAGGGCAACGTCTCTTGCCGCAGCAGCGCCGCCAGCTTGCGGGCGGCGACCTTCGGATTCGCGGCGATAAGGCGGAGGACCGCGCCCGTCCACGGCCCTTTTCGGCTCAGACGGTCCATTTGAGAGAGACGCGTCGCGATCTCGCCCAGCGGGACCTCAAGACGTTGGTCACCCTTCCCCGGGACGAGGCGGAAGCGCACTCGATAGACGCTGTCCTCGCGGCCGCTCTCCCCCCGACCCCGCCGGCGCAGCTCGGCCAGCAATAGTTCCCGCGTGTCGAACCCGGCCTCGAGGGCGTCCGAATCGGAGATCGAGGACGGCGGCACCTCGTCGACGGAGTCGACGGTGAGCGTCAACTCCGGGCTGAATCTGTAACTTCGCCCGACAACGACGCGCGGCGAGCGCCAGGCGCGATAGGTCATCGTAAGGGAGCCCTCTTCTACCCGCCGTCTCTGGGCATCCCTGAACAGCACGCGGCAATCCTACTGCTTGACCAGCCGGCCCAATCACCTAGAATGCATGTGCTAAAGGAAAAAGCATGAACCAGCCACTGGCCGAGATCTTCCGCTACAACAAATGGGCGAACCAGCGACTGCTCGATTTCTGCGCCGGGCTCACTGAGGCGCAGCTGGACGCCCAGGCGCCGTGAACCTTCGGATCGATAAGGACTACCCTGGTCCACCTCGTCGGCGGACAACAGACCTTCGTCCTCAGGACCAGGGGCCGCCAGCATGAAGGCGAGCTCGACGGTTCGAGCCCGTGGCCCGGCTTCGACGCCCTGGCCGCGATCGCGCTCAAGTCCAGCGACGACCTGGTCGCGATCGCGGAGGGGTTGGACCGGGAGAGCGAAGTGGTCCTGGCCTTTATGGGGAAGCGCTACCGCTATCCGAAAAGCTTCTTCCTCCTCCACGCCATCGAGCACGGCGTGGAGCACAGGACGCAGGTGACGATGACGGTGGCGGGTCTCGGCCGGGAGACGCCGGACCTGGACGGGTGGGCATATGCCGATGCCGCCGGCCACGGCTCCGAGGCCGGCGCTGTAGAATGAGATCGCCAGGAGGACGGGTGGCCGCCCTGACGCGAGTCGGGGAGGAAAGTCCGAGCTCCAGCGGGCAGGGTGCCGGGTAACGCCCGGGCGCGGCGACGCGACGGAAAGTGCCACAGAGACAGACCGCCCTTTCGCGAGAAAGGGTAAGGGTGAAACGGTGCGGTAAGAGCGCACCAGCGGCCGGGTAACCGGCCGGCTGGGTAAACCCCACCCGGAGCAAGACCGAATAGGAGGGCCCAGGGCTGCCCGACCCGCTCCCCGGCTCGCCGGGGAAGGCCCTCGGGTTGGTCGCAAGAGGCTTCGAGCGATCGGAGTCCCAGATAGATGGCCGCCGCCCTTCCCTCGGGAAGGGGCACAGAACTCGGCTTACAGTCCTGCTGGCTAAGGGGCGCTCTTCGGAGCGCCCCTCTTATCTTCGGGGGAGGCGCAACTCCCGCGCTGTTGACAGACGCCGGGCATCCAATCAAAATCTCACCTATTGGCGTTGGTCCATGTTCCGGAGCGCGTGGAGGAGAACGAAATGGCCTGGAGCCTCAGCGGTCAAATCATCGAAACCTGCAGTTGTAAGATGCTCTGTCCCTGCATATTCGGGCCGGCGGAGCCGGACCAGGGCTGGTGCTCCGGGGCACTGCTCTTCGACATCCAGCAGGGCAACTCTGACGGAGTGAACCTCTCCGGCACGAGGGCGGTCATGGCGTTCGACCTGCCGGGCGACTTCGTCAGTGGCAACTTCACCGCTCGCCTCTACCTGAGCGACGCCGCAGGCGCCGACCAACGCCGGGAACTCGAGGCGATCATCAGCGGCCAGAAGGGCGGCGCCTTCGGCGCCCTGGCCGGCATGATGTCGAAAGTGCTGCCAAGCCGGACCACGAGTATCTCGATCTCCAGCGGCGACAACCCCTCGGTGACCGTCGGGAACTTTGGGCGGATGAACCTCGAGAGGCTCAAGGCCGAGGATGGTAAGCCGACGACGGTGGCCAACGCGGCGATGTTCGCCGCCTTCGGGATGGAATCCGAAGAGTTGGCGCGAGGAGACGGCAGCAGCTGGGCCGACCCGGAGATGCGCAGCTGGCAAAGCGGCGGGACCGGAGGCATAAGCCGCTTCAAGCTCAGCGCCTGATTGAGAGCCTGTCTAGTCCGGCACGGAGCCGGACCGGTCTGAGAGGACGACCGGCTATCGCAGCCAGCTCGTCCGATTCTCCGTATTGACAGCCTTCGGGCGCGGCGCGAAATCAGAATCCAGCCGTAGGCTTTCCTTCCCCGCCCAGAACATCGCCTTGCAGGAGGACGAAACATGCCCTGGCGAATGAAGGGTCAGTATCTCAAGAGTTGCAGTTGCCTCGCTACCTGCCCGTGCGACACGATCGGCGAGCCCGCGCCCCACAAGTTCTGCGAGGGTATCGCCGGGATGATGATTGAGCAGGGGAACTTCGACGGCGTAGACCTGAGCGGTCTGAGCTGGGTGGGAACGGTGCACTTCCCCGGGGCCGTTCACGAGGGAAACGGCTCACTGGAAGCTTTCATCGATGAGAGGGCAAACGAACAGCAGCGCAATGCCCTTATCCAGATCCTGACCGCGCAATCTGGCAATAACCCATGGTTCCAGATCCTGGCCGAGTTTGTCTCGACCGTTCACGGTCCCCACTTCGTGCCGATTCACTGGGAGTTCAACAAGAAGGAGCGGCACGCGCGCGTCAGTATCCCGGGCTTCATAGAGACCCACTCGGCGCCTCTGGCTTCCCTCGACCCAAGGGCTTCCGAGGGCCACAACAGGGTCATCGTTCAGATGCCTGACGGCGTGGAGTACAAGGAATACGAGGTCGCGCGAACAGTCAGCCTCAGGTCGACGGGCGCGATCAAGTTCGACTGGCACAACACCCACAGCTCCCTGGCCGATGTCGACCACACCGATAAGGGACTGGTGGCCTGAGCCGGGCGGGATCATTCAGGGAGGCTCATAGCCCGACCGCGTTGAGTTCGAGCTCCGCCGCTGAGTCTGCATTCCATTCGGGCCGCGCCTGCTGCGCCCGCTGCGATTGCACTGTCCGTAAAGGACGCACGTTTGTCGTCGGCGGGGAGGCCCGGTGTCTTCGGTGTACTCTACTGCGGCCATCCCTTGTGCGCCGGTCGTTCTTGACCGCAGTAGTCGTGGGCACCGCCTTGACCGCAATCAATCAAGGCAACATCATCCTTAACGGTCATTTCCCCGCTGCCCTGTGCTGGAAGATACCGCTTACATACTCGGTTCCCTTCTGCGTTGCCACGTGGGGGGCGTTGATTAACAGCAGGAGCTAAGGACACCGTGGCGAAGACAGCTTCCTATCCGCTAACGCGCCAACGCAACCTGATCCTCGGCGCCCTTCTCGCTCTGGCGGCGGGCGCCTGGGCGGTCCTGGTCTGGCAGATGGCGATGGCTGACGACGGGGATATGGGCCTGACCATGGGCATGGGCGCGCCCCTGTTCCTCGCGATCTGGGTCGTGATGATGGTGGCGATGATGTTCCCGACGGCGGCGCCGATGATCCTGACCTTCGCCCGGGTCCAGAACAGCCGCCGCGATCGCGGCCAGTACTTCGTGCCGATCTGGGTCTTCGTCAGCGCCTACCTGGTGATCTGGACCGGGTTTGGCGCGCTCGCCTACGTCGCCGCGCTGGGCGCCGGGTTCCTCGCCGATCACTCGATCTGGCTGATGGACAACGCCGCCCGCATCGGTGGCGCCGTCCTCGTCCTTGCCGGCCTTTACCAGCTGTCGCCCCTCAAGCGCACCTGCCTCTCGAAGTGCCGCACTCCGATGGACTTCATCCTCGGCGGCTGGCGCGACGGAACCGGGGGCGCCTTCCGCATGGGACTTGAGCACGGCGCTTACTGTCTCGGCTGCTGCTGGCTCCTGTTTGTGGTCCTGTTCCCGCTCGGCGTCATGAACGTCGGAGCTATGGCGATAATTACGCTCCTAATCTTCGCCGAGAAGTCACTGCCCCTGGGGCGCCAAATCGGTACCGCCGCCGCGGTGGCCCTTATCGCCTACGGCCTGGTGGTAGTGGGCTTGCCGAGCGCGCTGCCAACGATGATGTAGCTAAATAAACAGGTTGACGTCAGCGTCGGCCGCGAAATCGAGGAAGGCCGCGGCGCCGCCGATCTCGAGTCCGGCGAGAATATCGTCCTGGTCGACCTTCATCACGCCCATCGTCGTCGAGCAGGCGATCATCTGGGCGCCGTTGTCGCGGCAGATCTGAATCAGCTCGTCCACCGAAGGCATGTTCGCTTCCTTCATCCAGCCCTTCATCATGCGGGTCGCCATGGCGGTCATGCCGGGGATAGCGCCGATGATGTTCGGGACCGGGACCGGCATCGCCGGGTTCGCCAGCGGCGCGACCTGAAGGTGGTGGTTTTTCTTCCTGTTGATGATGTCGAGGCCGTAGAAGGTGAAGAAGACGCCAACTTCCCAGCCCATGACCGCGGCCGTCGAGGCCAGGATCAGAGGAGGGTAGGCCATGTCCAGAGTGCCCTTCGACGCGACGATCGCCAGCCGGCGCTTTCGGCGCTTCGGCTTGCCCTGAGCCCTGGCCACGGCCGCTGCCCCGGCGTTGGTCTCGAGGAGCTCGGCCAGCTTCCTGGCCACGGCCCCATCGATCTTCTTCTCGATTGCGGCGTCGAGTTCGGCCCCGGGCATCGCCGGGTGGGGAGAAGACGGCGGGCGTCGGGTCCCGGAGGTGGTCATTCGTCGTCATCCTCCTCCGCGCTCTTGCGGAAGTAGAACTCGAAGATACCGTTTCCCCTTACCGCGTGGAGCAGCTCGTGCCCGGTGTTGCGGGCGAAGGCCGGCATGTCCTGCACGCTGGCCGGGTCGGTGGCGATGACACGGATCACCTTGCCGGCATCGATCTTGTCGATCTCCTGGCGGAGCCGGATGACGGGCATCGGGCAGAGCGTGCCGCTGCAGTCGAGCACGTGGTCGGCATCGGGCAAAGCGGTCATGCAAGCGGCCTCCGTCGTCCTAGAGTCCAGGTTTTATGGTAGCAGAGGCAGGCGCCCGACTGCTGGCGCGACCGGGGAAAGGCTATTGCCCGGGCACTTCCATAATTTCGATGGTCCCGTGGCGGCCGACGTGCGCCAGCCATCGGCGGGATGCCGGGGAGAGGGAGAGTGCGAGTGTCCCGACTTGAGGACTAGCGCTTGGTGCGCCGCAAGTGCTTTAACCGGCGGCTTCGCGACGGCCGGGAGACGTATGATCGAGAACATGGAGTGGTGGCAGGCCGAACCCGAAGCGCGCCCGATCGGCCACCCGCCGCCCGTCAGCCGCCTGACTCACGATTCCCGCCTTGTGACCGCGGACGCCGCCTTCGTGGCCGTCCCCGGGGACCGAGTTGATGGCCATGACTTCATCGCCGCCGCCGTGGCAGCGGGCGCGGCGGCTGTCGTGGTCGAGGCCGCCAAAGAAGCCAAATGGCGCTCATTCGCGGGCGCCGTCGCCCTCGTCGTCGTCCCCGATTGCCGCCGGGCTATGGGCCGTCTGGCCGCCGCGATTCACGGCCATCCGTCGCATAAGCTCCTGCTGGTCGGCGTTACCGGCACCGACGGGAAAACGACGACAAGTCACCTGACCGCCCACGTCCTCTCGTCTCTTGGCCTGGGTTGCGGCTACCTCTCCAGCGTGGGCTTCGACACCGGGGCCGGCTTCCAGGCGAACACCTCGCACATGACCACGCTCGAGGCGCCCGTCATCCAGGAGGACCTGGCCGAGGCCGTCGCCAGAGGCCTGAGCGCAATGGTGATCGAGGCCTCTTCGGAAGGCCTGGCCCAGCACCGCCTCGACGGCTGTGAATTCGACGTTGCCGTGTTCACCAACCTGACTCGCGACCACCTCGACTTCCATGGTTCGATGGAGGCATACCGCGACGCCAAGGGCGGCCTGTTCGCCATCCTGGATGAGAGAGAAGACAAGCCCTTCGCGAAGGCGGCCGTCCTCAATGCCGACGACGCCGCTGCGCCTTATCTGCGTGGTCGCACGAGCGCTCGGCTTATCTCGTACGCGGTCGAGTCGCCGGCCGATGTCCGGGCCCGCGACATCGTTGTGGATGCGTCTGGGCTCCGCTTCACGGTCGAAGTTGGAGACGTGTCCCTGCCGGCTAAAACGCCGCTCTTCGGCCGGTTCAACGTCTTCAACTGCCTTGCCGCGATCGCGGTGGCTTCGAGCCAGGGCCTGCCGCCACGCGAGGCCGTCGATTCACTAGCTCGATTCCCAGGCGTGCCCGGGCGCATGGAGCGGATCGATTGCGGTCAGCCCTTCGGCGTGATCGTCGACATCGCCTCGACGCCGGCCGCGCTCGAGAACGTGCTAAGCGCGCTGCGCCCGGCGACGGCAGGCAGGCTCTGGGTCGTCTTCGGCGCCGCCGGCGGGCGTGACCCCGCGCGCCGCGACGGCATGGGCCGCGTCGCCGGCCGGCTCGCCGACCGGACCGTGGTCACGAACGAGGACCCGCGCGATGAGGATCCCGATGCGATCATTGAGGCGATCGCCGTAGGCCTGCGTCAGACCGGGAGGGCGGAGGGCCGCGATTTCGTCCGCGAGCCGGACAGGCGGTCCGCGATCAAGTACGCCTTCGAGGGGGCGGGCGAGGGTGATTGCGTGCTGCTGGCGGGAAAGGCCACCGAGACCTCGATGATCTTTGGAGCGGAGGCCGTGCCCTGGGACGAGCGCGAGGTGGCGAGGCAGTTGCTTGGCGAACGCCGGCCAACCATGGATACACGGGGGCGTGACCTGAGATGAGTCTCGAACGTCTGCGGCTGGTCACGTTCGCGCCCGACCACCTCGACGCTGCGGCAGAACTGCTGGCAGCGCGCCGGTGAGCGTGCGCCTGGAGCGCAGCATCGACCCGCGCATAGCCTGGGCGGATGGGACCAACGAGTAGTGCCCGGCGGGCTCGACGTGGGCCCTATGGCCTCGGCGTGCGCCCGGGTACGTCTTCGGACGCAACGCCCTGAGACGCGACGCCAGCCAGCGCTGTCTTCAAGCGGCGGCGCAGCTCGCCCATGACCGCCCACTGCTCGCCCGGCTCCGTAATGCCCACGATCTTGATCTCGACCGAGGAGTCGCCCAGCTTGTCAACCCTGAGGGCGCGCGGGGCCTCGCGGACGCGCTCCCTCCACTGCGGGTCGTCGGCGAGCTCTGCGCCAACCCGGTCGATCACTCGAAAAGCGGTCGCCACGTCGGTCGTCCGACCGACGGCGACGTTCAGGTTCACGCGCGAGAAGCCCCTGGTCATGTTGCTCGCGGTCTTTACCTCGCCGTGGGGGATGAAGTGCACCACGCCGTCCATGTCGCGCAGGACCGTTCGGCGCAGGTTCAGGTCCTCCACCGTCCCGCTGATCTCACCGATCTTCACCACGTCGCCGCGACCGTACTGGTTCTCGAGGAGGATGAAGAGTCCGTTGACGACATCGCGCACCAGGTTCTGGGCGCCGAGGCCGACAGCGATGCCGATGATGCCGACGCCGGCAATGAGGGGCCCCACGTTGAGGCCGATTTCCGGCAGGGCTGTCAAGAACGCGGAGATGGTGACCATCACGACCACGGTGCGCGAGATCACGTGAGAGAGGGTCTCGATGCGCTTGTCGACCTCGATCTGGGGCTCGCCCAGCATCTGCTCACGGATGGCGATGCGCACGACCGGGGTTACCAGACTCGTGATCACGCGCACCGCGATCACGGCGATCACGATGACGAGCAGGATACGGCCGCCGTGCGTGAGGACGTCCTTGAGGGCCTGGTCGGAGTCGAAGCTGAATGCGAGCAGCGGCGCCATTGCCGCGAAATGGTAACAAGTAACCCGTGATACGTAACAGGTAACGGACGGAAATCCGCGACCTGTGCTTGTTACTTCTTAGCGGTTACTTGTTACTATCCTCCCCAGGAGGGGCCCATGAACGACAGCGAGTACCGAAGCATCGTCGAGCGCGACATCGCCCACCTGCTGCATCCGCAGTACCACCAGGCCGACCAGCGCAACGCCGTCGTCTTCGAGAAGGGCGACGGCGCGGTCCTGACGGACGTCCGCGGTCGCCAGTACATCGACGGGCTGTCCTCGCTGTGGAACGTCGCCGTCGGCCACGGCCGCAAGGAGCTGGCAGACGCCGCCGCGGAGCAGATGGGGACGCTGGCTTTCGCCAACGGCTACACCGGCTACACGAACCTCAAGGCAATCGAGTTGGCGGAGAAGCTCTGCCGCATAACCTACTCCAACATGGATGCCGTGTTCTTCGGCAACAGCGGCTCCGAGGCCAACGAGGTCGCCTTCAAGCTCGCGCGCTTCTACTGGTTCCTCAAGGGCAAGATGGACAAGGTCAAGATTATCGCCCGGCGCGAGGCCTACCACGGCGGCACGCTGGCGACGACGGCCGCGACCGGCATGCCGCCATTCTGGCGCGGCTTTGGCCCCCTGGACCCGACCATAATTCGCGCCGGCACCAACTACTGCTACCACTGCGAATGGAACAAGACCTACCCCGGCTGCGGCCTCGAATGCGCCGTTTCCATCGAGGACACCATCATCCGCGAGGGCCCGGATACGGTTGCGGCCGTAATCGCCGAGCCCGTGCACGGCGCCGGCGGGGTGATCCCGCCCGTACCGGAGTACTTCCCCAAGCTACGCGAGATCTGCGACCGTCATGGTGTCCTCCTGATCGCCGACGAGGTGATCACCGGCTTCGGTCGCACCGGCCGCTGGTTCGCGCTGCGGCACTGGGACGTCCAGCCCGATATCCTCACCTTCGCCAAGGCCATCACCAGCGCTTACGTGCCCCTGTCAGGCGCCGTCATCTCCCGCGAGGTGCATCAGACGATGCTGGACGCACCACCGGACATGCGCTTCATGCACGGTTACACAAACTCCGCTCATCCCGCCGCCTGCGCCGTCGGCCTGCGCAACCTCCAGATCATCGAGGACGAGGGGCTGGTCGAGAACGCGGCCGCCATGGGCGCCCGTCTCCAGGACGGCCTGCGCACGCTGCTCTCAGAAGACGGCGTCGGCGACGTCCGCGGCCTCGGCCTCATCGCCGGCGTCGAGTTGGTCGAGGACAAAGAGAAGCACCGCCCCTTCAACTCGGCCCTCGGCCTGGGCGGCCGCCTGACGGCGGAATGCCGTGAGCGCGGTCTGATCAGCCGTAACCGCAACGACAGCTATCTCCTGGCGCCGCCACTGGTGATCAGCGCCGAGCAGGTCGACCGCATCGTTGAGATCCTGCGGGATTCGGTGCGCACGACGGTCTCGTGGGCGCGGCGTCAGAAGCCGGAGGCTTAAGGTAAGACCACCCTACCTCGGGGACAGAGCGCCTTCCGTTCCGAATCTTTCACGTCCCTCCATGGCGCTCACCAGGGAGCGATAACCCATTCGCGTGGTACTATCAATGGGCTTTACGCAAATGGGAGAATCATGCGCGCACACATAATCCTGCCGGAAGAGCTGGTTGGGGAAGTGGACCGGCTGGCTGGGAAGCGCGGCCGCAGCCGGTTCATAGAGGAGGCGGTGCAGGAAAGGGTGAGGCGAGAGAAACTTCGTGCCGCGCTCCACAGCACAGCCGGGATTCTGAAGGCGGAAGACTATCCCGAATGGAGCATACCCGCAAAGATTTCCGAGTGGGTGAGGCGCAGCAGAGAGCTAGACAACAAGCGGCTCGAAGAAAAGCTGCGGCGCTGGCACAGTGAATGAAGTTCCTCCTGGACGCCGATGTCGTTATCGACTTCGTTCGCGCTGTCCCTGCAACGATCGCACTCCTGACGGCACTTGAAGGGCGCGGAGAAAGCTTTGCCGTGTGTGACGTGGTCGTGACTGAGTTGTACTCAGGTTTGCATCCTTCCGATCACGAGCGGGCGGAACAATTTCTGGAAGGGTGTGAGTACCTGGCGATTTCCACCGCGGCGGCGAAGCGTGCGGGTGGCTTTGGCTATGCATACGCGCGTCAGGGAACCGCCTTGGCGCCGCCCGACGTCCTCATCACTGCCGTAGCCGAATCCCATGGATGCGCCGTGATTACCGGCAATGTCCGGCACTTTCCGATGCCGGAAGTAGTGGTCATGCCGTTGCCCAGACCGAGTGATTAAGCCGGCCGGAACTTCACCAGCGTCCACTCCGGCGTGACATCGTCGAAGACGGCCTGCAGGCGCATGTCGACCCGCGCCTGGTCGGGCGGGCAGTCGGCGAGGTTCGCGATCATGCGCGGGCCTTCGTCGAGTTGGACCATGGCGTAGACGTAGGGGGCGTCGGCCTGGAAGTTCGGATTCGCGGGCTGGTGGATCACCGTGAACGAGTGCAGGCGGCCCAGGCCGCTGACCTTGTGCCACTCGATGTCCTGGTTCAGGCAGCGAGGACACGTCTCTCGCGGGTAAAAGAACATCTTGTCGCAGGACTTGCAGCGCGGCATCACCAGCTCGTGGCGCCTGGCGGCCTCCCAGAAGGGCTTGCTGGTCTGCCAGTGCAGGGGGTTCGGTAGCGGCTTTTTGTACTCAGTCGTCATCTGAAGGAATCCTGACTTGCTAACCTCGTGATGGCTGGTTGCCGGCTGCTAGATTGTGTTCTCGGACCCGAGAACAAGCGAGCACATCTCGCTCGCTATGCCGCCTCAGCCATTCACCATGCATAAGTCGTTCTTAGCCACCTGCCTTTCGCCGGCGCGGCCCATGATCTGGCGGGCGGCCTCGATCACGTGGCGGAAGCCGCCGGCGAGGCCGGGCTGGCCGCTCGAGAGCTGGCCGCCGTCGGTGTTGATCGGGAAGGTGCCTTTGTAGGTGGTATCGGTCGACGCGTAGAAGGGGCCGATCTCGCCCTTGGGGGCGAAGCCCGCGTCCTCGATCGTCATCGCGACCAGGATCGTGTAGCAGTCGTAGAACTCGGCGAACTGCATGTCCTTCGGACCATAGCCCGCCATCTGGAAAGCCCGCTGGGCCGACACGCGCGCCGGGGTCGTTGTGATCCTGTCGGTCTCCCAGATGTTGGCGTTGGCCTGCTCGAGACCGACGCCCAGGATGTATACCGGGCGGTGGCGCATCGACTTCGCGCGCTCTGCCGTCGTGACGACGCAGGCGGCCGCGCCCGCCGCCGGCATCACGCATTCGAGAATGTGCAACGGCTCATTGATGTAGCGGGAGTTGAGGACGTCGTCGACCGTTATCGGCTGGCCCTGGAAGGCGGAGTTGGGATTGTTCAGGGCGTTGAAACGCTGATCGACGGCGAGCTTCGCCATCTGCTCCGGCGTCGTGCCGTATTCGTGCATGTGGCGGCGGTAGGTGAGAGCGTAGCCGGTGCCGGCGCCCTGAGCGGGGCCGAAGGGCTGCTCGAACTCAGCGCCGATACTGCCTCCGCCTCCTCCCGGGGGTCCACCACCTCCCGGACGCGCTCCCGGCGGACGCTCGGCGCCCGTGTCGCGCGCGCTGCCAACCACGATCAGGCAAGTGTGACAGATGCCGGCGTTGATCGCCGACGCCGCCACCAGTGTCGACGTCGCGCCCGTGGCGCCCTGCATGGACACGCCGGTCGAGAAGTTGGGCCGCATCCCCAGGTAATCGGCCATGGCGGCCGGCGTGACGTTGCCGCCCTCGACGACCAGCCCGTCGATGTCCGCCTTGGTCAGGCCGGCGTCCTCGATGGCGATCCGGGCCGCCTCGGCGCAGAGGCCGTACATTGACCTGCCGGGATACTCGCGCCGAGTGGGGAGCTCTCCGATGCCGACAATCGCCGCCTTCGCCCGCAGTGTCATCTGCGCGCCTCCTTCCCGAATGGCCGGATGATAGCACCTTCATGACGCCGCGCCGCTTCCCGAAGCGGCATTACGCCCGGCGAATCCAGCCGGCCACTGCCAGGACCTGCGCACTTGGGGGCAAGCCGTACTCCGCTCACACCCGGCTCAGCCTTCGCAGCGCGCCGCGGACTACGTCCTCGACCGAGGCCGAGGCATCGGCGGAATCGACTTCCTGGACCGCGCGCTCGGCTTCCGTTCGCGTGTAGCCGAGGCCGACGAGGGCGTCGATCGCGACCTTGAGATACTCCGCCGCAACCGGCGTCGCCTTGTCCTGCGGACGGGCGCCGTCGAAGCCCTCGTCCGCGAGCAGGGCCTCCTGCGTCACCTTGCCCCGGAGCTGGGCGACGATGGTCTCCGCCGTGCGCTTCCCGACGCCGGGCAGCCGGCCGAGCTGGGCGGTGTCGCCGCTCTCGATCCAGTGCGCGATGGTCGACACGCTGAAGACCATGGCCTTCGTCGCCGTCGTCGGCCCCACGTTGGGGACCGTCACCAGCTTCTTGAAGAACTCGCGCTCGACCTCTCTCTGGAAGCCGATCAAACGGGGAACGGGAGCGTTCGCGCTGGCAAAGTAGAAGGTCTCGAGCTCGAGAGGCGTCCCCACCTCGACGCTTTCCAGCGCCCTCCAGACGAAAGCCGGCAGCTCGACCTCGTACCAGACGCCGCCGACTTCGAGCTCGACGCTCGAGGCGGGCTCGTTCTTACGGGCAAGGGTGCCACGGAGATGACTAATCACTGAAGCTCGCGCCTCGACTGTGACAGCTGGTAGTGTTAGCCACCCTACTTCCCTCGACCCGCGGCGAGCGCCCGTGCCCGGCGCTGGCTGAGGTGGGTCAGGGCCACTGCCAGGGCGTCGGCGGCGTCGGACGGCTCGGGGTCCGTGGGAAGGGCAAGCAGGATGCGGACCATCCTCTGGACCTGGCGCTTGTCGCTCTGGCCATAACCAGCGACGGCGGCCTTCACGGCCGCGGGGGCGTAGAAGAAGACGCCGAGACCGGCGCGGCCCGAGGCCAGCACGGCGGCGGCGCGGGCCTGGCCGATTGCCAGGGCCGCGGCCGGTTGGACGGCGCCGACGAAGGGCTCCTCGATCGCGACTTCGGCCGGCGTGTGCTCGGCAATCACGGCCGCGATTGCGTCGTGCAGGTGCAGGAGGCGGAGTGTGATCGGGTCGCGCGGCCGCGGCCGGATAACGCCGGCGGCGACGTAGCGAGGCACCGATCCACCCTCCACCACGCCCCAGCCGCAGACGTTGAGCCCGGGGT
>CAYRCD010000046.1:0-19539 GCA_964422735.1 uncultured Dehalococcoidia bacterium | reverse complement strand
AGGATGAGGACACCGACAACGTCTCAGCAACCTCATTCTTCAGCACCCTGCTAGAGCGCGCCAACCCCCAGGGTTCGCTAAATAGCCAACTCCCCTTGACAATTTCGGGGCGGGGCCTATCCTTCTCTCCAGAGTAACGCGCGTCGCGATCGGTGGAGCGCACTCAGGAAGGACGCCTCGCCATGAACAACCCGGCATCGGCGCCGATGGCTGGTCTCCTGCGGGTCCTATATTTCCTGGCCGTAACCGCAGCCCTGGCCGTGTTCGTCATCGCCGGTATCAGCACCGTATACAAGGGTCCGTCAGACGAGTTCAGCAGCTTCTCGAGTGAGTTTGGCCTTCTCACCGACTCCGGCCAGGTCGACTACCAGCGCGACCTCGGCGTGATCTTTTCACTCCTCGGCACGCTCGGCATGGGCATCGCCCTACTTGCCCTGCACGCGACTCTAAACCCCTTGCGTTGCGGTCTCCTCGGAGGTGGGCTGATCGTCTTCCTCGCCGGGATCGGCTACGGCTCCAGCGGCTCGTCTGACTGGCTGGTGCCGGTCTGGGCCCTGATCGCGACAGCCGTCCTCGTGTACTCCGCGGCCTATATCGCGGACGGCCTGCCCGAGCGGCCCCGCGGGTTCGCGCCGCCGCCGGCCGCTCCACAGCCCCCCGTCGCGTAGGCGAGAGAGCACGTCTTACCAGCGCCGCCGCTCGCAGTCACGGCCATCCCGGCGCCCGCGAGCGCCTGAGCCGGGTTCTTCCCCTGCGCTGATTCAGCCGTGGTTGGGCCGCGTGCTATACTGAGCCCTCTTCCAGATTCGCTGCCGGAGCCTCGCTCCGGAAATCAAGGCCGGGCGCAAGGCCCGGCCTCCCGATTTCATCCTCATCCGGGCAGAGGGCGAGTCCATGATCTCAGTCGGCATCCTCAATGTCAGCGGCTACATCGGCGCCGAGACCGCCCGCATTCTCCGCCGTCACCCTCACGCCCGTTTGATTTCGGCGACCGGGCGCAGCGCCGCCGGCAAGCCCCTTGCCGACACCTATCCTCACCTCGCGCCCTTCGATCTGAACGTGGTCGAGGACGTAGGGGACGTCGACTTCATCATCTCGGCCCTCCCCCACGCGGCCGGCGCTTCAGCCCTCCTGCCGCTGATCGACAAGGGCGTGCCCATCGTCGACCACTCCGCCGACTTCCGCCTGAAGTCGGTGAGCGAGTTCGAGCGCTGGTATAAGGTCACGCACCCCCGGCCGGAGCTCCTGCGGATTAGTGTTTACGGCCTCACTGAGCTGCACCGTCAGGAGATCCCCGGTTCGAAGCTCGTGGCGGCGCCGGGCTGCTTTCCCACCGGCGCCGTGCTCGCCCTGGCGCCCGCCTGGCAGGGCGGACTGATCGGACCGGACATAATCATCGATGCCAAGACCGGGATTTCCGGCGCCGGCCGGACGGCAGACACCAGATACGCGTTCAGCGAGCTGGATGACAACGTCGTTCCCTATGGCCTCGGCGGACACCGGCATCTGCCCGAGATGAACCAGGAGTTGAGCCGCCTTTGCGAAGCCTCGGCGCCCCGCATCACTTTCGTCCCCCACCTTGTACCGATGGCGCGCGGCATCCTTACCACCTGCTACGCGGTTCTTGCTCCCGGCCGGGAGTCGACACCGGTCGCCGAGGTGCGCGACCTCTACCGCCAGCACTACGCCGGCGAGAAGTTCGTTCGCTTCGTCGACTTCGTCCCGGAGACAAAACATACGCTGGGCAGCAACACCTGCCTGATCTACATCACCATCGACGAGCGCACGAGCCGCCTGATCGCGATCAGCGCGCTCGACAACCTGGTCAAAGGCGGCGCCGGCCAGGGCATTCAGGACATGAACCTCATGCTCGGCCTCCCTGAGGACGCCGGGCTCGAGGACATCGCGCTCTACCCGTGAGCCGGATCCCTCCAGGCAGGTTTACCCCGAGCGTGGTCAGTGCTCTGTCCCAGCATTCCTCGATACGTCTGTCAGATTCTCATGACTGCCCTTCCAATTATTCACAAGGTCGGGCTTCCAGCCTGGCCGGCGCTCTCGGCTCTTCAGAAGGCCAGGCTTCCAGCCTGGCCGGCGCTCTCGGCGCGGGTTAACGATTCGTAATGGGTACTCGAAAGCATCCTGTACAGGAGAACCTCGCGTACTTTGTCACTACGGTGGTGGCCGGCCGCCGCCCGATATTCAACAGCGACGAGTCGGCGGAGATGTTGATAGAGGAAATCCGCCACGCTAGGGCTGAGCTTGAATTTGCTCTTCTGGCATTCGCCGTGATGCTCGACCATGTTCACCTGCTCTTGGTTCCGGCCGAAGCCACTACGGTCTCAGACGTCATGCGCGTCATAAAAGGGCGGTTCGCCCGAACCTGGAACCAGCGGCATGGCGCGAGAGGGCCGTTGTGGCAGGCGCGTTTCTTCGAGTCCGGCGTCCGCTCTCACGCCCAGTTCCGGCGCTGGGTCGACTGCATTCATCAGAATCCGGTAGCGGCCGGACTGGCAGGAACTCCTGAAAGGTTCCCCTATTCGTCAGCGTCGAGGCCAGAACTGACCGACATACACACTTATTTCTCGGGACAGTGGGCCGGCCAGGCTAGAAGCCTGGCCGTCTGAAGGAAGGAGGCGCCCAGTGTCTTCTGTTGCGCTCATCCCGGGCGGCCATGTCACGTCGCCGCGCGGCTTCCGTGCCGGCGCCGTTTCTGCCGGCATCAAGACGGTCTCCGGCGCCCTCGACCTCTGCCTGCTCGCCTCCGATCGCGACTGCGCCGCCGCGGGCGTCTTCACGACCAACCTCGTCCGCTCGGCGCCCGTGGGCGTAACCGAGGCGCGCGTCGCGGGAGGCCGCCTGCGCGCCGTCGTCGTCAATTCGGGCAACGCCAATGCCCTCACCGGTCCCGATGGCGTGCGCGACGCCGAGGCGATGGCCGCCGCGGCGGCGAAGCACCTCGGCCTTTCCCCGGAAGAAGTCGGCGTTGCCTCGACCGGCGTGACCGGCGTGCCGCTGCCCCTCGAAAAGGTGCGGGCGGGCATCGGCCGCATCGAGCTTCGCTCGGATGGCGGCCCCGATTTCGCCCGCGCGATCATGACCACCGACACCGTGCCCAAGCAAGCCGCTTTCGCGCTCGGCGACGGCGCCGGGCGTTTCACCATCGGTGGCTGCGCCAAGGGGTCGGGCATGATCCACCCCGACATGGCAACGATGCTCGCCTACGTCACCACCGATGCGGCCGTCGAGCCAGGCTTCCTGCGCGAGGCGGTGCGGGAAGTGGCGGACGCAACTTTCAATATGGTCACGGTCGATGGGGACACCAGCTGCAGCGACACCCTCCTCGTCTTCGCCAACGGCGCCGCCGGGCTGCCCCAGGTCCGCGCGGGCACGCCCGAGGCCGACCTGTTTTGCCGCGGGCTGGAGGCCGTATGCACCCACCTGTCGCGCGCTCTGGCCCGCGACGGTGAGGGCGCGCGCCACCTGATCGAGGTTGAGGTCACCGGCGCCGCCTCTCTGGAGGACGCCCGCAGGATGGCGAAGACGATCGCGCTCTCCTCGCTCGTGAAGACGGCCGTCGCGGGCTGCGACCCCAACTGGGGCCGCATACTCGTGGCCGCCGGCCGCTCGGGCGCGGCCATCGACCCCGCGAAGGCCACGCTCGCCATCCAGAACCAGATCCTCTACGAACGCGGCCGCATCGTGCCCTTCGTCGAAGCGGAGATGCGGAGCAAGCTCGAGGCCGAAGAGGTGAGCATATCGGTCGACCTGGCCCTCGGTGCCGCCTCGGCAAGGGCTTGGGGCTGCGACCTCACGACCGACTACGTCCACATCAACGCCGACTACACAACTTAATTGGCCCTCAGAGTGCCCGTAGGCCGGCCTCCAGGCTGGCCGGTAGAATCTGCCTGATGCGTTCGGAACAGGACCTTCTCCGCGACCAGTACCTAATGCCTGAAAGGCCTGGCGGGCAGCAAGGGCTATCCTTTGTAAGCCGGCCGCGACGGAAGGGAGCGTGACCATGCCCTACAAAACCGGCGCCGGCGTCCAAGCAGTAAACTCCGAGCTCCAACCCTCGGACTACCGTCAGCGCATTTCAGCAGACTCTTCCTGCTACCATAGCCGCAGGATGAGGCCCATCGTGATTAAGGTCGGCGGCAGCACCCTCGGCAGCCACGACACGGCTCTCGAGGACATCGCCGCCCTGCATGCCTCGGACAGTCCCGTTGTCGTCGTGCATGGAGGCGGCAACGCGGCAACGGAGTGGCTCAAGGTCCACGGCGTTGCGTCGGAGTTCGCCGACGGTCTGCGCGTTACGGGTCCCGACGCCATCGATGTCGTAGTCGCCGTGTTCGCCGGCCTGGTCAACAAGCAACTCGTTGCCGGACTCAGCGCCCTGGGCACGCGTCCGGTCGGCCTCTGTGGTGCCGACGGCGCCATCCTCGCCACCAGGCAGGCCGACGCGCGCCTCGGATTCGTGGGCGAAGTCACGAGCATCGACCGGCGCCTGCTCGACCTCCTGCTTTCCCACGGGTACCTTCCGGTCCTGGCTCCAATCGGCTTCTGGCAGGACCGGCCGGGCCAGCTCATGAACGTCAACGCCGACACCGTCGCCGGAGAGGTCGCGGCCGCCTTGGGCGCGGCCGACCTCGTCTTCCTGACCGACGTGCCCGCCGTCCGCGGCGCCGATGGGGAGGCGATCTCCGAGATGCGGCCCGGGACGGTGGAAGCCCTGATCGCCTCCGGCGTCGCGACCGCCGGGATGATCCCCAAGCTCCGCGCCTGCGCCGCCGCCGCCGCGGCCGGCGTTCGCTGCCACATCGTCGATGGCGGCGAGGCCCACGCATTGAGCGCGGTCATCGCCGGTGCCGCCTTCGGCACTCTGGTAACCGCCTGAGCCGTGAGTTTCGATTTTTTTCGCCGCGACAGCGAGGACCTGGGTCCGCCGCCTCCGCCCTTTCGCATTCGCCCGCGCGGCGCCGACTTCAGCTTCCTTGGGTCTTATAACCGCTGGATCGCCCTCGGCGTAGTCCTCATCGTCCTCTACATCGTCCTCAGCGTCCTTCGCGGCTTGTACGTGGACTGGCTCTGGTTCGACGGAGTCGGCCTGCGCTCCGTTTATTCGAAGATGCTGGTTACGCGCGTATGGCTCTTTTTCGGCGGCGGGGCCCTCTTCCTCGCCATCTTCGCGACGAACGTCGGCCTCGCGAGCCGCGCGGCGCTGCGGCGGGCACCCGGAGGTATGGGTGAGGCGGAAGCCGCCGCTCTCCGCCGCCTCTACCTCCTTGCCGTGATCGCGGGCTCCCTCTTCTTGGCGGTGATATTCGGCACAATCGCTTCCGGCCACTGGGACACAGTCCTGCGCGGCATCCATGGCCAGTCGTTCGCAGTGGAGGACCCGCAGTTCCACAAGGACGTGTCGTTCTTTGTGTTCACGCTGCCGGTCCTTCGCGTCGTCCAGGGCTGGCTCATGGGTGCCGTCGTCCTCACCACTGTGGCCGTCGCCGGCCTCTATCTCAGCCGCTTCCTTCTCGTCGGTTACCGTCCTGGTGAGGAGGTGGGGACGAAAACCCATTTGTCCCTCCTGCTGATCGCCGTGATCGCCCTCTTTGTCTGGCGCTACTGGCTGAGCATCTTCGAGTTGGACTTCTCGAGTCACGGCGTCGTTTTCGGCGCCACCTACGCAGACGTACACGCGCGCATACCCCTCCTGTACGTCTCGATGGCCTTCGGCCTTCTAACCGCGGCGACGCTTGTGGCAGGGATATTCCGGCGCGGAGTCCTCTTGCCGATCGGCGCGATGGGGGTTTGGATACTCGTCGCATTCGTCGGCAACGTCATCTATCCATCGAGCGTGCACCGGTTCTCGGTCCAGCCGAACGAGTTGGAGAAAGAGCGGCCTTATATCGAGCGCAATATCGCCATGACTCGGAAGGCCTTTGGCCTCGACGCGATTGAGGAGCGCCAGTTCCCCGCGGCGCCTGAGGTCACGTCGAAAGAGATCGGCGACAACCCCGAGACGATTCAGAACATTCGCCTTCTCGATGTCCGCCCTCTCCTGCAGACCTACGCCCAGATCCAGACGATCCGGCCTTTGTATGAATTCATCGATGTCGACGTCGATCGCTACCTGATCGACGGCGTCCGGCGGCAGGTCATGCTCAGCGCGCGTGAGCTCTCCTCAAACCGGCTGCCGCCCGATGCCCAGGGCTGGGTGAACCGGCGCCTGCAGTATTCGCACGGCTACGGGGCCGTAGTTTCGCCGGTCAACGAGGTGGTCCAGGAAGGCTTGCCGCAGCTCTTCGTAAAAGATATACCGGTCAGCGGCAAGATCACGATTACGCGCCCGGAGATCTACTACGGCGAAGAGCCGGAGCACTATGTCATCGTCAAGACGAAGGCCAAAGAGTTCGACTACCCGGTCGAGGGCGGCAATGTCCAGACCGTTTTCGAGGGCCGCGGTGGCGTCCAGATCGGCTCTTTCTTCCGCCGTTGGCTGTTTGCCTGGGACTTCCAGGACCTCAACATCGCCATCAGCGGCAGCCTCACGGCGGACAGCCGCATCCTCTTCCGCCGCAACATCGCCGAGCGCGTGAAAACGCTTGCACCCTTCCTCAAGCTCGACCGCGATCCCTACCTCGTAATCGCGGACGGCAAGCTCTACTGGGTCCAGGACGCTTACACCACGACCGGCCGTTACCCCTACTCACGCCCGAATCAGAATCCCAACATCCCGAGCCTCGATGGCGCCAACTACATCCGCAACAGCGTCAAGGTGGTCGTCGACGCCTACGATGGCTCCACCACCTTTTACCAGGTCGACACGGACGATCCGATAATCAGGACCTACGCAAAGATCTTCCCGCACCTCCTCACACCCCTCGACCAGATGCCGCCTTCTCTTCGGACTCACCTCCGCTACCCGGAGGACCTCTTCCTGAGCCAGGTGAACACCTACCGCACCTACCACATCACCGACCCGGGCGTCCTCTACAACAAAGAGGACATCTGGAGTATCCCGACCGAGCAGCTATCCTCCGGCACCGAGACCCCGGTCCAGCCCTATTACGTGATCATGCGTATTCCCGGCGAGCCCTCGGCCGAGTTCGCCCTCATCCTGCCGCTCACGCCCGCTCGGCGCGCGAACACGATCGCCTGGGTCGCCGCCCGCTCCGATGGCGTCGACTACGGCAAGCTCCTGGCGTTCAGGTTCCCGACCGATTCCCTGGTCTTCGGACCGCGCCAGGTCGAGTCTCGCATCGACCAGGACACGGCGATATCGTCTCAGTTCAGCCTCTGGAATCAGTCCGGCTCGCGGGTGATCCGCGGCAACCTGCTCATGATCCCCATCGGCGCCGGCAACCTGTTCGTCGAGCCGATCTATCTCCAGGCCGAGACCAGCCAGCTTCCTGAACTGAAGCGCGTCGTTGTTGCCAACGGCAACCGGATCGCCATGGAGCCGTCGCTTTCGCGGAGCCTCGAGGTCATCTTCGGCGCTGCCGCGCCCAGCCTCCCCGTCGCCGATACCACCGGCTCGCCTCCCGTGGCGTCGGCCACGCCAACGCCCAGCCGGACGCCCACGCCGGGTGGGCCAACCGCGACACCGCGCCCCGCGGGCACCCCGGCGAACGTGGCGGACCTGGCCCGTCAGGCCGATGCCGCCTACCAGCGCGCCCAGACCGCGCTGCGCAACGGCGACTTCGCCACCTACGGCATCGAGATCGCGAAGGTCGAGGACCTCATCCGCCAGATCGTGGCGCTTACCGGCGGGCCATAGCTCGGCAATCGGCTGTCGGCTTTCGGTCAGAAACACCGAGGTCAGCCCGCCTGGGCGACGCCCATATCGCTGTCATTGCGAGCCCCAGCCCGTCAACAGCCCCATGCTACAATCGTCTCTCGCCCTAGCTTGACCCCCCTCGGAGGCCCACGATGACTGACTGGCGCGAAGTCGAGAGCCGCGTGTTCATGACCACCGGCCGCCGTATGCCCATCGTCGCCGTCCGTGGCGAGGGCACGCGCCTGTGGGACGACAAGGGTAAGAGCTACCTCGACTTCTTCGGCGGCCCCGCGACCACAAGTCTGGGTCACTGCCACCCGGTGCTCGTCAAGGCCATCGAAGACCAGGCACGGACGCTGATCCACGTCTCGAACGCGCTGTACTCCGTGCCCCAGCTCGAGCTGGCGCGGCTCCTGATCGACAACTCCTGCCTCGACCGCGTTTATTTCCCCAACAGCGGCGCCGAGGCGAACGAAGCCGCCATCAAGCTCGCCCGCAAGTGGGGCCGCGAAAAGAAGGACGGCGCCTTCGAGATCATCGCCGCCAACGACTCCTTCCACGGCCGCACGCTGGCCGCGGTGACGGCGACAGGCACCGCGCGCTACCACGACCCCTTCGCGCCCCTCCCGCCCGGCTTCGTTCACGTCCCCTTCGACGATATTGAGGCCATCCAGCAGGCGACTACCCCCCAGACCTGCGCGATCCTCATGGAGCCGATCCAGGGCGAGGGCGGAGTCAATGTTCCCAATCCCTCCTACCTGCCGGCGCTGCGCAAGTGGTGCGATGACAACAGGATCCTCTTCATCCTCGACGAGGTGCAAACGGGCATGTGCCGCACCGGCCCCCTCTTCGCCTACGAGTGGGCGGGGGTCGAACCCGACGTGATGACGCTGGCAAAAGGCCTCGGCGGCGGCGTGCCCGTGGCGGCCATCCTCGCCAAGCAGCACGCCGCCGTGTTCACGCCCGGCGACCACGGCTCCACCTTCGGCGGCAACCCCCTGGCGACGGCCGCTGCCTGTGCCGTCACGCGGTACATGCTCGAGACCAACATGCCGGCGCGCGTCGAGCGCACCGGCGCCTACCTGACGGCGAAGCTGGAAGCCCTGAAGAAGACCATTCCCGCCCTCACGGAAGTCCGCGGCCGCGGCCTCCTCCTGGCTGTCGCCTTCGACCGCGATCTCGCCGAGCGCGCAACTCTCGACTGTCTCGAGGCCGGCCTCATCGTCAACAACGTGCGGTCCAACGCCATCCGCCTCGCGCCGCCCCTGACGGTGACCGAGTCCGAGTGCGACGAGGCCGTCGCGATCATCGAAAAGGTCCTCTCACGCAACATAGGGGCGAAATGACGGAACTCATAGTCATTCTGAGCGACGGATGGAGCGAAGAATCTAGCCGTAACAGAACCACGTCCCGTCACGCGCCGCGCTGGGCTTCGCGTCTGCGAGCGCCAGATTCTTCGCCTTCGGCTCAGAATGACAATGACAGCGCGTACCCGCTCACGGCGGCTCGCTCGTGACCCTGGACGACGAGACCATCCCCACCCACAAGCGCGCGGCGCTCTGGGTCTTCGACCAGCTCCTTCGCGAGGGTGCCATCGTCTATACGCCCCTGCTGAACGTCGAAGGCGTGGACGGGGTTATCCGTTGCGAGGACGGGACCTACCGCGACCTCCTGATCCGGGCCTCGGCCGGCGAGCACTCGCCCCTCTGGTTCCAGGTCAACCGCCTCAAGCCCCGCGACAACCTCTACGTCCTCTGCTTCGCCTGGGCCGTCACACCCCCCCAGGTCTGGATCTTCCCCTCGGCCGATTTCGCCCGCTACGCGGGCCAGAAGGGCTCATCGACCGACCTCGACCTCGAGGCCGACGCCCCCGAGGGCGCCGGCAAGCTCAAACAGACCCTCAGCCGCTACCGCAACGCCTGGCGTCTGATCACCGACGGCGCGATCAAGCCCTACGGCCGCTAGGGTCCCGAGTTGGAAGTCCGCCAATGAATTCAGCCCCTGGATCAGATTCGATTCGGCCACGCTTCAAATTGGCGCTTTTTTGATTCAGGACACTAGTACACGACCGCAATGATTGTATTACGTAGCCGAGGCTTTCCAGCCTCGGGCGGGGGCTTCGCAGAATCACTGCAGTGATGTGCTAGGGCATTTCCTCCGTCGGCGCATGGGACGCTCGGCATCTAGATTTTGACGTTTGCGTAAAAGTAAATTAATCTGTGCCCAGCCAACTGCAAGGAGGCAACCCATGCTAAGGCGAGTATTTGGCAAAGGTAAGCCACAGGAAGCAGGGGCGACCGCTACCACCAAGGTAGCGTGTCCGCACACCGTCCTCTTGCCCAGGTGGGACAATCTCGCCGACATGGGCAAGGACGACAAAGCCAGTCGCTACGTGTGCGACAGCTGCCACGAGACCTTCACCCGTCCAGAGGCGGAGCAACTACGCGCCAATGAGAGCGAACGTTTGAAGCGGGAATTGGCCGGCGGCATCGAACCCTAGACAACCGATCCGGCCCGACGCCAGCTCGCGCTCAAATCTGGTCGTTTACGGCCGCGGCCTTTAGCTTCGCTCGGGGTGTCCTGAACGACCCCTTGCCTGTAGCCGAGGCTTTCCAGCCTCGGCGGTGGACTCGGACGGGGAGGCTAGAAAGCCTCGCCTACATTGTAAAATCACTGCGGTCATGTACTAGGTCCTGTCTTGTCGAGGCCCTGCCTATCAAATGGGCCGGCCCGTCAGAAGCCGTCGCTCCTGGTAGACTGACCACCTCGCCGTCGCCGCGTTTGCTACAATCCCGCCATCATGCCTGCCTCGGCTACGACCACCATCCTCTTCACAGACCTCGTCGGCTCCACCGACCTGCTCCAGCGCGCCGGTGACGAGAGAGCACAGAAGATATTTCAGGCCCACTACCGCCTGTTGCGCGATGTCGTCGCCGCGAACGGCGGCCAGGAGGTCAAGACCCTCGGCGACGGCCTCATGGTTGCCTTCCCATCGGCGGCCGACGGCGTGCGTTCCGCAGTCACAATGCAGCAGGCATCGCGCCGCCGCAGCCTCGGCGAGCGCCTTGAGATCCGCGTTGGTCTGAACACCGGGGACGCCATGTCGGATGAGGGCGATTTCTTCGGTAGCTGCGTCGTCATAGCCCGCCGGCTCTGCGATTCTGCCAGGTCGGGCCAGATTCTCTGCTCAGCGATCGTCGCTGCGCTGCTGGCCGGGCGTCAGGCCTTCGCCTTCCTCGACCTTGGTTCGATGGTGCTGAAAGGCATTGCCCAACCCGTCGCGGTTTGTGAGGTGAAGTATGCCCGAGACGACGCGACCGTAATCCTCGCCCGCGCACCGTTCGTTGGCCGCGGGGCCGAGATCAGCAGGCTGCAGGACAAGCTCTCGGATGCCCGAGGCGGCCACGGCGGTCTGGTTATGCTCGTCGGCGAGCCGGGAATCGGCAAGACACGCATGGCGGAGGAGTTCTGCGAGACGGCCCGGAGCGAGGGCGCGACAGTGCTCTGGGGGCGCTGCTTCGACGGCGACCACCAGCCGCCTTACGCGCCTTTCGCCCAGGCGGTCGCCGGTTATGCTCGCATCGCCGAGCCCGATGCCCTGCGCGCCGACCTGGGCAACGGCGCCGGGCCCATCGGGCGACTGGTGCCGGAGCTGCGGCAGCGGCTGCCGGACATCCCGGAGCCTGTGGCCCTCCAGCCGGACGAGGAGCGCATCCGGTTGCTTGACGCCGTGTCCCAGTTCGTTACCGCGACCTCGATCCGCGCTCCGATAGTGCTCGTGCTGGAAGACCTGCATTGGGCCGACAAGGGCACCCTCGCGATGCTACGGCACGTCGCGCGTTTCACGACTCGCAGCCGCGTGCTCCTCCTCGGCTCTTACCGGGACGTCGAGGTTGACCGCGAGCACCCCCTCGCCGACGCCCTCGCGGCCCTCCGCCGCGAGGCCGAATACGACCGCGTCCTCCTCAAGGGCCTCCAAAACCGGGAGGTAGGTGAGCTCCTCGCGGCGCTCGCTGACCACGACGTCGACCAGACGTTGGTAGACGCGATCAGCGCTGAGACCGACGGAAACCCGTTCTTCATCCGCGAAGTCCTCATCCACCTCATCGAGGAGGGGAAGATCCATCGCGACGGCGAGCGCTGGCGCGGAAGCGTCACGGTCGCCGAGATGAGCATCCCCGAGGGCGTCCGCCAGGTCATAGGCCGCCGCCTCTCTCGCCTCTCCGAGCCCGCCAACCGCCTCCTCAGCGCCGCCGCCGCCTTCAACGGCGTCTTTCGCTTCGACGTCGCCGCGGCCGTCGCCGGCCAAACCGAGACCGCGGCCCTCGACGCCGTCGACGAGGCCCTCCAGGCCCAGGTCCTCCACCCCGGCCCTCAGACCGACACCTACGACTTCACCCACGCCCTCATCCGCCACACCCTCTACTCCGAGATGAGCCCGTCGCGAAGGGTCCGTCTCCACCGCCAGATCGCCGAGGCGCTCCAGAAGGCATACGGAGCAAGCCATGAAACGGCCGCTGAGATCGCGTACCAGTACCACCTTAGCGCGCTTCTACCCGGCTCAGAGCGCGGCGTACCGTTCGCCATCGCAGCGGCCGACCAGGCGGAGGCTGTCTATGCCTGGGATAACGCAGTCAAGTTCATCAAGATGGCGCAGGCGCTTATGGCCGGCGATGATCCTCGGCGGCCGCGGGTCCTTGCTCGACTCGGACCGGCGTTGGCCTGGACCCTCGAATTTGAGGCCGCCCAAAACACGGCACTTGAGGCTGGGCGGCTTGTTGACGACGTTGAAGGTGCCGGCGCTGCCGCGGCTCTTCTGGCGGACACGGCCTCGACGCTCGTAGCGGCTGGGGCCCGCCGTGCTGCGTGGGCGCTCGCTGGGCAGGGCCTGAATTACGTCGGTGATCAACGCGACGTAACTTGGGCGCGTCTGATGCGTCTGGAGCTCGAGCGCCTTGACGAAGCGGATACGATCAACCCCGGACTTTCGCGCGGAACATCCGAGCGCGTGGAGGCTCTGGAGGCCATGCGCCGGATTCTTGGCGACGCCATCGCGCCCTTGACCTCACGCAATGAGGCCGTAGCGCGCGTGGCCGCAATGCCGGAGTCTCATTTCGCTGCGCCGATGTTGGTCGATTTCGTTGGTGACTTCAGCAGGGCGGCGACATTGGCCGAGCAGGGTGCCCGCTTACTTGAGACGCAGGGTCGCATCGCCAACGCATCGACCTTCTGGGCTACGGCCGCACGCTCATACTGCGCTCTTGGCGAGTTTGCTCAGGCCCGCGAACCCTACCGTCGCTCGAGAGACCTCCAGGCCCGCCTGCCGCCAGGATCTGGCAACCCGGTCTCTATCAACGCACGGGACGAGATGCGCATTGCGCTCGATCAAGACTGGCGGGCCGCGTTAGCCGCGGTGGAACCCCTTCTTAGTCAGCGCCTCTCAGTGATATATGGAAGCTTTGCCGCGGTCTTAGCGGCGGCGGCTCGCATCTATGCTCGTGTTGGCCGGACTGAGGAGTCTTTGCACTCGATCGAAACGTTGCTGCCTGCGTTGGAGCAGCTGACAGCATGGAGCGGCAATATTGGCGTTCGGGCCGCCTGTGACGCCGTATGGACCCTTTGGTGGCTCGCCCGCACAGACCACATCGACATCATCGAGCGCGCCGTGCTAGAAAGGGTCGTAGAGCCGGACTTCCGCCAACCGTTCATGGATGGGCGCCTCTCCATGGCCCGCCTCTGCGCCCTGCAGGGCCGTTACGACGAGGCCGTCGACTGGTTCGCGAAGGCGCGCGAGGTTCTCGACGAGCAAGGCGCCCGCCCCCTGCGCGCGATCGCCGACTTCGACGAAGGCTGGATGTACGTCCGCCGCGCCGCCCCCGGCGATCCCCAGCGCGCGCGACCGCTACTCGAGGTGGCGCTGAGTCAGTTCCGCGACATCGGCATGACCGGCTGGATACGGCGCGCGGAGGAGATGCTGGCCGGTTTGAGCTAACAAATCGGGCGTCCGGGCCTCAGGGCCCGCAAGACGCCGTTCGAACTTCAATTACCCCCGGCCTCCCGGATCCTCGCGATGTCTTCCCAGGAGTAGCCCAGCTCGAGCATCACCTCTTCGGTGTGCTGTCCCGTCTCCGGCGCCGGCCCGACCAGCGCCTCATGGTCTCGTAGCTGAAATGGCGGGCCGATGACGTCCAGAGACTGCCCGGAGCGGTGCTGCTTGCGCAATATGTATTGGTTGACCCTCGCCTGCTCGTCCGCCGCTACATCCCGGCCGTCGAAGATCGGCGACCAGGGCAGATCGAGGCCGTCGAACACCGGCTCCCACTCGGCCACGGTCTTCTTCTCGAGCGCCGATTGCAGCTCGCGCACGGTGCTCATGCTGTTGGCCTGAACCCGCGGCTAAGCACTCAGGACGCCTCCCGCCTGCCGCCTGCTGCTTCCCGCGTCTCGCCTACCGCCTCCAGCTTCCCTTATGATCCGCGCATGCCCAAACCTCTGTCCGTGCTCGCCTTTAGCGGCGGCCTCGACACGACCGTCATCCTCCACTGGCTGCGCGCCAACGGCTGGGACGTGGCCACCTACACCGCGAACCTGGGCCAGCCCGACGCCGACCTCGAAGCCGCCGCGGCGAAAGCGCGCGCCCTCGGCGCCGTCGACACCTTCGTCGAGGACCTGCGCGAGGAGCTGGTGGACGAGTTCTTTCTGCCCGTCCTCCAGCTGCACGCCCGCTACGAGGGGCGCTACCTCCTCGGCACCTCGATCGCCCGCATCCCGACGGCGCGCGGACAGATGCGATACGCGAGGCGCATCGGCGGCAACGTCCTCGTCCATGGCTCCACCGGCAAAGGAAACGACCAGGTGCGCTTCGAGACCGTCTATCGGGTCCTGCAGGAGGACAAGGCCTTCACGCTCGAGAGCTTCGGCATCTTCGCTCCCTGGAAGGAGCCCGAGTTCCTCGCCCGCTTCGGCGACGGCGGCCGCAAGGTCATGACCGCCTACGCCCTCGAGCACAAGATCCCCCTGCCCTCCGGCGGCGCCGACGAGGGCCCGCCTTACTCCCAGGACGCCAACGCCCTCCACATCAGCTCCGAGGGCAAGGCGCTCGAAGACCCGGCGCGCGACCACCGCGAGGTGCTTTTCACCTACATCCAGCCCTGGGACCGCACGCCCGACAAGCCCGAGCGCGTCCGCATTCACTTCGAAAAGGGCCGGCCGGTGAAAGTGGAAGTGCTCGACGAGGACCGGAACCCCCTCGGCATGAACGTCGATGTCGGGGAGGAGGTCTCGATCCTGCCCATCGTCGAGTTCCTCAACGGCATCGGCGGCCGGCACGGGGTCGGCCTGCTCGACATGGTCGAGTCGCGCTACGTCGGCCTCAAGTCGCGCGGCGTCTACGAGGCACCCGCCCACGCCATCCTCATCGCCGCCCACGAGGACCTGGAATCGCTGGTCCACGACCACCGCGTCCTCCACGACAAGGCCAGGCGCGCCCTCGACGTGGCCGAGGCCGTGTACCAGGGGAGGTGGTTCACCCAGGAGATGGAGTCGTGGCTGGCTGCCAATGCCCACGAGCAGACCCGCGTCACCGGGTGGAGCGAGGTGCGCCTGTTCAAGGGCAGCATCCTGCCCGTCGCGCGCTCTAGCCCCCACTCCCTCTACAGCGAGGCCCTCGTCTCCTTCGACACCGATTCGCGGGAGTACGACCCCAAGAAGGCGCGCGGCTTCATCGACATCCAGGCCGTCGAGCAGCAGGCGATGATGCGCCAGAAGCGGACGCTGGGCGGGGAACAAGGAACCAGGAGTCAGGCGCCTGGCCCGAGCTGACTTCGATGTCTTCGCTGCCCGAACGTCGGCCTACCCGGTGATGTTGTAATTCGAATAGAGCGCCGCTCTCCGTGTGATATGGTCACCAGGGCGGGGAATCGGCGAAACCATGAAAGCCCGCACATTCTGGAAGACCGTGACCGAAGACAAGTCGGACTTTCTCGACCGCCTGATTGCGCTCCTCGAGGAACACGGCATTCGGTTTTGTGTCATCGGCGGTCAGGGTGTTAACGCCTACGCCGAAGCGGTCGTGAGCCTGGACCTGGAGATCGTTGTGGCCGTCGATCAGCTCGCGCTGGCGGAACGGATGCTCGAGCGCGAGTTCCACGTCGAACGCTTCCCGCATTTCGTGAATGTCTCGGCGGGCGGCTCAGAGCTTCGACTTCAACTCCAGACCGACCCGAGGTACGCGGACTACGTCGCTCGATCAACCGTTAGGGAGGTCCTCGGCGTGCCGTTGCCAGTCGCGGATATCGCCGACGTCCTGGAGGGCAAGGGGTGGGCGGCGAGCGCCGCTGACCGCCGTCCGAGTAAGCGGCTGAAAGACCTGGCCGATATCGCTCGCCTGCTCGAAGTAAGGCCAGACCTGCGCGACCGGGTGCCCGCGGACATCCTTCAACGCCTCTCCTGAAGCTCGGGGGCTCTCGAATTTCCAGGGGCCCCGAGGCTGGGCGACGGTGCGAGGCCCGATGGCATCGTCGCCCGCCGGCGCACGAATCGCCTACTATGACCGCGTGAGCGCGAATAGAGCCCCTGGGCCTTGCTCCCTGCTTCTTGTTTCGGGAGCCTTCCGTGCCTGAAGAGCGCTCCGAGCCGTCTCGCAAGCTCTGGGGAGGGCGTTTCACCAAGGCTACCAGCCCCCTGGTCGACGCCTACACCAGCTCCCTCGCCGTCGACCGCCGCATCGCCATGGAAGACGTGCGCGGCTCGATCGCCCACGCGCGCATGCTGGGGAAGCAGAGCATCATCCCCGCGGAGGACGCCGACGCCATCGTCGAAGGCCTGGGCAAGATCCAGGGGGAAATCGCGGCGGGGACGTTTGAGTTCGACGAGAGTCTCGAAGACGTGCACACGAACGTCGAGGCCCGCCTCACGCAGCTCATCGGTCCCGCGGCCGGCCGCCTCCACACCGCGCGCTCCCGCAACGACCAGGTGATAACCGACGTCCGCCTCTGGACCAAGACCGCGCTCGCCGAGGTCATCGCCGGCCTCCACGACCTCCAGATATCGCTGGTCGAGCTTGCGGCCGCCAACCGCCGCGTAATCATGCCCGGCTACACCCACCTTCAGCGCGCCCAACCCGTGCTCCTCGGCCACCACCTCCTGGCTTACTTCGAGATGTTCGAGCGCGACATCGGCCGCTTCGTCGACGCCTATGAACGCGCCGACGTCCTCCCCCTGGGCAGCGGCGCCCTGGCCGGCGTGCCCTATCCCATCGACCGCGAGATGGTGGCCCGCGAGCTCGAGTTCGGCTCGATCTCCGCCAACAGCCTCGACGCCGTTTCCGACCGCGACTTTGTGCTCGAGTATCTCGCGGCGGCCGCGATCGCGATGATGCACGTCTCCAGGCTGGCAGAGGACATAGTGCTCTGGTCGACCGCCGAGTTCGGCTTCATCGACCTGCCCGACGAGTTCGCCACCGGCTCCAGCATCATGCCCCAGAAGAAAAACCCCGACGTGGCCGAACTCGCGCGAGGAAGGACGGGGAAGGTCTACGCCGCCCTCATGTCGGTGCTCACCACGATGAAGGGCCTGCCTCTCTCCTACAACCGCGACATGCAGGAGGACAAAGAGCCGCTCTTCAGCGCCCACGACACCCTGAGTTCGACGCTGACGATCATGGCGGAAATGGTCGGCCGCGTCCGTTTCAGGGCGCCGCGCACGCGCGCCGCCAGCGCCGGCTTTCTCCTCGCCACCGACATCGCCGATTACCTGACGAAGAAGGGAATGCCCTTCCGCGAAGCCCACGACGTCGTCGGCCGCCTGGTCGCCTATTGCGAGGAGAAGGACAGGGACCTCCGGCGCCTCACGCTGCCCGAGTACCGAAAGTTCTCCGGCCTCTTCGAGCACGACGTCCTCGAGATCGACGTCTGGGCCTCGCTGCGCTCCCGCGACGTGCCCGGCGGCACCGCCCCCCGCCGCGTCGCGACGGCCATCCGCCGCGCCCGCGCCATCCTCAAGCGCCGGGAGGAGGAGGCGTGAACGTTAGGCTCGCCCCCTCAATCCTCACCGCCGACGTCGGCCGCCTGGCGGACCAGGTGCGCGAGGCCGCGGACGCGGGCGCGGACTACATCCACCTCGACGTCATGGACGGGCGCTTCGTGCCCAACATTACGCTCGGCCCGCTCTTCGTCGCGGCCGTGCGCAAGGCCGTAGACATAACGCTCGACATCCACCTCATGATCGAGCACCCGGAGGCCCACCTGCAGGCCTTTCGCGACGCCGGCGGCGACATCCTCAACGTCCACGTCGAGGCGAGCACCCACCTCCATCGCGTCCTCGGCGATATTCGCCGCCTGGGCGCCCGTGCCGGTGTCTGCCTGAACCCGGGCACGCCGGTATCCGCGATCGAGGAGGTCATGAACGAAGCCGACCAGGTGATGGTGATGGCCGTGAACCCGGGCTGGGGCGGTCAGTCCTTCCTAGAGTCCGCGCTTGGCAAGATCGTCACCCTGCGGGCTGAAGCCCACCGCCTCGGTCTCAACCTCGACATCGAGGTCGACGGCGGCGTCAGCATCTCCACCGCGCCGCCCTGCGCCGCCGCCGGCGCCAACGTGCTGGTCTGCGGCTCCTCGGTGTTCAACGACCGCGCCTCTGTGGCCCAGAATATCGCCGCGCTGCGCAAGGCGCTTGCCTAGAAACGGCAACCCAAGACGACGGCCAGGCCGAAGGCCTGGCCTATGTAGTTCGATGTCTCCACCAACATAGGCCAGGCCTTCAGCCTGGCCGTGGGGAGGGGCCTTCAGCCTGGCCGGTCGGGTGATTTTACCGCGTCGCCGTCTTGACCTGGGTGCGTATGCAGCGCGTACAGATGTGGTACCGCCGCGTCTGCCCGTTGATCGTCATCGACTTCGTTTGGACGTTTGCCTTGAAGACGCGGTTCGTGCGCGGCGCTCGTCGCTCCCACTTGCCCGCGTGCTTGTAGCGGATGTTGCGGCCGAAGGTCGTCCCCTTGCCGCAGACCTCGCATTTCGTCGCCATAACCGCTAAAGGCTACCAAAGCGCGAGGTGGAGACACAAGCGCGGCGCGTGGCGGAGGGTTCCGGCCTCTGGCAGGCCGAGACTGGAAAGTCTGGCTACGCTATTCAGCAACCCATAGCCGATGACCGAAAGGCGACAGCCGATGCCAGCCAAACATCTGTGCGTATCGCGCCGGTGGCGCTATCCTTAGGCCGAGAGGTCCGTCCTTGAACCGCCCGCTCCCTGCCCGCCGCCCGCACATCCCTCGCCGTCCCTCGGCCACGCCTGCCGAACCGGAGTCCGTCCAGCGTTTCCGCAAAGTCGTCGAGCTCGAGCTGCGACGCGGCTGTGACGACTCCGCGGTTATCGGCGGCCTCGACCGCTTTCTCGCCCGTGCCGGCGCGGACAAGGCCGTCAGCGCGCTTGTCGGCCGCGCTCCAAGGATTCCCGGGGGCTACGCCGCTCTCGTGAAGCCTCAGCGCGCGCGCTGGCTTCGCACGGTTCTCGGCGCATCTTCTAGCCCGCGTAGCGCCGCTTCGGCACGTAGTGCCGCTTCGAGAAGCGGCGGGTCACCCTTCCCGGGAAGGGTCGCCACGCCGCCGGCCGTCCCGCCGCCGGAACCCGTCAGCCGGGCCGCGTCCCGGAGCGGCGCCACGGCTCCAACGCACTCCAACGACCAACGACCATCCCCAGGTGTCCAGGGTCCAGGTTCCCAACTCCAACCACGTCCATCCGACCGCCTCGATCTCCCCGTCACCGCCGTC
>CAYRCD010000045.1:0-19540 GCA_964422735.1 uncultured Dehalococcoidia bacterium | reverse complement strand
GACCGAGGTCTCTGGCCGCCTGCGGGTTCATGTGCAGCTGCTGGTCGCCCACGCCGGGGGAGCGCGCGTCCGTCCGGTTGGGATCACCGAAGTTGCTCGCCCAGATCACGTTCCAATCGGTTACCGCCCAGGACGAGTGCACCGTATGCCGCGTCTTGGGCGTGAGGAAGAAGAACCTGAACCCTTGACTCCACAAGGGGTTCTTGGTCTTCTTCACTTCGGCCCAGGAGAGTTTGTTGTTTGCGATAGTCCTCAGATCGGCGTCCACGACTTCCCGTTGAAGCAGCTCGGGCGTGATGCCGAAGTTGTCGGGACGAACAAGTGGATTGCTGCTGACGATGACGTTCGGCAGATAGGGCGTCGCTTCGGGCCCTTCCCGGTGGACGATGAAGTTCTCGCCATGCGTTAAGGCCTCGGGGATGTCGGAGTAGGAGTTGAGCCGGCCGGTATCGGTGTAAAACGGCAAGTTGTCCTTGAACTGCTCATAGAAAGGGATGCGCGGGTAAGTGCGGAACATCATCAGCGCGGCGCCCGGCTCGCCGTACTTTCCCGCCAAAATCTCATCGACCTTGTAGCCCGTCGTCGTTGCCGACGCATCCAGGAGCCGCTGCAGGTAGACCTCCGGCCTACCCTCGATCGCGAACTTCCAGTAATCGGTGTAGCGCTTGTCCCCTGTGACCTCCGCCATCTTCGCGGCGAAGCGAGCGTACATGGTGACGTCGTCCAGGGTGTCGTAGAGCGGCTTGATGCCCGTCTTGCCCCAGATCTGGAGGAACGGGTTCGAGCAGCTGGCCGTGACCTCCAGCGACTGAAACTCGGGCCAGGAATTGGCCGGCAGCACGAAGTCGGAGTACTCGCAGGAGGCCGTCATTTCGATGTCCTGGGTGACGATCATGTCGACCTTGGGGTTGACGTTCTTGATCACGCCGTAGGCCCACTTGGCGTTGTTGATCAGATTGACGTTGGTTGTCCAGATCACCTTCGTTGGCGTCGGCATATGGGTCTTGCCCGTGAAGACCTTGCGGCCGTACTTCGGCGTTTCGACGATCAGGGCCACGTCGCCGTGGTCCCAGTAGGCCGGCTCTTCGTCCTTGGTGTAGGCATGAGCGACGATTGCCTTCCCGGACGCGCTCGGGTCGAGGTTCGGCTTGAACGGGTCTTCGGCCACCCAGCCCTTGAAGCCGGGGCCCGTCTCCGGCGTGCCCTGGAACAGGGCGGCCTTGTAGTTTCCGGCCCAGCCGTAAGCGCCGCCGCCGGGTATGCCGACGTTGCCGGTCAGCAGCAGGACCAGGTACGTCGCGCGGTTATGAAGGGTGGCGTGGAAGTAGTGGTGGACGCCTTCGCCGCTGTGAATGGCGACCGGCTTCAGTGTTGCGATATCGTCAGCGAGCTGACGCACGAGCGCCTGGGGGGCGCCCGAAATCTCTTCGACGGTTGCGAGGTCGTAGTCTTTGAGGTGGTCTCGATACCCTTCCCAGATTGTCAGGACGTCGACCTTCTTGCCGTCAGCCAGCGTGATGTTGGAGCGGTAGGTTAACTCGGGGTCGACCCCGGCGCGGTCCATGCGCTCACCGAGGTCGTCTCGCGTTATCGGCTTGAGGGCGCCGCTGCGTTTGTCGAACACCACGTAGTCGCCGAGCTTGCGGTACTGGTCCTCGGTCAGGTTCTGACGGGTAAAGCTCGGTCCTTCGCCGCGGAGCCCGGGGCGGTAGTTCGCGAAGACGTCGGAGGCACGCAGGCGCTCCAGGGTGTCGGTCCGAATGAGCAGAGGCAGGTCCGTGTAGTGCTTGACGAACGCCTCGTCGTACTTCTTCTCCTCCATCAGGACGCGGGCGACTCCCAGGAATACAGCCGTGTCAGACAGCCCCGCCCGCACGGGGATCCAGTAGTCCGACTTCGTCGCGGGTGGGCTGTACTCGGGCGTGATCGTCACGATCTTGCCCCCGTTCTCGATCAGGTCATGGAAGAAGTGCGACTCGGGCATCTTGTTCTCAACCAGGTTCTTTCCGACCTGGATGTGGAGCCTTGAGTTCGTAAGGTCGTTGAAGTCGCAGTCGGCATTCTGCAGGCCCGTGACGTACGGGTGCCCCGGCGCCTGGTCACCGTGCCAGGTGTAATTCGACCAGGTGCGGCCGCCCTTGGCGTCCTCCTCTTTCACCTTGCGGATGCGCTCGTCGAGGAGGGCAAGCATGTTCGACACGCGATACATCCCGTACTTGCCGATGACACCGGTGAGTCCCATGCCGCCGCGGAGCTTGAAAGCGCGCGTGCCCGCACCCTCCAGCGCGTCTATCATTTCCGGCTGATAGCCCTCGGCCTCGAGCCGCTTCCGCCCAGATTCGCCGCTGTAGGTCTCGGCGATGTGAACACTGCCCTTCGCCAGGTACTCGAACGCCTTATCCCAGGAGAGTGGCGCGAAGGTGTCGGTGCCGCGGCTGGTGAACTTGTATTTGTCTCTGTTGTCCGGCGTCAGCTCGGGGAAACCGTCGTCTGCCCAGCGCTGCCAGCCGACGCGAACGAGAGGCCGCTTCAACCGGTAGGGCCCGTAGATGCGGCGGGTAAGCGTATAGCCTTTCGGGCAACCGCGCGGGTTCCAATGGACCGAAGCGGTGTTTCCCAACTGGTCGGCGTAGCGGCCGGCATCGTAGTTCTGTTCGATGCGGATGATGACCCCATTGCGCACAAACGCCCGTAACCGGCAGTTGTGGGTATCGTTCGGTGCGCAGACAAACGTGAAAGTGGAATCGTACCGGTACTGGTCTCGATAGACCCTCTCCCAGCCACGGTTCGGATAGAACTCGAGCGGGTTGTTGACGCCCACCGGCACGTTGAAGTTGTTCAGCACGGGGGCCAAGGCGGCGCCGGCAAAGAGGAGGCCGGAGTCCTTTAGGAAGTTGCGCCTCGATACGCCGGGCACTCCTGGAAGCTTCCTTCCGGCTCGCGCGTCTTCACTGGCGTCTTCGTTCATTAGGTCCTCCTCTGCGCCTCGGCAGGCGACGAAAACGAGGGTCGGTTGCCGTCCGCTTCTGGACTAACTCCGAACGACAGCAATACCAGCCCCACGAGGGCGGTCAGACCGTGATGAAGCACTTGTGGTTCCAGGCCGCCGACGAACAACAGCACGAGACCTATACCCACGTGGGCTGTCCGGGGCCTGCCAATCCAGGTAACGGCGGCGAACACGAACGCGCCGAATGCTGCAAGGTAGAGAATCCCGGGAAGCGACATGGTGACGCCGGTTGACCACATCGCCACGATGGCAACCGTTGAAGGCTCCCGCGCATAAGACCCGCTGAGGAGCAGCGTCACGGCCGCGCCGGCAATCACCGGAGCGACAGCCAGGCGAGACCTCGCGGCGCTGAAGGCGAGCGTCGTGGCGGCGGCGAGCACGGCGAGCTCGGCGCCGGTCTGCACGACGCCCACCGCCTGGGGCTCGACACCGAGAATCTCGAAGCCTCTCCGGTATTGGCCCAGGATAAGGGCCACGGCCGACAGGGTGATCGCTGTCTTCAGGCCGCCGGGCTTTCGGGCCACCAGCGCCTCGCCGGCGATCCAGGCAAGGCCGGCGACCAGCCCGCCGGTCGCCAAGACGGGCCCAATTTCCAGCTTCAACGGCCAGGAGGCGAGATTCCCAATGAGAACGAGAATTAGAAACAGGCCGGCGACAGGCCTCCTTCCAAACGCAAGGTAAAAGGCAAGGATGATGGCCGTGAGACCCAGGAATATGGCGGTGACCCTGAAAGCCAGATCGCCAGACCACGTCGCCAATTGATAGGCCTGGAGAAAGGCGCCGCTTCGCGGAATGTGCACGCCGACCCGATAGACCACGCGCTGAAGCGTCAGCTCGGCCAGGCCTGACGCAGCCAGGACTGCGGCCAGAGCGATAACGTTCGCGAAGCCGGGCCGCAGCGAGGCCACGGATGGCCTTGTCCAGGACCGGCTCGAGGCAATCACGAGGCTCGACCCCTGGATGACGCTGAGATTCCCAGCGGGCGATAGTAAGCTTCCCCCGAACAGGGCCGGCAGAGAACGCCACCCGCGGTCACCACCGACCGGCCCTCGGCGACCTGCTCCCCGCATTCGTCACAGGCCGTGCGCCCGCGGGCAGCTCCCGGCAGCTCTATCTCGCCCAGAGGAACTAAGACGTTCTGCAGCCGCAAGAGTTCGCTGTCGGGCATCACGCGATAAGCCGCAGTCTGAGCGGCGTGGCGGTCTTCGATGCCGGGGGCATAACCACCAACCAGATCGCGACATTCGTCTCTGACGCTGACGCGCACCGCGCGCTCAGTGTCGAGATCAACAAAGGTCGCGGCCATCTTTCCGAAATCGAGAAAGCGCAGGCTGCGCTTCCCCAGGCTGCATCCGCTAACGCTCGCAAGCGCGTCGGCCGCGCAGCGGTCGTTCTCCACGAACACCATGAGGCGCTTCGCGGGCGCAGGCAGGCTCAGACCGAGTTCGCAGATCCCTCGCATCGCCATTCGGACTCCCAGCACCTGCCCGGGGCAGAGGTGGCCATGGACTCGGACAGCGGCGTCAAGCAGCGAGTCGAACGATTGGCTGAGCTGGGAACGGGCACACGCGTAACGAATGAGGAGGGCGGCAACCTCATCAAGGTCGTCCCGGTCGAAAACGGGCGCGGCGACGCTATCCGCACCGATGACGCCGACGATCTCTCCGACGGTGCCGCGCGCCCGCGCTTCGGACTCTTGCTCCCCTATGAGTACCTTGGGGTGAGGCGACGAGCGATCGCCCTCATGGATTATGAGGTCGCAGCCAGAGAGCGCGGCGTCGAGATCTTCGTCTTTGATCGTGCCGTTCGGCCATTGGATGTGGACTTTCTCAGGCGTGATAAGCACGACCCCTCGCGCGCCCGCGGCGCTGAACCGCCAGGAGTCTTTGCCGGGCGCATCGATCTCGACAGCGTGGTGCGTGTGCTTCACGACGCCTACGTTCAAACCCGCGTCGATGAGAAGCGGGAGCAAACGTTCGATGAGGGTGGTCTTGCCGGAACCAGATCGACCGACGAAGGTAACGTGTGCCATTTGCATACTGGGAGCTTTGAATATTCAGCCACTACCCCCAAGGGACGAACGGACCTATCAGGCCCGCCGAACGGCCCCTTGTCTTCGAGGCTCCTTGCGCCGTTCGGCCTGCAACGAATTTCCGGCCTCTGGGAAGCCGTGCAGCCCTTGGCTCAGCGCAAATGCTGTAAGGTACGCTCATACGCCTGAGAGAAGGTGGCGCTAACGGCCGTGATCGAAAAGCTCAGAATTCAGCCTTGCCCTCGCTGCAATGGGCGCATGCTGCTCGACGGCGGCAGCGGTGATTCGACCTGCTTCAGCTGCGGTCACGTACAATATCGGGACGGGTTGTCGCCTCCGCCCCCGCGTGAAAAGCGTGAACGCCGTCCCTCACATGGGGGCCACAGACTTTGAGTGGCCCGGCACAGCCTGATGAGGGGCCGCCGCGGATCGTTTACGCCGGCCGGCAACCACGAGGCCTCACCGAGGCCGCCACGTTAGTCCACCTTGACCTGGCGTCAGGGCTAAAGAAAGGTTACAGATAATGGCAACCGGGAAAATCAAGCGGCTTGTGAGAGAACGAGGCTTCGGCTTCATCGAGAGTGAGGGCGCCTCTCAGGAAGTCTTCTTCCATAGCACGTCCCTCCCTGCCGGCGCCTTCGATCAGCTCTCAGAAGGCCAGACCGTGGAGTTTGACGTCGAGCCCGACCCTCGCGACCCGCGCCGGAGCCGCGCCGCTAACGTGCGGGTCGGCGCCTGATGGCCGGCGGAAACAAGAGCAACAGCCCCAAGGTCAAAAAGCGCAAGTCTCAGGAACGCGCCAAAGCTCGGAAGGACGCCGACAAGAAGAGGCGGACTCCTCGATAGCGCGGTTGCCGGATTCTGGAGCTCGTAACCGCGCTCCAGGGCACGAGGCGCTTGGCTGAGGAATCCCTCAAAGTCGTGCGCCCCGTCCTCAAGGACCTGCACGCCACCCTGGAAGACGCGGGCGCGGAACGAGTCAGGAGTGTCGGGGAACGGACCGTGGACGCGGGGATTAGGGTCGCCGGCTTCGAGCAAGCCGTTGCCGCGGCGCCCTTCAAGACGGCCAGCACTCCCTAGCCAACCCGGGCCAGGAGACTGAGATGGAGTTTGGCTCGTTCATGGAGTTCCACTCCCGACCGGGCGTGGACCAGGCCGACGCCTTCGAAGAGTCCTTCGCCCACGTCGACATGGCCGAAGAGCTGGGCCTGGACGGGGTGTGGCTGGCAGAGACCCACTTCAGCCCCGGCAGGTCGGTCCTCTCAGCGCCGTTGATCGTCGCCGCCGCAATCGCGGGGAGGACGCGGCGCCTCAAGGTGGGCACCGCGGTCCACATCTTGCCCCTCGGTAATCCCCTGAGGGTGGCAGAGGAGGCCGCGACCCTCGATCACGTTTGCCGGGGAAGGTTCGAGTTCGGCGTCGGACGCAGCGCCCTGCCCGGAGCCTACGAGGGCTATAACACTCCTTACGCGGAGAGCCGTGACCGCTTCTTCGAGTACCTGGACATAATTATCCAGGCCTGGACCAACGAACGCTTCTCATACACGGGGAGGTATTTCTCCTTTCACGACGTTTGCCTGGTGCCCAAGCCCTACCAATCACCCCATCCACCGATCCGCGTCGCCGCCACCACCGACGATACGTTTCCCCGTCTCGGCCGGATGGGAGTACCGATCTTCATCGGCCTGCGGAGCGTGGGACTGCCGCAGGCTGCCGAGCAGGTGCGCAGTTATCGGCAGGCCTGGAGCGAGGCCGGCCACGACAGGCGGAGCGACGTGTCGCTGCGCGTGCCGGTGTACCTGGCCGAGACGAAAGGTGAGGCCCTGTCAGAGCCGGAAGAGAGCTTCATGCGCCAGTTCCGGCGACTGGGCAACCAGTTCGCCCGGTCGGTGGCGAGCGTCGGGCCCGAATCCAGGGAGGCGCGCGCCGAACGCAGTGAGGAGTTGGCCGCGCTGTCCTGGGAACAGGTGTTGAGCGAGAAGGTGGCCGTTGGCACTCCCGACATGGTCGTTGACCGGCTCCAGGAAATGAAGGAGCGACTTGGCCTCAGCGGTCTGGTGGCCGAGTTCAACGCCGGCGAGCTGCTCCCCCGTGAGGCGGTCGCCCGCTCGCTGCGCCTGTTCTGCGAGAAGGTCCTGCCCAGATTCAAGTAGCCCAACCTTGGCAAGGGAGGTCCGCGCTCAGACGATGACAATCACCGTAGGCCAGGCCTTCAGCCTGGGCGGTCCCGTTGCCCGCGGACGATGACAATCACCGTAGGCCAGGCCTTCAGCCTGGGCGGTCCCGTTGCCCGCGTATGCCCGGCCAATCGTCAGTTGAGTCCCCACCTCGGCCACATTACTCGCCTTTCCACCTCCACAGCGCTGTTGCCAGGCCTCAGGATCGCCTACGCTAGCCGGCAAGGAAGGACACGCAGAAAATCTTATGGCATTAAGTCAGATTCCCACGGCTGAAGTCGCACCCGGGGGCGCCGGGCCTGCTTCGGGAACCGAGCTGCTTCGGCCCGCGAATGAGTACGCCGAGTTGAAGCGTCTCCTGCGACAGCAGGGGCTCTTCAAGAGGCAGCCGGCCTTCTACGCCTACCAGGCGGTCCTGATCGTTGGGTTGCTTACGGTGAGCGTAGGCATTCTGGTCCTGGCGCCATTCTGGGCCAAGATGCTCGACGCCCTGCTCCTGGCGTTCACGTTTACGCAGATCGGCTACATCGGCCACGACGCCGGACATCGCCAGATCTTCGCGCGGCCGTTCCAAAACGACATGGTCGGGCTGTTGGTCGGGCTGCTCCTCGGCGCCAGCCGCAGCTGGTGGGTCGAAATCCACAACGATCACCACAGCAATCCCAATGACCTCGCCCTGGACCCGCACACCGCGATTCCCGCGATCTCCTTTACCGCGGAGCAGGCGCGAAGCAAGCGCGGCTTCATTGGCCGCGTCACCAGATTTCAGGCGATCTACTTCTACCCGATGCTGCTCTTCGAGGGTCTCGGTCTCCGGGCCGCCGGCATCCAGTATCTCGCCGGCAAGAAGGCCAAGTTTCGCCTGCTGGAGGCTTCGAGCATCGTCCTCCACTTCGCGGCCTACCTGGCCCTGGTTTTCTCCGTCATGAGTCTCGGGCAGGCCGCCCTGTTCCTCGCCCTTCACCAGGGGATATGGGGACTCTACCTGGGCAGCATCTTCGCGCCGAACCACAAGGGCATGCTGGTGCCCGACACGAACACCGATCTCGACTTTCTGCGCCTCCAGGTGCTCACGACGCGCAACATCAAACCCCACCCCTTAACCGACTTCTGGTGCGGCGGCCTGAACTACCAGATCGAACATCACCTGTTTCCAAACCTGCCCCGGAACAAGCTCAAGGCGGCCAGGCTCGTGATCATGGACTTTTGCCGCGACCACTCGATTCCCTATTACGAGACCGGCTTCCTGCAGTCCTACGTGGAAGTCACGCGCTACCTCGCGAAGGTCGCCGCCCCAGCTTAGCCCGGCAACTCCGCCCGGGTTTCCGACGGGCAACTGACGCAGTTCCATGTCCCTTGCCTCGGGGCGAACTCGAGAAGATCGTGGAGCCCCGCGAGCAACCTGGGCCTGCCCGCCAGGCGACCTCCGGAAATAGTCACGCGCCCAGTTATACTGCGCACCTGAGCAGCACTGCTCGGGGCCAGGGGTGCTCGTGGTCCAGACTCGGACAGTCACCATTCTCTTCTGCGACCTCGTCGGGTCGACCGCGCTCATGACGCGCCTCGGCGACGACGCCAACGACCGCGTCCGCCGCCGCCTCTTCGTCGCCCTGCGTGAGGCCGTGGCCGCCAATCGCGGCGAGGAGGTTAAGTCCGGCGGCGACGGCATGATGGTCGCCTTCCCGGCCAGCGCCGCCGACGCCGTCTCCTGCGCCGTCGCCATGCAGCGCGCGGTCTCCCGCCTGGGAGCAAACGATCCCCTCCTGGGCCTCGCCATGCGCGTCGGCCTCTCCAGCGGCGAGGCGAGCAACGAAGACAACGACTGGTTCGGAGTGCCCGTGGTCGAGGCCAACCGCCTCGAAAATGCCGCCCGCACCGGCCAGATCCTCTGCGCGGACGTGAGCCGCATCCTCGTCGGCAGCTGCGGCGGCCACACCTTCACTCCGGTCGGTCCGCTCGACCTGAAGGGCCTGCCCGAGCCCCTTGCGGCCTGCGAGGTCGCCTGGGAACCCGACCCCGGCCTCCTGGCCATCCCCCTGCCTTCGGGCCTCGCGCGCGGCGGGCTGCCCTTTGCCGGGCGCGCGGCCGAGCTGGCCACGCTGCAGCAGGCCTGGGAGGACGCCATCGCCGGCGAACGGCGCTTCGTCCTCATAAAGGGCGAGCAGGGCATCGGCAAGACCCGCCTCGCCGCGGAGTTCGCGGGCGCGGTCCACGGCGACGGCTTCGTCGTCCTCTACGGCCGCAGCGAGACCGACCGCGAGGTGCCTTACCAGCCCTTCGCCGAGGCCCTGCGCTGGTACGTCCTCGCCGGGCAGCCCCAGGACCTGCGCGTGCAGGTGGGCGCCGGCGGCGGCGAGCTAACGCGCATCGTCCCCGCCCTGCGCCTGCGCCTCCCCGACCTGCCCGAGCCCCGCGCCGGTGACCCCGCGGCCGAACGCCAGGCGCTCTTCGACGCCGTCCTCAACACCCTCAGCGCTGTCGCGCAGCGCGCTCCCGTGCTCCTCGTCGTCGACGACCTCGAGCAGGCGGGCGCGCCGACGCTCGCACTCCTTCGCCACCTCGTCACCAGCCCGGAGCGGCCGCGGCTGCTCATTGTTGGCCTTGCCGGCGATGTCGCCGGGGGCTCGCCCTGGGCCGCCGAGGCCGGCGCCATCAATGCCCTCCCCGGCTGCATCCCAATTGCCCTCGCCGGGCTCGCCGTCTCCGAAGTCGACTCCCTCCTCGGCCGGGTTGAGGGTTCCGACACCGGCCTCGACCTCGCCGGACGCATCCACCGCGAGACCGAGGGCAGCCCCCGCTTCGTCACCGAGCTGATCGCCCGCCTGCATGAGAGCGGCGGCGAACCGGAGGCCGTCCTCGACGCCGCTTGCCCCTACATGGGCCTGCGCTCCTTCGAGGCGGCCGATTCCGGCCTCTACTTTGGCCGCGACGAGGTCATCGGCGCCTTCCTCGGGCGGCTGGGGACGAACCGCCTTCTGTCTGTGGTCGGGGCCAGCGGCAGCGGCAAGTCATCGCTCGCGCGCGCGGGCCTCGTACCCCGGCTGCGAAACAGCGCCCTCCCCGGCAGCGGGGACTGGGAGGTCCTCCTCTTCACACCCGGCGCCCATCCCCTGGCCGAGCTGGCCTCGCGCCTCGGCGCCCTCGCCGGCCTTTCCGCCGCCTCCATCCTGCGCGACCTTGAGGCCGACCCGCGCACGCTCGACCTCACCGTCAGCCAGGCCCTCGCCGACCGCCCCGCGAGCGCCCGCGTTCTCGTCGTCGCCGACCAGTTCGAGGAGCTGTTCACGCTCTGCCGGGACGACGGTGAGCGCCAGCGCTTCATCGACGCCCTCCTCGCGGCCATCGGCGTCCCCGGCGGCCGGACGATGGCCATCCTCGCCATGCGCGCCGACTTCTACGGCGAAGCCGCCCGCTATCCCGGGCTTGCCGGGGCCCTCGAGCTGAGCCATGCCCTCCTCGGGCCGATGACCGAGGACGACCTCCGCCTGGTCATCGAGCGCCCGGCCGCGGCCACGGGCCTGCGCCTCGACCCGGGACTGAGCGACCTCATCCTCCGCGACGTCGGCGACGAGCCCGGCGGCCTGCCCCTCCTCTCACATGCCCTCCTGGAGACGTGGAAGCGGCGCGACGGGCGGACGCTCACGGCGGCCGGGTACATGGCCGCGGGTGGCGTGCGCGGGGCCATCGCCCAGACGGCGGAGACCGTCTACGGGAGCCTTGCCGCCGGCGACCAGGCGATCGCCCGCAACCTCTTCGTGCGCCTGACGGAGCTGGGCGAAGGCACGGAGGACACGCGCCGCCGTGTCGCCTTCACCGAGGTCGTGCCCGCGGGCGCGGTGGGCGAGGCCGTGCGCGGCGTAATCACGCGCCTGGCCGACGCGCGCCTGCTGACCACGTCGGCCGACTCGGTCGAGGTGGCGCACGAGGCGCTGATCCGCGAGTGGCCTCGCCTGCGCGAGTGGCTTGACGATGACCGCGAGGGCCTGCGGCTGATGCGCCACCTGACGGAATCGGCGCACTCCTGGCAGCGGCTCGGGCGGGACGAGGGCGAGCTGTACCGGGGGACCCGCCTCGCGGCCGCGGTCGAGTGGGCGGAGCGGACGACGCCGGAGCTGAACCCCTTCGAGCGCGAGTTCCTCGAGGCGTCGCGGGAGCTCCACCAACGCGAAGAGCGGGAGGCGCATGCGCGCGCCCGCCGGCTGCGCCTGCTGGCGACGGCCGCGAGCGGGCTGTTCGTCGTGGCAGCAGTTGTCGGCGGGCTGGCGGCTGTGCAGTGGCGGAGCGCCGACCAGGCCCGCCAGCGCTCCGACCAGGCGGTAGTCGAAGCGACCCTCAGCCGGCTGGAGGCCGAGGTCCCGCTGCTCCTGAAGACGGACCGCGGCCTCGCCTTCGCCCTCGCCGCCCAGGCTCACAACCTCCAGCCGGGGCCGCGGACGGACTCGCTTCTGAACCTCGTGCTCGGCGACGACCCGCGCTACCTCGGGCGCATCTTTCCGAGCGAGCCGACCCTCAGCGGCTATGGCCTGAGCCCGGACGGCAAGTACATCGCCCTGCGCACTACCAGCGGCCTGTTAGAACTCTACGACGCCACGACCCGGATCCTGATACAGAGCATTCGGGCCGAACCGGCGACGCTTGGTTTAAGCCCAAGCCCGAGTTTCCTTCCGGATGGAAAGTCCATCGTGAACGCGACGTATGACCCCGGCAAGCAGCACGCCACGCTCGTTGTGCGCGATGTGCCGACGCTCGCCGAAGTCCGGAGATTCGAATTCCCGGCAGCACGGGGTGCGCTTGCGCTCTCGCCGCCTGCACCCGACGGACGGCTGCCGGCCGTGGTCAACGGTGTCTTGCACCTCCTCGACCTCGTTGATGGCACAGATCGGACGGTTACCGAACTGCCTCCGCTAGCGGCTCGCGTACGTTACGACCCTCGCGGCAGATACCTTGCCGCCCAGCCTGTAAGCCCCCGGGACACGCTGGGGCTGTTCGACGCCAGGACATTCGCGCTGCTGCGGACGTTTCCACAACAAACCAACACTCTAGCGGGCTTCATGTTTACCCCGGACGGCAACCTGTTGATTCTTCATTTCGGCGCGTCTAGCGAAGAACCTGGAAGAGTCGATCTCTGGAATCCCGAGACGGGTGAACTCCTGGCAACCGCCCCGACCCAGCAGCTGCCCGGAGGACTCGATCTCGCCTCGAACGGCGCCAGAGTGGCGGTCCCTAAAGCGTCCCGCGAACTTGGCGTTCTGTCCCTGCCCGGTCTCGATGCGGTTGGCCTCCCGTTCCCGCTCCTGACCATTAACCTCCCATTCCCAAAGTTCGGCGCGGGGCACACGACTATCTACAACCATGCGCTCGTCTATGCCCTGGAGCACTGGGACCTCAGTGGCGCGGGCCTCGCAAGCGCCTACACAGCCGCGGCCGGGCCGGGGGAGATTGGGGTCGCGCCCGACGGCAGCTGGTTCGTGAAGCAATCCCCGGACGGTCACTGGTCGCGCTGGCGCCTGCCGGCCCTCACGTTGATCGACCGCTCGACAACCAGCGCGGGGGAAACGACTCTTATCATCGGTCCCCCGCAGATCGCCCCGGCGGTCAGCTCCGACGGCAAGTACTTTGCGACCGGCCACTCAGACTGCCCGCGCGCGAAGCAGGACGGCTGCGCCGGTTCGGTGGTGATCTGGGAGGCAGCGACCGGCCGGGCTCTTGGTCAGCCGATCCGCGTGCCCAACCCTCTCACCGGTCCCGGGCCAATCGGCCTGGCATTCCACCCTGACCTGCCCCTGCTCGCGATTCATGGTAATGGAGACCTCGTGATCATCGTAACGTTGGAAGGTGGGGCTCCCCGGATCCGCGGCTCGTTCATTACGACCAACACTGGCGCCTTTGACCGCAGGGTCGACTTTCTACCCTCGGCCGTTGCCCCGTCAGCGACGATTATCACCAAACTCGGGCCATCGCTCTCGGTTTGGGATGTCAGCAAAGAGGTGGCGACTCGTCTCGGAGTCTGGGAGACAGCCAGCATTCGCGGCTGGGCCGTTACGCCGGCGGGGACGGTGGCGCTCTTGCGGTCGACCGGCGACCTCCAGTTCTTCCGCTACGAGGAGTTGCTCTCGGGTGCGGACCCGGAGCCGCTGTCCATCATCCCGAACGTCGTGCCATTCGGCGTTCCGGCGACCCTCCGCTTCTCGGCCGACGGCCGGACGATGTCCGTCACGCGTAATGTGGATGGGAAGGTCGCGCTCTGGGATCTCGAAAAGCAAGCGTCGATCGGTTCCAGCTTCGCCTAGCCGGCTGCCACCAGCGCCTTCCCAACGCCCGACGGCAAGTCGCTGCTCGTGGCATCCGACCAGATGACCGTCCTCTGGAATCTCGACATGAAGCTCTGGGCGGAAAAGGTCTGTCTCGCGGCGGGGAGGAACATGACCGAGAACGAGTGGACGAAGTACTTCCCCGGCCGCGACTACGCCATCACCTGCGAGCGCTGGCCCGCGAAACCGAAGATATAGTCCCGCGCGCCCCTACTCAAATCCCGGCGGTGCCTCAAAGCCGCCGGTGACGTCGGCGAGCCGTCGCCGTGTACACTTGTGCCCCGCGCCTCGCCAAGTAACCGGCGCCGCGTGTTGGTACCGGAGGGCCCCAGCAATGGTCGACCGTCTCTCCCCGTCTAATTCCGAGTTCGACGTTGACGATTACACGCAAAGGGGGCTCGACCACCTCTGGGTCCATACCCAGCAGTGGAACGACCTCGCGAAACCGGACGGCCTCATGGTCTTCAGCGACGGCGAGGGCGTGCGCCTCAAGGACATCAAGGGCCGGTCCTACATCGACGCGATGTCGGGCCTCTGGGTCGTGGCCGTCGGCCACGGTCGCACGGAGCTCGCCGACGTCGCCGCCGAGCAGATGCGCAGGCTCGCCTACGTCAACACCTTCGCCTACGCCACGCCGCCGGCGATCGACCTGGCCACCAAGCTCGCCGAGCTGGCGCCGGGCTCGATCTCGCGCTTCTACTTCGCCAACTCCGGCTCCGAGGCCGTCGACACGGCGATCCGGATGGCGAAGCAATATCACTTCAACCGCGGCGACCTCAAGCGCTATAAGATCATCTCCCGCCGCGGCTCCTACCACGGGGTGACCGCGGGCGCTCTCAGCGTCAACGCTTCTAGCTACACCAACCGGGTGCCGTTCGAGCCGCTGGTCCCCGGCAGCATCGCCGTGCCCGGGGTCAACTGTTACCGCTGCCCCTACGAAAAGACTTACCCCGAGTGCGACGTCTACTGCGCCCGCACGATCGAACAAACAATCCAGTTCGAGAAACCGGAGACGGTCGCCGCCATCGTCGCCGAGCCGATCTCGTCGGCCAACGCGACCTTCGTGCCGCCGCCCGAATACTGGCCGACGCTGCGCAGCATCTGTGACAAGTACGGCATCCTGCTCATCGCCGACGAGGTGATCAACGGCTTCGGCCGCACGGGAAAGTGGTTCGCGGTCGAGCACATGGGCGTAATACCGGACATGATGACGGTCGCCAAGGGCCTCAGCAGCGGCTACCTCCCGATTTCGGCCGTGATGGCGAAGAAAGAGGTTGCCGACGCCTTCGTCGGCGAGAAGAAGGATGCCTTCGGCGGCGGCATCACCTTCGGCACCCACCCGGTCTCCTGTGCCGTGGCCCTGGCGAACATCCGCATCATCGAGCGCGAGGGGCTAATCGAAAACGCCCGTGTCCAGGGCGAATACATGATCTCGGAGCTACGCCGCCTCAAGGAGTACCACCCGTCCATTGGTGACGTGCGCGGCATCGGCCTTCTCGTCGCCGTCGAGCTGGTGAAGAACCGCGAAACCAAAGAGCAGTTCGCCGAGGCCGACGACATGAGCACCAGGATGTCGGAGGCCCTCAAGCGCCGGGGCCTCCTCTGCCGCGCCGGCGCCACCATCCCCCTCGCCCCGCCTCTGTGCATCCAGCGCGGCGAGGTCGACGAGATCATCGGCATCGTCGACGAGGCCATCGGCGAGGTCGAGCAGGGTTTGGGGGTCGCATAGCTCCCGAGAGCCAGTTGCGCGCGGCCAGTGATGAAGGGTAAGGACTCTGAGGTGCGGGTCGCGGTGCTCGGAGCTTCTTCCTTCGCCGAGATCGCCCACATTCCCGGCGTGAACGCGCATCCGCGGGCGCGCGTGGTGGCGCTGTACGGGCGCGACCTTGGTCGAACCCCGGCGACCGCGGAACACGCACGCCACGTCATCGACATCATCGAGTCAGGTTATCGCGCCGCCCGCTCCGGCCGGACCCAGCAGCTCTCGACATCGTTCTGAGGCCGAGGGCGCGGGTATCGTGGTCGGCAATCCAGAGCTTGAACGCGCGACCTTCGTGTGCAGCGGTCGAAGCTCTAGGACTTTTGCCAGAACGCCCACCAGGGCTTTCTCTTGGGTGATAGTTCCGCGGGGCCCGGCGAACGCCCTGGATCGATGACGCGTCTCGGAGCACCGCCGAATACTGCCGGCACAAGGTCTCGCAGTCGCTCTTCGTCCGCCGCCGAGAACTCCCTACCGAGAGTCTGGACCAGCCCCACGCGCCTCATCGCCACCGGCGCCGCCATACCTTGCATTACCGCGTCGTAAGACGAAGCAATGATCCGAGCCTTGTCGTGGTCCAGGGCGAGCCAGGTCTGGAGACGCGAAAGCGTGAAGGCGCGAAGCTCTGCATCAGGAAGGGCATACTCCGCCTCGGCCATCGCACGCAGCCGGACACGCCTTTCTTCTTCCGCGAGCGCCGTCAACTCCAGGTAGCGAGCCGTCATCTGCTCGCGCCGTCCTTCTTCGTCGATGGTCGCCAGGCCACCCCAGGATTCGTCACGTTGTACAGAGGTCATCACCGTCACCTCCGATAATCAGGGAACATCGCGAGACGCGATTATTGCACAGGTTCAGCGAGCGTGGGAACTCTCGTTCGAGCCTACGGTCGCCCGATTACGCCTTGTTGCTGATCTGCCCTGACTGTGGTCGTCCGCACCAGCTTTGCGCTCCCGGACACCGAAGGGCGCCACTGTAGGTGGAAAGTCCGCTGATTCACTCGGCAGAGCGCCAACGCATACCAACATGAATATTGTGAGCTATGGAATCGTCGATTTCGCGATGAAGAGTGAGCGTTAAGCTCTCATGCGAACTTGCGAGGGAATGGTCGTGGCGCTCTCACGTTGCCAGGCGTGGGGCTATCCCCTTTCGCTGGACATGGGCGTCGCCAGGGAGCCACCGCATGGGTGGCGACAGAGACATTGAAGGGCTTCACCTCGCTCGCGTTCTCCGAGTGCAGGACACGCTTGGCAAACCGTCCCGCATGCTTGCGGCTGTCAATCTTGCTGTCGGACTCCAAGCAAACCGGAGTAAACGGCCTCCTCTGGACGATTTCTGAACTTGAGAAGTCGTGGTGGGCGATGCAGGGCTCGAACCTGCGACCTTCTGTCTGTAAAACCGATTCAGACCCGAAACCGGCCCTCCACGCCCGCCCACCACTCTCCATAACCTGTCTACCGTCGTCAACCGCCGGTTGCCGTCGACCGCTCCGGTTGGCGTCAGCGTTAGCGTCCACTCGCTCTCTGGTGGAGGGTAGCCTGGAGCCGGAGGCGGCGCTTGAGCTTATGAAGCCCCGCAAACATCTTTTTCATTTCGTCCAGGCTCGCTCCCCCTTGGATCAACCGCGATAACAAGTCAGCTAACGCCAGTTCGCCCACTTGGCTCAGTTGCGCCGGCAGTTCTGGCCGAGACAGCGGGAAAGATTCGCTCCGGAGCAGGATGGCACGACCACAGTGCGAAGCAGCCATCAACAACTCTTCTTCGGCTGCCTCCCGATCTCCGTCCTTGATTGCGACTCGGGCCGTTCGCAGCCGCTTGCCAATATGCACGAGCTTCTGCCTCCAATCAGGCCATGGAATCTGACTCTGAGAAACCTCCTGCCACCAACCAGCCGAATCGCGTAGAAGTGCACCGAAGCGAACCGCCCACGACACAAACTCATCACCATCCCGTAACCTCTCGAGAAAGTCTGCACGGGTCTCAGGATGAAGGTGTATACGAGGAGGCGTCGGCAATCGCTTAAGGGGATCGGCGGTGATGACCATCAAATCAATGTCGCTGCGCCAAGTCATGCGACCACGCGCTGCGGAACCGATGAGAAGGACCGTAGGCTCGCACCCGGCCTCGTCTATTTGGCTCAGCACCCTTTGAACGGCAGTTTGGTCTTCAGGCGCCAGCTTAAGACTTGACAAACTTCTCCACCTCATCGAGGAAGTTTTCAAGGTCAGATGCCAAGTCCTCTAAGTCGTATTCCTTCAGGTCCGGTCCAGCCTCTCCGTACTGAACATCCTTCCTCAACTCATTCAGTTTCTCAAGGCGCTCACGAACATTTACTGAAACAAAGCCCTTCTGGTGGATCTCATCAGCAAGGTCCAACTTGTTCCAGTGAGTGGTCTTCCAGGGAAGGTTTGCCTTGTCGGCGACAGCTACCACGCCATTCTCGTAAGCATAAAACCCCCAGGTAACTGCATCCTCACGGTCTTCGTCGTCGGGGTCCCAACTCGCCGTCTGCACGCGGTCTAGCTGCTTCTTCGCGACGTTCAGGTGAGTGTCGGCCTCCCCTTGGCCCATGCAGACCTCCAACTCGGTTTCGGGCGAATCATACGCCCGGCGCTAGCTGAGGCGGGGCCTTCTTCGTTGCCAGGTCTGAATCTAAATCCTGGTGGGCGATGCAGGGCTCGAACCTGCGACCTTCTGTGTGTAAAACAGACGCTCTGACCAGCTGAGCTAATCGCCCCAGGGCACCTGATCGTAGCACAGGGCATTGCCCCTCGGGCCTCCGGCCTGATGAAGTCGAAGGACGCCAGGCCGCGTCACTGCTTCGGCCCCGGCGTGCTCTTGACCTCGTCCTCGCGCTCGACCTGGAGGCTCGATCCGTCCCAGCGATAACGGGTCTTGACCAGGACCGAGGGACAGCAGCGCGGGTCCTCGGGGCCGTATTTCCCCGTCGTGCGCACGAGCCTCCCGTCTTCCACGTTCATGATCATGCCGCCGGGCGTGGTCTGGTCGCGCGTCGTGGTCAGGATCGCGGCCGGCGCGCCGCCGCGCAGCGTGAAGACCTGGTAGGCGACGTTCCCCAGGGTCCCGCCGGAGCCAACGGGGACGATTGCCTCCTCGCGGCCGTCACCGGTGAGGTCGGCGTAGACGACGGTCCGGCGGTCGTATTCGCCGGCAAGCTGGCGCACCAGCGTCTGGAACGCGCCTACCTGGGAGAAATCGAGCGCCCGGATCGCTTCGGCGTCCGCCGGCGTCGGCTGTTCCATGGGACTTGGGGTGGCTTTCGAGTCCGCGGCGTCGCCGCAGGCGGAGCCCAGAAGGGAAAGGGCGACGAACAGGACGAGCCAGCGAGGATAAGACAATCAGGGACCTCAGTCCCCCGCCGCTTCGATTATATGTCGCGCGGTTCGGCGCCTGCCTCCACGAAGCGCTCGGACGAAGCGGCCGTCAGCGTCGCCGCGCCAGACATCTAACTGCTTGGAGCCGATCTTGTCAGCTAAACTTCCTGGGAACTCGGCGGCGTCACGCGAACATTAGCCGCCGGCCTTTGGGCTCGGGAATCGGGTCGCCAAACTCTTTGGCAGTATCGATCCAGAGCAGCATCGCGTCCTTGGCATTGGCGAGAGCAACTTCCTGAGTCGGACCGTGCGCCATACAGCCGGGAAGCTCCGGCACTTCCGCGACGAAGACGGCATCTTCCTCGCTCCAGTAGAGAATGATTTCGTAGTTGAGCGTCACGCCTGGCCTTCCAGTTTGTACCTGAGAATTATGTCGCGAACCTGCCGTACTTGGTAGCCTTTTGCCTTGCTGCCATCCCGCTGCAGATTGATGAGTTCCTCCACGCCCGCCATTCGAAACACGTGATGGCTTCCCCGTATTCTCTCCTCGAACCCAAGCCAACGTAACAACCCACACAGATCCCGGAACGTGATGTTAGCGTCGGCGGCGCCCCGCAGAATGCGGGCCAGAAGGTCATCGTACTTGGACACGATGGTTCCCGAGGTCTGCTGGAGCGCTGGCGGCGCCAGCGCGGAGCCAGCTAAACTTCCCGAAACTCGCCCTCCACGGTGCCCTCGGGCGCCTCCTCCTGATCGGGAGCCGGCTGGCCTTCGGCGCCCGGCTGACCGTAGACGGCCTGGCCGATCTTCTGCATCGACTGGTTCAAGTCGTCGCTGGCGCGGCGGACCGCCTCGGCGTCGGTGCCTTGCAGAGCCGTGCGCACCGCCTGGACCTTGCCCTCAACCTCGGTCTTGAGGT
>CAYRCD010000044.1:0-19568 GCA_964422735.1 uncultured Dehalococcoidia bacterium | reverse complement strand
AGTCGCACCACTGTCGTTGCGAGGTGTGAGCTACGGGGGCGATCTGCTCGCGCTGCTGCACACCCGCGGCCGCGGCAGTCGCAGCACTGTCGTTGCGAGGTGTGAGCTACGGGGGCGATCTGCTGGCGCTGCTGCACACCCGCGGCCGCGGCAGTCCGCACATCTGTCGTTGCGAGGTGAGCTACGGGGGCGATCTGCTCTCGCTGCTGCACACCCGCGGCCGCGGCAGTCGCACACCTGTCGTTGCGAGGCCGCCTCAGCAGCCGCGGCAATCTCGGGCACGCGGTCCGTGCATGCGACACGAGCAGGTCTGCACATGGTACGCTCGGCCCGGGATTGCTTCGCCGCCTTAGCGGCTGCCGTCCCGGCGCCCAGACATAACTCCCGCCGAGACCGGAAAGTCTCGGTTCAACCGCCAGCTCGCTTGAGCAGGGAATCGCCGGGAGCGTCAGCGGCCGGGCGTCAGGGCTGACGTGGACTCGATCTTGGCGTCGGTTCCCAGGATCACGAGGACGTCGGCGGCCGACATTGTGCGCAGTTCGGCATCGGTGTCGGTGCCAGCGCGAGCGCGGTCCTTTGGCAGCCCGAAGGCGTTGGCGATGTGCTCGGCCGTGTAGCGCTTGCCATTGAAGTAGATGATCTCGGTGCGAGTGTGGCTCGTGTCGGCCTTGTTTGTTCCGGTCACCTTCTGCAGCCCCGCCGTGACCAGATAGTCCACCGCGCGTTTTTCCTGACCCGCCTTCTCGGTCCCATTTTGGACCTCGACGACAGCGGCTTCCTGCTCGAGACGTTGGTCGGAGAGGAAGGCCTGTACCAGTTGCTTGATCCCGGCATCGGACGGGATCAGGACGGCGGCGCCTTCCGGCGTCGTCCAGGAGACGGTGACGGCCGCGAGAGTAAGGAAGGCCATGTGGTCCTTGTCGATGCTCGCCGCGAGGCGAGTAAGGCCCAGCACCTGGAAATCGTTGATGTCGGTCTGGATCGTCGTCTTGTAGCGCTTCCAAAGACTGAGGACGTTGGTAGGGTCGGCCAGGAGCTTCAGCTGGCCCGCCTTGTCCATCGCGGCGAAAATCACCCGCTGCTGGCGCTGGATGCGATCGAGGTCGCTCGAGTTCCGCCGTACGCGGGAGAAGCAGAGGGCGTCCGAACCGTTCAGGTGGTGAATGCCGGGCGCGAACACGCAAGGGTAGAAGTCGCCGAGGCGTTCGGTCTCAGAGTAGAAGGGGTCGTTCACGCCGGGCGCGGCGACATCAACGTCGATGCCGCCGATCTCGTCGATGACCTTCTTGAAGCCCTCGAAGTCGATGACGACGTAGTGGTTGATCTTGATGCCGAGGAGGCGCTCGACGGTGGCCTTGGCCAGAGCGGGGCCGCCGCCGGGATAATTCTGGTACTCGCCGTATTCGAAGGCGGTGTTGATCCTTTCCTTGAAGCTGCCGCCCTGCTTGGTGGGGATGTCGACGTAGAGGTCGCGCGGCATCGCCAGCCCGCGGGCGGTCTTGCCTGAGGGGTCGATCGTGACCACGAACATCGTGTCGGTGCGCGTGGCGGCGTTGCCCTCGTAGGGCCTGCGGTCGAGGCCCATGACCAGGATATTGATCCGCCCACCGACGATATCGGGCGACGGCTCGCCGCCTTTTTCGAGACCGGGCAGCTTCGAGAAGACGCCGGTCCTGAGCGGCGGGCTGCCCGGGAAGAAGATCTGCTCGATCTGGATCGCGACGACCAGGGCCGTGTAGAAGGCACCGGCCGCGAGCACGAGGATCCCGAGGACGAAGAGGACCTGGTTTCGGAGCTTGGGGCGGGAGGGCGCTTTCGCAGGCGACGAACTACGCCGTCTGGGTCGATCGGACATCTCAGTCACCGTATCGCACGCCCAGAACGCCAGTCAAGAAGCAGTGTTACACATTTGACACCCGGATGGACCCCTGCCTACCATCGTGGCCAAGACCCGTCAGGCCAAGGCCATGAATTACGAAGCCATCCGTCTATCAGTCGAACGGCCCGTGTCGCGCATCGTCCTCGCGCGCCCGGCGACGGGGAACGCGGCTGACCTGCGCCTCGTTCGTGAGCTCGCGGATGCATGCGAGAGGCTTCGCGACGAACCAGACGTGCGCGTGGTTGTGCTCGTCGCCGAGGGCGATGACTTCTGCCGCGGTTGGTCGGGGGAGATGGTGAGCGAAGGTCTGACGATAGAGCGGCCCGGAACCGATCCCTTCGGCCCCTTGGCGGGATTGCCCCAGCCCGTGATCGCGGCGATCCAGGGTGCGTGCGTCAGCGCCGGGCTGGAGATAGCTCTTGCCTGCGACGTCCGCATCGCCGCCGAGGGCGCCAGCTTCTCGCAGCCGGAGACCGAGCATGGGCTCATTCCCCTGGCCGGCGGCAGCCAGCGTCTGCCCCGAGCGGTCGGCCGCGGCAGGGCGCTTGCGATGCTCCTCACCGGCGAGGTCCTCGATGCTCAGGAGGCGCAACGAGCGGGACTTGTCATGGGCGTGGTTGCCCGCGAGGCTCTGCACCGCGAAGTCGAGTCCCTTGCCGGCCGCGTCGCGGCCCGAGGACCGATCGCCCTCAAGTATGCGAAGGAGGCGGTGCACCGCGGCCTCGACATGACGCTCAATCAAGCGCTTAGATACGAAAATGACCTAACGGTTATCCTTCAGACCACCGAGGACCGCGCCGAGGGCGTCCGCGCCTTCCTCGAGGGCCGGCGTCCGCCGCAATTCAAGGGCAAATAAGTAAGGGGGAGCGAATGCAGGTAATTCTTGAGCCGGACGAGGCCTGGTCAATCATGACCCTGGTTGTCGCCCAGGTCCTCGACCAGGTCGAGCTGTCCGACGAAGGCAAAGCCGCGATCCGGCGCTGGCGCAGCGAGCGTAACGAGGGCACCGTCGAGGTCGCCGACCTCACGGTTTCGCTGAACGAGGTGCTCGGGACCACCCTCGACGAAAGGACCACGCGTCTCATACGCCGAAAAGGCTGGTACGTCTCCACAAAGGACCAGGAGTAACCCATGAAGGTCGAAATCGACACCGAAGAAGCCTGGGACCTCCTGTCCCACATCATCGGCCGCCTCATCGACGAGACCTCCCTGGCCGATGCCGACCGGGCAAAGATCCGCCGCTGGAAGACGGACGAGATGCGGACGACCAGCCAGGAGATGCGCGTCCTCGCTCAAAAGATCAATGAGGACCTGCAGAGAATTGTAGAGCGCACAACCAGGAGCCAGCTGCGCAAGCCTGACTGGGTATAAGGAGAGCAGACAAGAGAGGGGCATCCCGCCCAGCTTGTCCGCACTTTCTCTGATTTCTGTCCTCGGCGATGGAACTACACGTCCAATACGCGAACTCGGCCGACGGCGTGAGCATTGCTTGCTACACGCTGGGTCAGGGTCCGCCGCTCGTGCTCATGCCCATGGGTCCGCGCAACTTCCGCACCGAGTGGCGGCTCGCGGAATCGCGCCGTTTTCATGAAAGACTGGCGCAGCGGCGACAGGTAGTGCGCTACGACCTGCGCGGCTCGGGGCTCTCGCAGCGCGGGGCCGTCGACTTCGCGTTCGAAGCGCAAGTTCGAGATCTGGAGGCGGTGGTAGAGCGCCTGAGGGCGCGCCGGGCCGACCTCTTCGCGGGCGTTCACGCCGGGCCGATTGCCATCGCATTCACCGCCCGTCACCCTGAGCGCGTGAGCCGCCTCATCCTGTGGTGCACCTGGACGCATCGCTTTGGCATCTACCGCCCGGCGCGGAGCGCGGCCATTCAAACCCTGATCGACGCGGACTGGGAGCTATTCATCGACTCCGTCGCGCACTCCCTTCTCGGCCGCTCCGGTGGCGCCCTGAGCCGCTCCTATGCCGAAGTGTTCCGCGATGCGACCACGCCCGAGGAGTACGACCGCTGGCTCGAGGGCAACAGCCGGGTTCCGGACGTCGGCGACCTTCTGACGCGAGTCAACGTGCCCACTTTGGTCCTCCATCGGCGAGAAGTTGATATCGAAGTCGAAGTCGCGCGCGGCATCGCGGCCAGAATACCCGGGAGTGAGTTCGCCTTGCTCGAGGGAGACAGCACCGTGCCTTTTGTGGGTGACAGCGAATCTGTCACGGCCGCGATCGAGGGCTTTCTCGAACGAGGCGGCCCCGCCGGCCTCTCCGAGCGCGAAATAGAGGTCCTCCGCCACCTCGCCCGCGGACAGACCAATCAGGAGATAGCCGACGAGTTGGTCATAAGTCTCAACACCGTCAACCGCCACGTCAGCAACATCTTCAACAAGATCGACGTGACCAATCGCGCCGAGGCGGTGGCGTTCGCGTTCCGGCAGGGAATGGTGCCGTAGCAATTTCCTGCTATCCCGCTGAGAAAGGGCGCCGCAAGGCACCCTTTCGTTTCCTCGAGAAATCACAGGTTCGTTCGATGGCGCGGGTCGCCGATCGCTTCAGACTAACGCCGTGAGATGAGTGAAATCAGGTGATGAGAGGTGTTCGGGACCACACCAGCGAGAGCCTCTCAGCCCGTGAAGGGCGAGCTACCGAGAACAGGGAAGGAGCCAGGCACGATGCTCGCAGTCCTGCGGGTGACCCGGGAATCGTGGAGGCTGCGCGCGGGGCTGTACCTGATGCTTGGCTTCGCCACCGTGCTGGCGATCGCGGCGGTAATGGCGGTGCAAGGCTTTCTGACACCCTGGCCAAACGCCGACATGGCGGAAGTGAGTGGCGCCGTGTCGCGGCCGGCGTTTGAGAACCGCGCCGTGTACTACCTGGTGGACTCAAGCGAGCAAGCCGATGCGGTGACGCGGGCCGCGGCGATGCTCGGCGCCGGTGGCGAGCGTGAGACGGGCTTACTGCGATACCGCCCGGTCATCCTTCTGGTGCCGACGCTGGAGGAGGAAGAAGCGGCGCGGCGGGCGATCGCCTACGCGAACGAGGTCCGCCAGGACCAGGGCCTTCCGGCGGTCCCGGTCGTCGACCTTCGCACCAAGTAGCCGGCGGCCGCGTTGCGAGCAAGCGCCTTCGCTACAGGTCGCGCCGCTCGAAGCTAAGAATGGCCGCCCCAAGGCAGGCCGCCGTAGCGCCGCCAAAGGCCAGGTAGAAGCGAGCTTGCTCCCAGGCGCCGGCCCTTCCGTCGAGCCATGCCGCCATGTTCCGGAGGAGCGCACCCGGCGACAAGTAGTCGGCGCCGAGGAAGTCAAAGATCAGCGACTGGCTGGCGAAGGCCACCATCAGCACCGCGACCGCGACGATGGTGTTTCGAAACAGGGCGCCGAGAAGCGAACCGAGGGCCGCGAGGAACACAAGCGTTAGCCCGACCGCGCCGGTGGCGATGAATATCTGGGCCGTCTCGGCGTTGCGAGCGCCGATCCGCTGGGCCAGGAGCATTGTTGGCAAGGTTACCGCCAGGTGAATGGCCGCGACCAGGCCAAGCCGCGAGAGCGTCTTGCCCAGAACAAAGTCGATGCGGGTGACGGCGCGTGAGAGCACGGAGTCGGCGGCGACCTCGAGGTCGGAGCTGAGGGCGGCGGCGCCGAGGACTCCGACGGCGATCGCCGACGGCACCGAGTACGCCGCCAGCCAACCAGCGAGGGCGCGTGACACCGTCCGGGCCTGGTCGATGCTGGCCAGCGTGAGAAGAGCCAGCGCGACGACGAGGAGGAGCCAGAGCCGCAATAGCCAGGAAGAGTAGAGGGCAGTGCCTTCCGAGCGGAAGATAGCGCCGACGGCCCTGACGCTCACGGTCATGCACCCTTATCGAACAGCGAAGCGATCCCCTTGCGGCGGTCCTCCTCCAGCCGCTCGAGAAACGCCTCTTCGAGCTGGTCGCCGAGCATATTCACGCTCAGGAGGTCGAGGCCCTCCTGGCCCGCCAGGGCGAGGACCTGACCGAGAGTCGACGCGAGGGGCAGCGGCTCCGGCAGCGTCACCCGGACAAAGGGAGGGTCCCACTTGGGATGGAGGTCAGTCTCGCCCGCCGCGAGCCGGTTGACGAGTCGGACGCCGTCGCCCTCGACTTCGAGCTCGACCGTGCGGGCGTGCGTCATGCGCTTCATCTCCGCGATCGTGCCTGAGTAGATCAAGCGGCCGCGGTAGAGAACGCCGATTTCATCACAGACACGGTCGACGTCGCCGAGAACGTGAGTGGAAACGATGAGAGTACGCCGACCTCCGATGCCTTTGATCAGGTCGATAACCTGACGGCGGCCGACGGGGTCGAGACCGCTCGTGGGCTCGTCCCAGATCAGCAGCTCCGGGTCGTTGATGAAGGCGGCGGCGATTCCCAGGCGGGTCGTCATACCGGTCGAGAACGTGCCGATTCGCTGACCGGCCGCGGCGAGGAGGTCGAAGTCGCGGAGCAAGGCGGCCACGCGGGTCTCACGCTCCTCGCGGTCGAGCCCCGAAACCTCGGCGACGAAGCGCAGGTACTGGATCGCCGTCTCGTGGCGGGGGAAGTGCGGGTTCGTCGCCAGGAATCCGATGCGTCGGCGGAGATCGGCGGAGTCGGGGCCCATCGGCTCGCCGAAGACGAGGGCGCGGCCGGCCGTCGGGCGCTGAAGGCCGAGGAGGATGCGGAACAGCGTCGTCTTGCCGGCCCCGTTCGGTCCCACGAGCCCATAAACGCGGCCGGGCCGTACGGTCAAGTCGACGCCGCTGAGAGCGACGACGCGGTCGTTGTAGACCTTCGTAAGGCCGTGCGTTTCGACGACGGATGATGCTTCCACGACCGTATCTTACGACGTGTTGCGGGACCAGGAGTCTAGTGGAAGCGCGGTTGGGACGATCGTCCGTATTGGGGGCTGACCTCGCCTGCTCAGACTGCCACTTTCACCGCCCTGACCACGGCCTACCCGCCCTCAACCGGCTGATCGGAGAGTCTCACGCCGCTGATTCTGACCGCCGGCACCTAACGTCAAGGTTCGCCTCAGCGGCGTCACGTCGCTATACTCTCCTTCGCCAGGCCAGAACGGCGCGGCCGGTGGGGGCATGTTCGAAACCGTCATCCTCGAAAAGCAGGACCTGGCGGGGCTGCCAGGCGGCGGCATCGCCTGGGTAACGCTCAACCGTCCCCAGGTGCTGAACGCCGTCAACCTGCGGATGCGCGACGAGCTCTGGACCGTGATGGAGGCCGTGCGCATCGATCCGGATGTCGGTGTTGTAGTCATCAAGGGCGCCGGTGAGAGGGCATTCTCGTCCGGAGCAGACATTTCAGAGTTCGGCAGTGCGCCCTCGTACGTTGACGCCCGTCGCGCGCGACAGGAGCGCGACCTCTGGGGCCTGATGCTGGCGATCGAAAAGCCGCTGATCGCCGCTATTCAGGGCTACGCCCTCGGCGCTGGCTGCGAGATGAGCGCGCTTTGCGACCTGCGCATAGCCAGCGACGACGCCCGCTTTGGCCTGCCCGAGGTTAACCTCGGCTACATACCCAGCGCCGGCGGGACCCAGCTCTTGCCGCGACTGATCGGCCCCGGCCACGCCTTATACCTGATCCTGAGCGCCGACTCCGTCGATGCGCGGAGGGCCCATGACTACGGGCTTATCGAGTGGGTGGTGCCGCGCGAGAAGCTGTACGTCAAGGCGGAGGAAGTCGCTCGCAGCGTCCTCGCACGTCCGCCCGAGGCCGTCCGGCGGGCCAAGGAAGCCGTCGTACGCGGACTGGAGCTCTCGCTGGACGAAGGCCTCAAGCTGGAGGCCCGGCTCGCGATGCGGGGCCGCGCCGCCTGAAGCGACCGGACCTGAACGTCTCGAGCGTCTGACGCGAGAACCGAGGTCGAGCCATGAACCCAGCGGAATTCCTGACGATCAGTAGCGCCGTCGTCCCCGACCGCGAGGCGCTGATCTCCGGCGACGGCCAGAGGCGCGTCACCTACCTGGAGATGGCTTCTGACGTTTGCCGCCTGGCCAACGGGCTCCAGGCCCTGGGGGTCGGCGTCGGCGACCGGGTGGCGGTAATGGCCGTGAATTCGCCCGAGTTCGTCGAGGTCTACTACGCCTGCGCCAAGCTCGGCGCCTGCTTCGTGCCCCTCAATTACCGCGCCAGGCACGAAGAGCTCGTTTACATGATCAACACCGCCGAAGTCTCCGTGGTCTTCGTCGGCGAGCGCTACCTGCCTCTTCTGGACTCGATCCGTAAAGAGCTTGCTACCGTGCGCGAAGTCATCGCTCTCGAAAGCCCGGTTGACGGTGTGAAGTCTCTGGCGGGCCTGATCGCGTTCAGCCCCGACGACGAGATCTTCACCGATGTCGACGAGAGCGAGCCCAACGTTCTTATCTACACGTCCGGTACAACGGCGATGCCCAAAGGCGTGAACCTTACCTACCTCAACCTTTCGCTATATGTGATGAACACGATGAGCCCGGCCGACCCGACCGGCCCGGAAGAGACGACGCTGCTATCGGTGGGCATTTTTCACGTCGCCGGCATCACGGCCGTGTTGTCGTCGATCTGGGGCGGGCGCCGGCTCGTCATCTTGCCCCAGTTCGACCCGGAGCACTGGCTCGCCGCCGTGGACCGCGAGAAGGTCACTCATGCCTTCGTCGTGCCGACCATGCTCAAGCGGACAATGGAGCACCATGGCTTCGGAGACCATGACCTCAACTCGCTCCAGCTCATCACCTATGGCGCCGCGCCGATGCCCTACGAGGTCGTGCTCAAGGCGATCGAGGTCTTCGCCACGGCCGCCCCCGGCTGTGGTCTGATGAACGCTTACGGCCAGACCGAGAGCAACTCCACGCTGACCTATCTCGGACCCGAGGACCATCGCCTCGACGGCACGCCGGAGCAGAACGAGCTAAAGCTCAAACGCCTTCGCTCGGTCGGGCGGCCCATGGACGACGTTGAGATCGCGATCGTGGACGCCCGCAATCAGCCGCTGAAGCCGCGCGAAGAGGGCGAGATCTGCGTACGCAGCGCACGGGTGATGAAGGGCTACCTCAAGCAGGAGGACGAGACGGCGTCGGCGATCGTCGACGGCTGGCTCCACACGGGCGACCTCGGTTATCTGGACGAGGACAGCTACCTTTTCATCACGGGCCGCGTCAAGGACCTGATCATCCGCGGCGGCGAGAACATCTCCGCCGGAGAGATCGAAGCCGTCCTCGAGGGCCATCCGGCGGTCGAAGAAGCTGCCGTTATCGGCGTGCCCGACCCCGACTGGGGCGAGGAGCTGAAGGCAATCGTCGTGTTGAAGAACGGCCAGGCCCCAGCGCGGGAAGACCTGCAGGCCTACGTCAAAGAGCGGCTGGCCAGCTATAAGGTCCCGCGCTTTATCGCCATTGTCGAGGAGCTACCGCGCAACCCGATGGGCAAGGTCCTCAAGACCGAGCTGCGCAAGACCAATGGGGGTGCGGATGATGATTAGGAGAGAGCATATCTCTTGGAGGATCTGGGACCCACCATAGCGCGCCTCTTACTGGGGCAGTGCGGGTCGTAAGAGCGCAGGAAACGGCTGCACACCGAGAATTCCAGGAAGCGTCTTCAGGGTGAAGACTCTGCCATCGGTGTCGCGAATGACTGGCCCAAGGGCATCTGGTCTCGCTGCCAGCCTAGCCCGTCGAGGACCGCGAAAAGCGCGATGCCCCCCAGGCGCGGTGCTTCGCCCGCAAGCGCGCGAAAGCGGGAGGCTTTATCTCTTGCCGTGCCGCCGTCATTGGCCTGTTTGCATTCGATCATGGCTCGCAGGGTTCTCGTGCCCTCGAAAATGACAAAGTCCGGAGCCGGTCGGATGGTTATACCGAAACGGTCCGCAATTATGGCTTGATTGCGCGCGGACGTTCGGACGTGTGGCACGCCCGCTCGGACTAACAGCTCTTCCAGAGGCAATTCAAGGATGTCCCCTCGCGCGCTGCTTGTGGCATCCAGGAGCGTGCGAAACGGTCCCCCGTAATGTCGTTGGTGGAGCAGAACGTCATACGGCACGCCTTCTCGCGCAAACCGCCGAACCGATTCCCAGCCAAGTTCCGTGTCCGGCTTGTCGAGCTTGCTTCGGAAATCCCCGACAGACAGGTCCCACAGAGAGCCAGTCATCAAAAGATGGATGGCATCGGCGCAGGCTCTCACAGCGGCCTCCGGTGCGCGGGTACCGCTCTCCATCGCATCCACTCTGGTTTTTCGAACCGGCGGTAAGCCGAGCCTCGACGCCGCCTCGCTAGCTGCGACGGCGAATTCTCCTGTCGTATATCCGACGATCAGGCGGAAGATGCGAAGCGCCTCAGGGGAAAGAGCGAGGACTCGTTGGAGGTCGTCCGGTTCGACGTTGGAGAACCCGGCGGTTTGCCCGTGGGCTAGAAGATAGACTCGACGAAGCTCTCCGAGTTGGTACTCGGGACGCCACTGTATGTAGGCAAACTGGGCGGACAGATGATTACGGTAGAGAGCTGCCGCGATTGCGGCGTACGCTGCTTGATGCCGAGCCTGCCCTAAGACCTCCGGAACCCGACGAATCTCCTGAATTCTCTCGTCCCAGGAAGTAGCCGAAACGATTCGCTCGACTAAGTCTTCCAGCGTCGGCTGCATACTGTCATTTCCCCAGCTTCAATCGAGCCGGGAGAACACGAGCGTACGCAGTATCGACTTCTATCATTATCCAGCGGCGCCCCAACCTCTCGGCTGCCAGCGCAGTAGTGCAGGTACCGGCAAATGGATCGAGCACGATTTGGCCCGGCTGCGTCATGAGGCTAATAAAGAAGGTCGGCAGTTCGACTGGAAATCGAGCCGGATGATTACTGGGATTTGGTCCGAACTCAGGCTCAAGAGAAAGCAAAGTTGAGGGTCGAACGAAGTCTGGTCCAGCCTGAACCCGCTTCCGACCATGACCAGAAGGTTCATCGACTCTCTCGTAATTGTGAGCCAACCTCTTCCGCCGCTCGCGATCCCGGAGGTCCCACCGTGCAGGCATCAGACAGTTTTCGGGGAAAAACTGCCAGGAATCGCCCTTTGCGAAGTGAAAGCAGTACTCAACGGCGTCCTTGAGGAATCGATTGAACCTCCCGGGTGGAGGTGAAGGCTTGCCCCAGATGAAGTCTTCGGCGAATCGAAATCCCTGGTCCCGCAGCCAAAATACGAGCTCATACTGAAGCGTTCCACGCTCGGAGCCGTTCCTTTTGGAGCGATAGTTAAGAACGAAGCTACCCTCCGGTTTCAACACGCGGTATACCTCCGCAGAGACCTTGAGGAAAAAGTCTTCATACCAGTCTCGCTGGTATAGCTGTCCGTTCCCGTACTTGGGCTGGCCGTCGTAGGGTGGCGAGGTGATTGCCAACTCAAGGCTGTTGTCGGGGGATTTTGCGCAGAGCCTCGAGACAGTCATCGATGACCAACACGCCAAGGTCCGTGCGGAACGATACGTTTGGAGGCAAGCCAAGATGGAGGAGCGGATGATCGGCGGGCTTAGAGGTGCCGGAATCGATGGGCAGGCGGCGTTGCTCGAGCGGGGGAATGGCCAAGAGTTAACTCAGGGAGCACCTGTTGTCGGTGATCCTCTCACCTGTTTCCGTGTAAGTCAAGCATTTGTTCGGGTCATTTGTTCTGGGATCGCCGCCGCCAACCTCGCCCTCAAGCCCTCATCCAGCCGCACGGTCGGCATTGCCAGCTCGATCCCCTCCCCGTCGCGTGTGCGCACCGTGAGGAACACGGCGTCGGTCCCTGGCTGCGCCTGTAAGAGGCGGAAGACCTCGGCCAGGCGGCGCTGGTCGGCGTCTGCGTCCGCGGACTCCTGGAGGACGAGGTGGAGGGTGGAGTCTGGAGCGTCCGTCGAGGCTATGGGGCTGGTCACCGAGGAGGCGGCCGCGTGGGGCGCCTCGGGTCCTTCCAACGCGGTCCTTTCGGGGACGGGTGCGGCTGTGGGTTCGATGCCCTCGGGCGTGATGGTCTCGACGGAGGGAGCGGCCGGCTCGAGTTCGGCCGCGTAGGCCTCTCTGTCCTCGAGTATGTAGCCGCGCACCGTGGCTTCGCTGCCGTTGCCACTGAGGTGGCCGTTGCCGGCACCGCTGACCGCCGCGCGCGCCGGCTCTAGCGCCCATGGCGGCGGGACGAAATCGTCGGTGTAGCGCATGACCTGCTGGACGCCGGCGCTGAGGCGGTCGCCGCGCTCGCGGACGCGGACCTGGATGAGAAGGATGTTGCCCTGCGTCCACAGCTCCGGCGCGCGCTCGTAGACGTCGGGCCAGACGGTGACCTCGAGAGCCCCGGAGAGGTCCTCGACCTCAGCGGCGATGAAGCCGCGGCCGGCGCGCGTCGTCAGGCGTCGCGTCGAGCCGACGATGCCGGCGATGACCACGTCGCGACCCTGCGGTGGTGCGTCGGCAACCAACTCCGGCGTGACCTCGGCGCAGATGGCGGTGACGTGGGGCGCAAGACGGGCAGCGGCGTGGGTATACGGGTGCTCCGAGATCCAGGCCCCGATCAGCTCCTTCTCCCAGGCCAGGATCTCGCCCCGCGGCACCGGCGCGCTCTCGAGGTCGATGCCGGCGAGAGGCGTGGCCACCTCTTGCCCGAAGAGGTCGAACATCGTCGACTGCCCGGTCTCGCGCAGCTTCTGAGCGCTCTGGGCAATGGACATGATGCGGTCGAGGTTGATGAGGAGCGAGCCTCGCGCGTCGGACCGGCCGGCGATCGAGTCGAGGGCGCCGGCCTTGATCAGGCTCTCGAGCGCGCGCTTGTTGACGTTGCCGGTGTTCAGGCGGCGGCAGAAGTCGTCGAGCGACCCGAAGCCGTCCTTGCGGGCCTCGGCTAATGATTCGGCGGCGCCGGTGCCGACGTTCTTGATCATCGCCAGCCCGAAGCGGATGCCGACGCCCTCCTCGCTGTCCTCGAGCTCGAAGTTGACGCCGCTGCGGTTCACGTCCGGCGCCGAGACGGGAATGCCCAGGCGCACGCACTCGTTATAGGCTTGGGCGATGCGGGCGAGGGCGCCGGCCGGGTGACTCGCGGCCTGCATCAAGACCGCGCAGAGGTACTCCTCCGGGTAATGAGCTTTGAGCCAGGCGGTCTGGTAGGCGATGTTGCCGTAGGCCCAGGAGTGAGCGCTGTTAAAGGCGTAGCCGGCAAAGGGCTCAATCAGCTCGAAGACCTTTTCCGCGTCCTCTTGCGAGTAGCCCTTGGCTTTGGCCCCGGCCAGGAACTGCTCCCGCTCAGCCAGCATCAGCGCGGGGATCTTCTTGCCCATGGCCTTGCGCATGATGTCGGCGCCGCCGAGCGAGTAACCGGCGAACTTCTGGGCGATCTTGAGGACCTGGTCCTGAAAGACGATGACGCCGTAGGTCTCATCGAGGATCTCGGCCAGGTCGGCGTGCGGATACTGGACCTGCTCGAGGCCGTGCTTGGCGCGGCAGAAGGTGCCGATATGCTGCATGGGTCCGGGGCGATAGAGCGCGACCAGCGCGGCGAGGTCGCCGAGCTTCGTGGGCTTGAGCTCGAGCACGGCCCGGCGCATGCCGGCCGACTCGAGCTGAAAGACGCCGAAGGTATCGCCCGCGGCGAGCATATTGAAGGCCTTGGCGTCGCCGTCTGGGAGGGCTTCGAGGTCGATTTGCAGGCCGTGACGGTCCGCGATCAGCTCGACCGACCGGTCGAGGATCGTGAGATTGGCCAGGCCGAGAAGGTCCATCTTGATAAGACCGATGGCCGCGACGCTTTCCATCGAGAACTGTGTCGTCGGCATCGCCTGGGCTTCGCCGCGCGTGGGCCGCGCCAGCGGCAGGTGCTCGACCAGCGGCTCGCGGCTAATCACGACGCCGGCAGCGTGCGTGCTGGCATTGCGCGCCACGCCCTCGAGACGCTGGGCCGAGTCGACCAGGGTGCGGATCTGGGCATCGGCTTCATAGATCTGGTGCAGCTCTGATGATTCGCTCATCGCCCGCTCAAGGGTCATGTGGAGGGCATTTGGGATCAGGCGGGCGACGCGGTCGACATCGGCGTAGGTCATTCCCAGGGCGCGGCCGACGTCGCGGATCGCCGCCTTCGCGCCCATCGTGCCGAAGGTTATGATCTGGGCGACGCGGTCGGCGCCGTAGCGGGTAGCGACGAAGCGCAAGAGCTCGTCGCGCCGGTCGTCGGGGAAGTCGAAGTCGACGTCCGGTGGTTCGGGGCGCTCTTTATTGAGGAAGCGCTCGAAAATCAGGTTTGCTCTCAGCGGATTGAAGCCCGTCACGCCGAGGCTGTATAGGATCAGGCTGGCCGCGGCGCTGCCCCGCACGCCCATGCGTATTCCCTGGCCGCGAGCAAAGTCGCCAATTTCGCGCACGATATGGATGTAGTTCGTGAAGCCGGTGTGCTCGACGACCTCCAGCTCATAGCGCAGGCGAGCCTCCGTGTCCGCGTCGGCGCCGGGGATGCGCTGGCGCAGACCCGCCCAACACAGCCGCTCCAGGTACTCGTGCGCGCTGACGCCCGCCGGAAGCTCCGGTTCCGGCAGGTGGAGGCGGTCGAACTCCATCTCGAAGTCGCACATGTCGGCGATCTTCCCGGTGTTGTCGATAGCCTCGGGCAGGTCCGGGAATAGCGCCCGCATCTCCGCCTCCGACTTCACGTAGTAGGAGGGGTCGGACATCCTCATGCGCTTCTCTTCGAGGACTGTGCTGTTCGTCTGGATGCAGAGAAGGATGTCCTGGCTGTTGTGGTCATCCTGGACCAGGTAGTGCGAGTCGTTGGTGGCAACGAGAGGTATCCCCATCTCGCGTGAAAGGTCGGCGAGAACGCGGTTGACCTGGCGGAACTCCGGCAGGTCATGCTCCTGGATCTCGAAGTAGTAGGCATCGAATACGTTCCGGTACCACGAAGCCGTGGCCCGCGCCTCGTCGGTGCGCCCTTCCAAAATAAGGCGGTGGAGCTCACCGGAGGGACAGCCGGAGAGCGCGATAATGCCCTGGCCGCACTGCTCCATGATCTCGCGATCGAGGCGCGGCCGGTAGTAGTAGCCCTCGAGGTGGGAGCTTGTGATCAGCCTGAGCAGGTTTCGGTAGCCGGTCTTGTTGCGGGCGAGCAGTGTGAGGTGGTAGGGCTGCTTGTCGCCGGCGTCGCGCGTGAGGCGAGAACCGGGAGCGACGTAGGCCTCGACGCCGATAATCGGCTTGATCTCGCGCGCTCTCGCCTCCTTGTAGAAGTCGACGGCGCCGTACATGGCGCCATGATCGGTCATCGCCACAGCCGTCTGGCCCAGCTCCTTCACCCTGTCCATCAGGGGCGGGATGCGGGTCAGGCCGTCGAGAAGCGAGTACTCAGTATGAAGGTGAAGGTGCGTAAACATTTTATGCGATACCGGGGCGAGAGCCATTATAGCAGCGGCCGTCGAATTAACCGGTGACCGTTATGTTATCGTGGGTTTCGGCCCACAAAGGTCGCTGATGGGACAAATCGCCGGACTGCTAACGTTCGACCCGCGCGTCGAGAGCGCTTTCATGAAGCGCTTCGCCCAACTCGCTATCCTCACGCTCGTGCTGCAGTTCTCATCTTTGGGTCACTGGTCGATCGGCCCTTTCCATCCCATGGCGGGCGACTTGAGCGCCCACGTCGCCCACTGTCACGGAGACTCATCCGCCTGTGGCGGCCAACCGAGCCTCGTCGGGACGCTGGCCGGCGTTAATCTGACGCCGGCCGCGCCGCTCGGGCGTGCCGCGTACTCGGAGCTGTCGGTTCTCGCCCCTCGCGAGGCTTCGATTACACCACCAGGGGAACCGCCCCGGTCCTGAGCGTGGAGCCCGGCAGGGCTGGGCCCAGGCCGGTGAGGGAGTGGTGTGTCCGGGTCGAATTTGCTCTGGCTGGTTGCGTTTGCCGGCCCCTTGGGCGTCGGCCCGGCCCTACCGGCTGGAGCTGCGATACGCCGGACGCTGGCGGCTCGAGATGACGCTGACACGGGCTGAGGTCGGCGACACTCGCTTCGAGCTCGACTTCGCCCTGTCCCACCGGTAATTGGATCACCTGCGACTTTTTCAGGGGCCGACCTTCGGTGTCGCCCCCAGGAGGTATTCGTGAATCATCGAGTAATTGCGGTGCTCGCAGGCGCGGGCGCCATAGTGGCGCTGGCACTTGTCGCCGCTCCCGTATTCGCACATTCGCGCCCGATCCGGTTTGACCCGGCGCCGGGCGCGGTCCTGCAGGCGGCGCCGGCGAAGATCGACGGCTGGTTCAACAACCCGATCCGTCGCGACCCCAACTGGAGCTTTGTCAAGGTCACCGACGCCCAGGGCGCCCGCGTCGACACGGGTGAGACGCAGCTCAGCACCGACCGCAAGCAAATGAGCATCACTCTGCGCTCCGGCCTCGGGCCGGGGCGATACCTTGTCACGTGGCGCACGTTCGACGATAACGATGGCGCTATCTTCGGTGACTGCTTTACGTTCTATGTGGGCCAGGCGGCCGCCGACGCCAGTGCCACGCGCTTAGATGGCGGGGGTACCTGCGAGCGGATCGACGTCTCCGCGCGGGACGGCACTCCGGTCCCGGGAGTGACCCCGACGGCTGCCGCCGGCGCGCCGACCTCTGACGACAACGATGATGGAGCAAGCGCGGCAAGCGGCAGCAAGGATAGCGGCAGTGACATGCCAATCTGGGTGACCCTTGTCGGAATCGCCGGCGGCCTGGTGGTCGGGCTCGTCGGCGGCAAGTACCTACTTGCGAAGTACTAATGCGGCGCTTACCGGCGGCCGGCCTGCTTCTCGGGGTGGCTGTCTGGGCTGCTCTGGGTGGCGTGCGGCGGGATGCCGTGCCCGTGTACGCCCACGCAATCCTGGTGCGGGCCGACCCGCCGGTGAACGCTCAGCTGCGAGAGCCGCCGACCACACTTTCCCTCTACTTCAGCGAAGCGCTGGAGCGCCGCATCAGCACCGTGCGCGTGCTCGATTCGGCGCAGCAGCGCGTGGACACGGGCTTCGGCTTCGACGACCAGGACGACGCGCTCTTGAAGGTGGCGCTGGGGCCGCTGAAGCCCGGTTATTTCACCATCATCTGGGAGACGCTCTCGAAGGTGGACGGACACCGGATCAGCGGCTCTTACCCGATCACGCTCCTGAATCCGGACGGCAGCCTGCCGCCGGGTCAGGCGCCGGGCGTGACCGGCGCCTCCGTCTCCGGCGCCGGCGCGAGGCCCGATCGCGTCGCCACGAAGTGGGTGCTCCTCCTGGGCGGCAGCCTCCTGGTGGGTGCCCTCGCCTTCACCTGGGTGGCGGCCGGACTGCAGGGTCCGGGAGGCGACCAGGCTCGCGCGGCCGCCGAGGCACGCATTGTCGCGACCGCTGGCCTCGCCCTCATCGTCCTGGCGCTGGCGGGGTTTGTCGAGCTCGCCCTCCAGGCCAGCTCATTCGGAGGTTTGGGCAAGGTCTCTGACCTTCTTGGCCAGACTCGCTGGGGCAACCGCTGGATATACCGAAACCTTCTGCTCATCCCGGTCGCCCTCTTCGTCTTCTCGCTTTCGGCCCGCAGGCGTCCCTTGTGGGGCTCGCGTGCCGCCGTGATTGGCGCGATGTCCCTGACCCTGGCGTATCTGGCTCTAGTTTCCAGCGTCAGCCACGGCGCGGCCGGTGCGGGCGCCTTCTGGTCGGCGGCATCCGACTTCGTCCACCTGACGGCGGCATCTCTATGGACGGGTCTCCTGGTGCAGTTTGTGCTCGGGTTGCGATGGGCGAGCCTGCGCCTGACCAGGCAAGAAAGGCCCGCCGTCTTGGCCGCGGCGTTGCACCGCTTCTCCCTCATCGCCCTGGCCAGCGTGGCCGCCCTGCTGTTCACCGGCACATTGAACGCCTTCTTTGAGGTCGAACGCTTCAACGACCTGGTGAACACGGCCTTCGGGCGCGCCCTTCTGATCAAACTCATCCTGGTAGTGCCGCTCCTCATCGCCGGCGGCGTCAACGCGTACGTGCTGCGGCCCGACACGGCCGACGAGGCCCTCTACGCGAGCCGGCGGCGGGGACAGCTCTCGCCGGCCTGGGACGACCTCGAGCAGACTCTGAGGCGAACGGTCCGCATCGAGGCGGCGCTCGTCGTGCTGGTCTTGCTCGCGGCCGGCGTCCTCTCCCAGACATCCCCGGCGCGCACGGCGCTCTCCGCGCCGAAGGACGTCGCGGGCAAGTTCGTGGACACCAAGAAGGCGGGCGACGTTTCGGTAACCCTGTCGATCGACCCCAACCAGCCCGGCCTGAACACGTTCGAGACCTACCTCACCGGTGCGGCGACCAGCGTCGAACGGGTGCGACTACGCTTCGACCGGGTGAAGGGGAGCGCCGGAGGCTCGGACCTGGTCCTCGACGCCTCGAACCCGCCGACGTTCTACGTCGGGCGTGGACCCTACCTTGCTACCGGCGGGGACTGGAAGGTAACCGTCGATTTGCGACGCAACCAGGGCACGGACCTGTCCATCCCCTTCGCCGTGCGGGTCGCCGCGCCGGGCGGCGTCATACCTGTGGACCGCGGCGGCGGCATTTTCGCCTGGCCGAGACCATTGTCGGCTGGATCGGCGGCGCTGATTGGCTTCGCCGGCCTGGCCGCGGTCGCCCTGGTGGCGGCGAGCTGGCCCCGGCCTGAACAGCCAGCGGGAGTGCTGGGCGCCGTCGCGGGCCGAGTCAGCCAGTGGGAGGTCCGCCCCAGCGTATCGCTGACCGTGCTGATCGCCGCGGGCATCGGCCTCGGGCTCCTCGTCGGCGCGCACGCTCACAAAGTTCTGACGCCGGATGTCGCGACCCAGGGCAACCCGATCAAGTCTTCGGCCCAATCGATCGACGCGGGCCGCAGGCTGTTCGTGGCCAATTGCACCCAGTGCCACGGCGACTCGGGACGCGGTGATGGCCCGCTGGCGAAGTCGCTGCCTATCCCGCCCGCGAACCTCTACGACCACGTCCCCTACCATCCTGACCAATTCTTTTACGGGATCATCACCAACGGGCTCAGCGGCATCATGCCGGCCTTCGGATCGCAGCTGAGCGAAGACGACCGCTGGAACATCCTGAACTTCCTCAGATCGCAGTTCGGACAGCCGGCGGCCGCGCAGTAAATCGTCAGCCGATGGGACGTGGATGAGCGGATACCCTGTGGCGAGCCCAACCGGCTTATCCGCTCGCCCTCCGCTGACCAGCGCCTGCCGGTCCTCGTGATACCATGAAGCCGCTATGGCAGACATGTGGGAACGCGTCGACCAGGCTCTCGACCTGATCCGGCCCTATATCCACTCGCACGCCGGCGAGGTGAACATCGTCGACATAACGCCCGATGGCCGGGTGAAGCTGCAAATGGTGGGCACCTGCCACGGCTGCCCCATGAGCATGCTGACCCTGCGCCTGGGCATCGAGCGCATCCTGATGGAGAAGGTCGAGGGCCTTACCGGCGTGATCGCGATCAAGCCCGACGATTTCGATTTCCCCGAGATCGAAGCGACCGCGGCGTCCTGAACCTGGGCCCCTTCGCCGCGTGCGCTCCTGTGGTCCGACAAGCTCACCACGCACGCTGAGAGCTCGTTCGCACTGACCGAGGACGGCGTTCGTCCTGAGCTCCTCGAAGGACTCGCCAGTCCCGGCGCTGCTTGGGAGTCAGGCCAACTCGGAGGGCTCGGCCTTCTCGAGCTCGAAGGTCTTGTGTAGCGCTCGGACCGCGTCCGCGACGCTGTCC
>CAYRCD010000043.1:0-21835 GCA_964422735.1 uncultured Dehalococcoidia bacterium | reverse complement strand
CGGCGACGGGCATGCCGTCGCGCATCTGGACCTTGTCGTCGGGGATCGGCGTGCCACCTTCCTTCTCCATGTTGGAGAGGAAGAGGCCGATCGTGGACGCGAGGTCGCCTTCGGCCATGCCGGTGATGTTAATCTCGACGCTCTTCTCCAGCAGCTCCTTGAGCTGCTCCGGCGTCAGCGGCGACATGCCGGGCGCTCCGTCCTGCTTCTGGCCCTGGCTGAGGCGCAGGCGCATGAGGAGCTGGACCAGCTCGGGCTTGAAGTCGCCGCGGAAGTCGACCTGCTCGGCGCTGTGGTAGTCCTCGGCGGCGCCGTCGGGCAGCTGGTCGAGGCCATTCTCGCCACTTTCGCCGCCGCCTCCCGCCTGCACGCGCATCATCTCCAGGTCCTCGTCGGTGATCTCGTCCCAGTTCATATCCCGGAGCGCCTCAGCGGGCAGGTTCGGGATCAGCTCCACGATCTCGTAGATCAGCAGGGAGGCCTCGGCCGAGTCCTCCACCACGGCGCCTTCTCCGCGAATGCTGTCGAGGACCTTGATCGCGTCGGCCAAGAGGGGCAGGAGCACCCTGGGCCACTCCATCGCGGTCTCGCCCTCGAGGCTGGCGCGGACCAAGTTTTCGACGAAGGCTTCTTTGAGGGGAAGCTCGCGCACGTTGGGGCGCCGGCCGATCTCGCTTTCCTGGACGATGCGGTTGGAGCGGCGAATGCCGCCGTACTCGCGGTGGACGTAGCGGTCGACGCGCGCGTCTTCGACCAGGGTGAACAGGTCGGCGCCGAGCTGGCGCTCAGGGAAGAGGTCGAAGAAGCGCTCCATGTCGGTGAGCCATTTGCGTTTCTTGACCAGGCCTTCACGTCGGCGCTCGCGCTCGACCAGGTGGCGCTGGCGCTTGAAGAGCGCTCCCGATCGGCTGTAGTTGAACCAGAAGCTGCCGAACTCGAGGTGCGCCGCCTGGTGAGTGGCGTAGACCTTGAACACGGCGAAGTTTTCGGCCTTGGTGGGGTACTCCTCGATGAACTCGGGCAGGTAAACGGCCGTGCCCTCCGTCGAAGGGCCGCGCTCGCTGACCCAGCCGATGCCCTTCTCTTCGAGGGCGGCCACGGGCTGGACGCTGATGTTCGATCCCGTGAGGGCCTTGCCGTAAAGGCGCAGGAGCTCGCTGACGTGGGCGAGGTCGATGCGTGCCGAGAGCGACTGGATCACCTGCTCGGCCTTGGCGGACTCGAGGCGGAAGAAGGCTTCGCCGCCGTCGAAGCTCTCGCGCAGGATCTCGAGGCCGGCCTCGTGCCACTCCTCGACCTCGTCGATCTTGAGCCTGACCATCACGACCGGCATGACGCGCAAGAAGGACATCGCGGCGACGGGCGAGAGGCCGATGAGGCGGTCGGCGAGGTCAATCAGGCGACCGTGGTAGCCCGCATCGATCTCGCGGAGGGCGGTGGCGCCCTCGGCGAAGAGGGTGTAGGCCTGTCGGCCGATGCGGCGTGCGACGCGGGCGGAGAGGTCGAGATAGTGACTGCGCTCCTCGATAGCGATGTGGCGCAGAAGCTCCGTGCCTTTCTGGAAATAGAGATTCGACTCGGGCCAGGAGGCGTCGGCGATCGCCGCGGCGAAGTCGAGGAAGGCGTGGCGGTCATGGCGGTCCATCGTCCCGAAGACGCCGATCGAGGACTCGAGGCAGGCGGCGGCCAGCTCGGCGGAGCGCTCGGAGATGCTCTCAATGATGCGCACCAGGCGGCTGACGTCGGTCAGCGACAGGCTGCGAAAGAGCACGGGGCTGCCGGCGAAGAACTCGCTGGCCAGCGAGATTGACTTCCAGGTGCCCTTGTACAGGCGTTCGCCCAGTCCGGCCCATTCGCTTATCTGGGCGCCGGCGAGGTGCGGCAGCGCCGTGGGGCTGGCGCGAAAGTAGGCGCCGGCGATGGCGGAAGACATCTCCGCGAGGTCGCGTCCCGTGTGCACCCAGGTCAGGAAGGTGGCCTGGTCCATTTCCCTGAGGACCGCCGGTCCGACGCGGAAGTAGTCGGCGGTGGCCTCCCAGGAGCGAAGGGAGTGAGCCGCCAGGTCGAGGCCTTCCTCGATCCAGCGCCGCAGATCCGGTTCCGGCACCGATCCCGCCATCTGACCAAGGGAGTCGCTGAGCGTCGAGGGCAGGGCGGGCGAGTAGCGTGCGAGGCGCTCCTCGACTTCCCGGATGAACGTCCTGCTAATGGCCATTCGTACGACCTTCCGGCCACGGCTCCGCTTCGGAGCGGAGATGCGGGATATGCTCCGCCATTGTATCGGCGGCGGTGCCGGAGTGCGAGGTGGCCCCGGAGGGGGGCGCAGGGCTCCCGCGGGGCAGCACCGCGCTGAGAGAAGCCCGCGGTACTGTGCGGGGCACGGACGGTGATGATAGGCGAGTCTGTCCTGAGCTTGAGGGTGAGCTCATTGCCTGGGGTAGCTCGACGCCGATCTGAGCATCGCCGTGGTAGTAGAGGAGGTAACAGGCCCCGGCGGCCGTACCAAATGGAGTTCCAACCGGCAGCCCCTGCGCCTTCATTGGCCGTTTGAAGGCGCGGCTTCGATCGCCTCAGCGCCCTGCCGTCGCCTCGACGTGGCTGAGCACGACGCGGATCTCTTCGTACGACACCTCGCCGCCCAGCTGGTCGAAGATCGGCTTCAGGCGGTCGGCGCTGCTCTCGCGGGCGGCGCGGACAACGCGCTCATAAACCGCAGGGCTCACCCAGACGCCGACATCTTCGGGACGGCGCTCGCGGATGAATTCGGCGAGGTAATTGGCGGTGGTGCTGGGCGCCCTGCCGATAACCGTCGCAACCTCCTCGACGGAGCGGCCGCGCTCGAAGAGCTTGAAGGCGAGTTGCTTGCCGGGGTTGGGCTTCTCATTTTCGCCCGCGGATACTGTTTCGCTGAGGCTGAGGCCGTTATCGCCGCAAAAGGCCACTACGACTTCTAAGAAAGCAGGTCCGATGTCTGCAAGCTTGCGTTCGCCGATGCCCTTCACGCGCCCCAGCGCATCAAGGCCGGCCGGCCGGACCCGGGCGATATCGCGCAGGGTCGAGTCGGACAGGACGACGAAGGCGGGCACCCGCCTCTGTTCCGCCAGCATCCGCCGCACCTCGCGCAGGCGTTCGAAGAGGCCGCGGTCGACGCCGTCCCAGGCCGAGTCTTCGCCCCTGGCGGCTTTTGTTTTACCGGGCCGCACGAGCTTAACCGGCGCGTCGCCCTTAAGGACCGCGAACGACTGCTTCGATAGCCGGAGCACAGGCCGGTCGCCTTCAGTGCGCTCCAGAAGACCCTGGTCGACCATCTGAAACACTACTGACTGCACGGTCTTGCGGTCGAGCTCGCGCAGGCCGGCGTAGCTGGGCAGGTCGCCGTGCCCCAGCTCCCGGATGCGTTCGCTGCGTGCTCCGACCAGGACGTCGACGACGTGACCGACGCCGAAGCGCTGGCCCAGGTCGGAGATGCAGGCGATCACCTTGCGCGCGAACTCCGCTGCCTCGCCGATTGTCTCCACTTCACCGAGACAGACGTCGCAGGCGCCGCAGTTCGGTATTTCGTAGGACTGGCCGAAGTAGCGCGAAAGGGCGGCGTGCCGGCAGCCGGCCGACGTCGCCAGCCGCTGCATGTCGTCCAGCAGCTGTCTCTGGGCGGCGGCCGTCTCCGCCGGCTGCTGCGATTCCTCGGCGCTCTTGTTGACCAGAAATTGCCAGCGTATGAAGTCCTGGCCCGAGTAGAGCATGAGGCACTCGGCCTCGAGACCGTCACGGCCCGCGCGGCCCGTCTCCTGCTGATAATGCTCCACCGACTTGGGCATGGCGGCGTGGATCACGCAGCGGACGTTGCTGCGGTCGATGCCCATGCCGAAGGCGACCGTCGCGACGACCACGTCCAGCTTTTCGGCCGCGAACGCTTCCTGGGTCCGGCTCCGATCAGGAGCTAACATGCCGGCGTGATAGGCCGCGGCCTTCACGCCGTTGGCGCGCAGGTTTCGGGCCAGGTCCTCGGTGTCGCGCCTGCTGATGCAGTAGACGATCACGGCCTCGCCGGAATGGCGGCGAATAACCTCGACCACCTGTGCGACGAGGTCGACGCGCGGGATGATGCGGTAGACCAGGTTCTCGCGGTCGAAGCGGCCGACGAGGAGGTTGGGCTTCTCGAGGCCGAGCTGATCGATGATGTCGCGCCGGACCCGCGGCGTGGCCGTCGCGGTGTAGGCGTGGACGCTGGCGCCGGGGAAGCGCTGCTTGAGTGCGGCAAGGCGGCGGTACTCGGGCCGGAAGTCGTGGCCCCACTGGCTGATGCAATGGGCTTCGTCAACGTGGAAGGAGCGCACTTCGAGGCGTTCGACGAGCGAGAGGAACCAGTCGGTCAGGAGCCGCTCGGGCGCCGTGAAGATCAGGCGGAACTTCCCTGAGAGGATTCCGGACGACACCTCGCGCCGTTCGCTTTCCGAAAGGCCGCTGTGGAATGCCGCCGCAGGGTAGCCGCAGGCCCGCAGCGCGTCGACCTGGTCCTTCATCAGGGAGATCAGCGGCGAGACGACGACGTCCGTGCGCTCGGCGACGACCGCCGGTATCTGGTAGCAGAGGGACTTGCCGCCCCCGGTGGGCAGGACGACGAGAGAGTCGTGCTGCTCAATGCCGGCGCGGATCGCCTCGATCTGGAGCGGCCGGAAAGAGTCGTAGCCCCAGTAGCGTTTCAGTACCTGGTGGATGCGGGGCTCGAGGGCCAGCGGCGTTGGGGCGGTCTCAACGGCCATCGGCGGGAGTCTAGCACAAGATCGGGGTCGACGGGAACGGGTGTTCTAGGGGAAAAAGAAACGCAAGGGACATGAGACATGACTTCCGGCCGGCCACCCGGTCTGGGGCGTCTGTCCACTAATGGAAAATGTAGTGGAAGCCTTCAGGCTTCCGGAGGGGACGGGCCACGCTTGGACCGCGCCGAGCCCGTGGCCGAGCCCCACCCCACTCTGGCGACCTGAAGGTCGCCGCTACATCGATCGCGGGCGCCTTCAGGCTTCCAGATGCCAGCTTGTTATGTTTGAAACCGAAATTGCCAAACTAAGCTAATAGCTCTGGAAGAGCTTTCCCCACTCCGTCTGCAACGCCGCCTTTACCCGGCCGCGGCCGATGAGGGGGTACCAGAACAGGTTGTAGTAGACGTTCGAGGCCGCGTAGGACCAGGGCACGATCGGCGTGCGCAGGAGGGGCTTCTCGAGGAAGTGGAGCGGCCCCCAGTAGATCAGCTTCTGGCCCCAGCTGGCGAAGGTGTCCTCGTCGCCGCGGAAGCCGAAGTTGATGTCGGAGACATCGAGGCCGACGACCTCGATCTGGCGCGGGTCGCCGACGCCGAGGCCGCGTTCGTGCGCCAGGCGGATGAACTCCAACGACATCGGGTCGAAGCCCATGAGCTTCGCCGACACGGCGTCGATGGCCAAGATCTGGTCGAGGACCAGCATCCGGCCCTGGTCAACAGCCCGGAGGTGCTCGAGAAGTTCGCCCGCCGGCGCTTCGTGAGCGGGTACCAGCGCCAGGAGGGCGAGGGCGATTAGCTCTGGCTCTCCTTCTGCCAGTTACAGAGAGCGTCCTCGATGACCTGAAGATCACACGCCACGAGTTTCGACAGCCTGAGGCACTGCTGTTCCAGGCCATCTATCCAGGCGGACTTCGCGCGCTGCGGCGGGTCAGCGGCTCCGAACATGCGCCTCGCACCTTCGAGCGGACCCGTCGCGCCAGCGAGGTAACAACGTTGCGGTCGGACGGCGCCAAGGCCGAGACTCTCAAGGATTCCTAAGTTGACGAGTAGCCGCACAAAGTCATAGCGGGCTGTCCGGCCAAAACGTACGACGGGGTCGAGTGCACAATACAGAGTTTCGAAAGGATCATCGCCAGCGACCCGGCTCCTGAGGAACTCTACCTGTGAGTTACCGACTCGTTCCGAATACGTCCGGATCGTATCCGGTGTTCCCCGCCCCGGCTTATGAGTCTCTCGCTTCCGATGGTTGCCAAACGGCGCGACCTTCCGAAGCCGCTGATGGTTAGAGCTGAGCCATTGCACAAATTCGTGCGGATTAGATCGCACGCGCGCCCACTGCCATGCAGGCTCGCTTCCGAAAGCACAGTACAACTGCTCACAGGAGGCCGGCCTGTCCCAGCCAACTTGGGTAGACAGGAAGGCCAGCCAAATTGCCTCTTCAGGATCGCGGTGCCTGAGACGGTAGGCCTCTTTGATCGGAAATATCTTCGTCGGAGCCTTTACTCGTGCGGGAATGTCCACATCGCCGCGTGTGAGCATTTCAATCGCCCTCGTCGATTCACGAAGGCGGTCTAGGAACCGCGATCGGTCTGCGGCGTTTTCCAAGCCCGGCAAGGCGACGCGCGTCTCGGCTTCCGCAATCCTTCGGTCGAGGTCATCCTGTATCGAAGGTGTCGTCACCGTTTCCGGCTTCCTTCAGACATCGATGCGCTCCTTCACCAGATTCGCCAGGCGTCGTTTGTCCGCAGCGTCTAGCCAAGCCAACGGCTCTCCACGATTCGGACGCCACCAGAATAGATGGATAGACCGATCCTGGAGCCCAACGACCTTGTGAAGCAGGTACGGCCTGAGTACCGATGCTCGCCCGCCCTTCGCGTCGAAGTCAGTAGGAACAGCATCCCATTCATCAAAGCCGAAGACACCGGGCATCAGACGCCAGCCCCTGCCGATTCCGAAAACCAGGCGCAGAGCCGGCATGAGGTCGAGCACCGCCCTCCACAACGGCATACCGGGTGATTGAAGTGCCCTCACGATAGGAGCTGGAACCGAGCCGATCCCCTTCTTCGTGGCAAGTGGGGTGATGTAGTCGGTATGACAGGCATCGCCGCTCTCAAAAGTCCACGTTAGTTCGTCCAGAAGCGGCCGGAACCCTCCAAACCATGACCAGTACGCATTGCCGCGCTCGAAGTAACCCTCTGCCAAACGGTGGGCCTGGGCCAATATGGAGGTTGACGGCTCGCTGACCTCGCTTGACGTTCTGTGCAGGAACCTGCGGATCGGCAATGGAAGTTCCTGTCCCTGTCCATCACAGAACTCCCGCTCTGAAGGGTTAAGGCCCGCTGTCGCGATCTGAGCGGTCTCCCAACGGCCGAACGCCAAGATTGGCGTGGCGCACCTGAGGAGCCACGGCCCGACCAGGGAATCTGCAAGCAGAGCCGTCTGGGTCCGCCAACTCGAGTGGAGCAACTCGTTGAATCGCGCCTGGATTGTCTCGGCTCGCAACATGTCTCTGCTGCCAGGATCATACGCTGACCGGCCACCCTCGCAAAGGCGGATAGAAGATGATCACCTTCGACCCTGACGCCCGCCGGGCCCGCATCAGCCGCCCCGCGACGTGCCTCCAGACCTCGCTGTCGCGCGGGCCCCATTCGTTCGTCTAGGCCGGGCTTCGCCGCACGGGCAAGATGATCGGGCCTCATGACCTCATTATCGGCGCGACCGCTCTGGCGAACGGCTACGCGATCCTCACGGAAAACGTGGGCGGGCTCAGCAGAGTACCCGGCCTCGAGGTCAGGCGGCCGAGCTGGCCGTCCTAGGCTGGCCGCGTGCTGGCCGGTCTTGGCTAATACCGCTGGAAGAGCTTTCCCCACTCCGTCTGTAGCGCCGCCTTTACGCGGCCGCGCCCGATGAGCGGGTACCAGAACAGGTTGTAGTAGACGTTCGAGGCGGCGTAGGACCAGGGCACGATCGGCGTGCGCAGAAGGGGCTTCTCGAGGAAATGGAGCGGCCCCCAGTAGATCAGCTTCTGGCCCCAGCTGGCGAAGGTGTCCTCGTCGCCGCGGAAGCCGAAGTTGATGTCGGAGACATCGAGGCCGACGACCTCGATCTGGCGCGGGTCGCCGACGCCGAGGCCGCGTTCGTGCGCCAGGCGGATGAACTCCAACGACATCGGGTCGAAGCCCATGAGTTTCGCCGAGACGGCGTCGATCGCCACCATGTCGCTGGACGCCAGGACCAGGTTCTTGACGTGGGGGCGCATCGCGCGCGGCCCGGGGCCGTCGCCCGCGATCGTGCCGTCCATGACGGCGAAGATGCCGGGGTGGATTTCCTTCTGGATCGCGAGGAGGTCGACGAGCGTCTTGTGGATCTGGGAGTGGGTCCAGTGGCGGCGATAGTGGAGGAGGCCGCCGAAGGCGTTCTTCATCGCCCCCGTCATGGTCGTGAAGACGTGCGTCTTCACCGTCGGCAGGTGGACGACGTTGCGCCCGATCAGCTCCTGGGGGATCTCGATGCCGTCGGGGAATATCTGGTCGAGGACCAGCATCTCGGCCTTGGGAGCGTAGCGCACCCAGGGAATGCCTTTGTCGGTGAGGTGGACGCTGGGGATGCCGAAGCGGTCCTGTACGGCCTTGTGCTTGTTGCGCAGCTCGCCCTCGTGCGAGTCGACGACGACGGTGCCGTTGTGGGCGGCGATGATGTCGTCGAAGCCCTCTTCGCGGAGGGCCTTGGCGACGCCCTCGATCTGCCAGGGCGTCGTCGAGCAGGCGGGGTACCAGTGCTGCCAGGAGATGTTGACCTTGAGCGCGGTGCCGGCGGTCTTGTCCAGCGCGTCGGTGAAGCCGGCCATGCGCATCGCCCGGCCGATGTCGGCCACGACCGTGGGGGCGCTGGTGTAAAGCACGGCGACCTTCGCCGTGCGCGGCGAGCGCGCGTCCGCGGGAAGCGGTGCGTCGGTGCGTTCGGTCTCAGTGGTCATGAGAATGCCTTTCCGTAGGAACGCATGAGCTCCGCTGCTTCCCTTGGGACTTCAGGCAGGGACAACGATCTCGAGTTTTCGCGTGGCTGGGCGCGGTGGTTCTTGGCCGACTGCCCTGAGCGCATCCAGATGGGTTTCGATCGCGTCCTTGATATTGGACTCGATCTCCTTGATCGTCTCGCCCGTAGTGAAGCAGCCTGGGAGTTCGGCTACCGTTGCCCAGAAGCCGCCCTCCTCCTCATCTTCATAAACAAGTACCGTAAAAGTCATAGTCATGCTACTAGAGTAGCTCAATGAACGCCTCGGGTGTCAGCCCTGCCTGCCTGACCATGGCTGACAGTAGCCCCGTGGGCTGACGACCCGATCGCAGGGTGATGACACGGCCGTTTAACATCTGAACGGCGCGGTGGCTCCCTTTTCCGCGCCCCCTTATCTCTACACCTCCCGCTCGGATGAACGCCCGGATCGTCTGATCCTGGCTAACGTTGCGCGGGAACTTCGGCATGCTTGGTGGCTCTCATAATATGGCTCAAACGTTCTGGCGCCTCGCAAGTAGCTCGCGGATACATCGGGCCCTCTGGAGCACCGCCGGGTCATCGAGTAGCCTGCCGCGCTCTGTGCCAGTTCATCGAGCGTCTCGCCTGAGCTAAAGCAGCCGGGCAGCTCTTCTACTTCTGCCCAAAAGCCGCCGTCTTCCTCTTCGTGAACGATGACTGTGTAACTGTGCATGCTACATGCCGTGTGGGCCTACGGCTTCCGGGCCACGACCTCTTCGACCTCGCGTACGATCGCCGCGGGCGTGAGGTCGTACTTCTCCAGCAGCTCGTCCCAGCGGCCGCACTCGGCGTAGCGGTCCTTCATCCCGACGAAGCCCATGGCCGCGAAATCTACATCGGGCTTGCGTTGGATGCCGCGTGCTCCCGTGACAGGCTCCTCGGGGCTTCAGCCGCTCTCGTCGTACTCACCAAGCACCAATGGGAGGTCGAAGGCACATGTCGGCGATGCCGCTCGGATATGCGTCGAACAGAAGGAGCAGGCGCTGGTGCAGCTCACTGATTGCCTTGCGTTCACAAACGACTATGCCCGAGTGGCGCTTTCCCTCGGCATGCCATTGAGTCGCAAGCGGCACGAAGTCCTTGACGTTGTGAGTAAAGATAGCCCGCCCTACGTGCGTCGCGAATTCAAGTTGGTCTGCGTCACTTAGTGCCCTGTTAGCGCGACCGGCTTCCACTGTCGTCAAGATATATGGCCGCCCTGCCTGAGCAGGGCGGCCAGCCGAACGTCGACGTTTTCGTCCAGTAAGAGCGCAAAGCTCAAGGGGGAGTCGAGGAGAGGCGCTCAAGAAGTAGCTCCTCCTCGTTCACTTCGGCCTCCACTTTCGTTTGGTGCGAATGCCAGTAATCAATAGCGGCTAGTATCTGTGGCTGGCTCAGATGAGGGAGAGCTTCCTGAATCCGCAGAGCCTCGCCAAGCACCGCGTACAGCCTGGCTATGTCTGACACGCGAACGCGCGTGCCCGATATGTAGGCACTCTTGCCGCCTGGTCCTGACCGAAGCTCGATCAGACTCGGACTTGACTTAGCCATGGCCTAACAGCCTCTTGCGATTCATCTGACAATTCTAGCCCGTGACTAGCTTACCGTTTGCGCGCGACCACTTTCTCCACCTCGCGGACGATGGCGCCCGGTGTGAGGTCGTACTTCTCCAGCAGCTCGTCCCAGCGGCCGGACTCGGCGTAGCGGTCCTTCATGCCGACGAAGCCCATCGGTACGGGATGGGTGGCCGCCAGATGCTGGGCGACCATGGCGCCGAGGCCGCAGTGGACCAGGTGCTCCTCCGCGGTGACGATGGCGCCGGTCTGACGCGCCGCCTCTTCGATGGCGACCGTGTCGAGGGGCCGCCAGGTCGACATGTTGATCACGCGCGTGTCGATGCCCCTCAGCGCCAATGTCTCCGCGGCGTCGAGGGCGGCCTTGACCATGATGCCGGTCGCGATCACCGTCGCGTCCCTGCCCGCGCGCATGAGGTCGGAGACTCCGAGCCTGAACTTGTGGTCCGAGGGGAGGACCACGGGGACCTTCGGCCGCCCGGTGCGGATGTAGAACGGTCCCGGCGTCCTCGCCGCGGCCTCGACCGCGCCGGCCGCGTCGACGACGTCGGCCGGCACGATGACATTGACGTTCAAGAGGGAGCACATGAGCGCCAGGTCCTCGATGGCGTGGGCGCTGATCCCGTCTTCACCGGGCGTAATGCCCCCGTGGCTGGAGAAGAGCTTCACGTTGAGGTTGGGCTGCGCGACGCTGACCCGGATCTGGTCGAAGCAGCGGCCGGGCATGAACACCGCGAAGGTGCTCGCGAAGGCGATTTTCCCGGCGGCAGCCAGACCGGCGGCGACACCGACCATGTTCTGCTCGGCCGGCCCCAGCGTGAAGAAACGCTCGGGATAGCGGTCGCCGAAGACGCGGGCCGTGGTCGAGATACCAAGGTCGCCGTCCACTACGACGATGTCCAGACCCTCTTCGCGCATCCTCACCAGGGTTGGTCCGAGAGCCTCGCGCGTGGCGGCAGGGGGCTGTGCCGTCGTTGTCATACCCCGATCTCCTGAAGCGCGCGCTCCCTCTCCTCAGCATTCGGCGCCTTGCCGTGCCAGATCGCGGTGTTTTCCATGAAGGAGACGCCCTTGCCCTTGATGGTCCGGGCGATGATCACGCTTGGACCCTCGGTCTCGATCCTGGTGCCGTCGAGGGCGTCGATGACGGCGAAGACGTCGTGGCCGTCGACCTCCTGGACGCGCCAGCCGAAGGCGCGCCACTTATCGGCCAGCGGCTCCGTGCGCATGATGTCGACAACGAAGCCGTCGTTCTGGACGCCGTTTCGGTCGACAATGGCGACGAGGTTGGAGAGCCTGTAGTGCGCCGCAGCCATGGCCGCTTCCCACACCTGGCCCTCGTCCAGCTCGCCGTCGCCGAGGAGGCAATACACGCGGTAGTCGCGTCCGTCGAGCCGCGCCGCGAGCGCCTGGCCGATCGCGAAGGAGAGGCCCTGACCCAGCGAGCCCCCCGACATCTCCACACCAGGGACGGACTGCATCTTGCTGTGGCCCTGCAGGCGGCTGTTCAGCTTGCGGAAGGTCACGAGCTCCTCGACGGGCAGGTAGCCGCACTCGGCCAGAAAAGCGTAAAGCACGGGCACGCAGTGGGCCTTGCTGAGGACGAAGCGGTCGCGGTCCCACGTCAGGGGCTCTGCGGGGTCATGGCGCAGGGTGCGTAAGTAGAGGGCCGCCAGGATTTCCACGGACGACAGCGAGCCACCCGGGTGGCCGCTGCCGGCAGCGGCAATCATCTCGATTATGTTGCGGCGGGCCCTTTTCGTGGCAGCGAGAATGTCTTCGTTGGAATACGGGGCGAAGACGCTCAGAACCCTATCCTTCGCTCTGGAATCGCGGGAAGCTGCGCCGTGGCCCCATTATAGGGTGGCGTTTCTCACGCGGGCAACGCCGCTGAGTCAAAGGCCTTGTTTGACACGCCGCTCGTTCACTACCTAAACTCTCTTTAATTCTCTGAACTCAGGAGGCGTGGTTATTGGCTGAAGTCGTAATTGGTGAGCACGAGTCCTTCGAATCGGCGCTGAAGCGATTCACGAAGCGGGTGCAGCAGGACGGGATCCTCGCCGAAGCCCGGCGCCGGGAGCATTATGAGAAGCCAAGCGTCCGGCGGAAGAAGAAGGCCGCCGCGAAACGCCGAAAAAGCCGCAAGCAAGCATCCTAAGACCCCAGCCGTGGGGTCTTACCCTTTCCAGATATGGCGACTAAAGAAGAGCTAAACGCCGACCTGCGTGACTCTTTGCGTGGTCGGGACGAGACGCGAAAGACGACGATCCGATTGATCCTCTCGGCAATCCGCAACGGCGAGATAGCGGCCGGCAAGGAGCTCGACGAGAACGGCATTAACACGGTGCTGGCCCGGGAGGCGAAGCAGCGGCGCGAGAGCATCGAGGAGTTCGGCAAGGCCGGTCGTTCCGACCTGGTCGCCAAGGAGGAGGCCGAGCTGGCGATAGTCCTCCACTACCTGCCGCCGCAACTATCGCGCGACGAAATCGTCGCGACGGCCCGTCGGGTCATGGGCGAAGTCGGCGCCAGGGGCCCGGGTGACAAGGGCAGAGTGATGGGCGCCATCATGGGCGAGCTCCGCGGAAAGGCAGACGGCGCCGAGATTAATGCCGTCGTGACCGAGCTGCTGGCGCAGGCCTGAGCGCCGGTCCCGGCCACGCTCGGCAGGTCGGAGTCCGTCGGGCCGGCGGCCACTCACCTACCACGTCGATGACACAAGACCAGACGCCCGGCCGCCTCCGCCTCGCCGCAGTGGCGTTCCTGCTGGCCGTCACCCTGTTTCTCGCTCTCCTGCCCGTGACTGCGGGAGGGGTGAGTCTGGAGCGCGGTGACATCGCTTTCCGGACAATCCGGGCGCCGCGGGATATCTCTTTCGAGAGTGCGGCCCTGACGGCCCAGCGTCGCGAGGACGCCGGTAACGCCGTGCCCGACAGCCTCATCTACGACCCATCGGTCGCGGTGGCTCAGCAAACGGGCCTGGGCAGCGTTCTTAGCCGCCTCCAGGCCGTTTTAAATGACGCAACCCTGACGCCGCCAAGCCGTCTCACCGCCCTCGGACGCGTAGACAGGCTCAGCCTTTCGCAGCGCAGCGCCTCCATACTCCTCTCGCTTTCCCCGACCGCATACGACTCGGTACAGGCCGAGGCCCGCCGCGCCCTCGGCGCAATCCTCGATCAGTCCCTGCCGCCTACCGTGGTGGGGGATACGCGCGAGCGGGCTCTGAGCTTCATCGCCCCCGGGCTCGACCGGGATACGGCCACGTTGGTCGCGGACCTGGTGCGTCCCTTCATCGTCGCCAACCTCACCGTCGACTCCGGCCGCACCGAGGCGGCGCGGGCCGCGGCCCGCTCGGGCGTGGCGCCCGTGCGCGTGAGCTACGCCAAGGGCCAGACGGTTGTCGACAAAGACACGCCGATCAGCGCCGAGGCACGCGAGGCCCTGATCCAGGGCAGCCTGGTGAATGAAGGCTGGAACGTCGACCTCCTGGGCGCGGCTTCGGCACTGGCCCTGTTCACGGCCGTCGGCGTGGTTGCCGCCGTGAGGGCTTTCCGGCCGGCGGCGTTTGCCGCTCCCCGCCAGCTGGTCCTCATTGCTCTCGCACTCGCGGTGCCCGTCTTCTTGATGAAGATTTACCTGCCCTTCATCCTGCCCGATGACGAGCGCCACTTCCTTGCCTTCGTCATGCCGATGGCCGCGGCCGGCATGGTCCTCTGCGGCGTCCTCGGCGCCGAGCTGGGGCTTGTAGTGGCCGTGGGCGCGGGCATGCTGGCGGCGTTCGCCTCGGTGTACCTGTCTGACCTGACCGCCATCGGTCTGGCAGGTACAATCGACGTTTTGCGCATCGCTCTGTGCTCGGGCTTCGCCGGCATCGCCGGCGTGCTGGCCCTGCGCAGCGCCGACCGTTTCGGCCACTTCCTGCTCGGCGGCCTTGTCGTCGGCCTGAGCGTGCTGGCGGTCCTGGGAGCGACGTGGCTGATCGACCCGAACCGCGACGTCAACGACTTCGCCTGGATGGCGCTGGCCGCCGGCGCCAACGGCGGCCTCTCGGCATTCCTCAGCGTCGGCATTTTCGTCACCCTCGGCGGCCTCTTTGGCGTGACCACCCGCGTGCAACTCCTGGAGATGTCGCAGCTCAGCCAGCCGCTCCTCAGCCGCCTCCAGGACGAGGCGCCGGCGACTTTCCAGCACAGCGTGATCGTCGCCAACCTCTCCGAGAAGGGCGCCTATGTCATCGGCGCAGATGCGGTGCTGGCGCGGGTCGGCTGCTACTACCACGACATCGGAAAGATCATGCGCCCGGGCTTTTACGTCGAGAACCAGTTCGGCGGGGACAACCCCCACGACGCTCTCGAGCCAGCAGACAGCGCCCGGATCATCATCGACCATGTCAGCGCCGGCCTGGCTTTGGCACGGCGGTACCGGCTGCCGGGACGGGTTGCCGCCTTCATTCCCGAGCACCATGGGACGCGGCTTGTCACCTACTTCTACCGCATCGCCTTCGAGGAAGACCCAACCGTATCTGCTGAGCCGTTTCGTTACCCCGGACCGCGCCCGCAGTCGCGTGAGACCGCCATCGCGATGCTCGCCGACTCATGCGAGGCCGTGGTACGCGCGAGTGCGGAGCACACTCCCGAGCGGATTAGCGAGCTGGTCGACGAAGTGTTCGCCGAGCGGCTGGCCGAAAGCCAGCTGGACGAGTCGGACCTCACCTTGAGGAACCTGAAGGCTCTGGCGGAGTCGTTCAAGGGCACGCTTCGCGCCGTCTATCACCCGCGCGTCGAGTATCCGGCGCCGACGGAGGCCGAGCTACGCATGCGCCGGCCGGCGTTGCCCAGGATCCTCGATCGGCGCTAGCAACCAGGATTAACGGGCCAGGCCGCGGCTCGCATGGCGCTCGGCTGTATGATTTAGGAGCAATGCGTTTCGCCGTCCTCGTCTTCCCCGGCACCTGGAGCGATCACGACTGTCAGTATGCGTTGCGAGACATCCTCCACCACGAAGCCGACTTGATCTGGCATCGGGAGGATGACCTGTCGTCGTACGACGCGATCGTCCTGCCGGGCGGCTTCTCTTATGGCGACTACCTGCGCTGCGGCGCCATCGCCCGCTTTTCGCCGGTGATGGGTGCCGTCCGGCGCGAGGCCGAGCGGGGGAAGCTGGTCATCGGCATCTGCAACGGCTTCCAGATCCTGTGCGAGTCGGGACTGCTTCCCGGCGCCCTGATGCGCAACGACAGCACCCAGTTTCGCTGTCAGGACGTGTACCTGCGCGTCGAGACGAGGGAGACGCCCTTTACCGGCGAGTCGGCAAGGGGCGACATCCTCCGCATCCCCATTTCCCACGGCGAGGGCAACTACTTCGCCGATCCCGATACGCTCACCCGACTGAACGCGGAGGACAGGGTGGTCTTCCGCTATTGCACGCGCGAGGGCGACGTGTCGCCGGCGGCGAACCCCAACGGTTCGCTCGAGAACATCGCCGGCATCGTCAACGAGGGCCGCAACGTCCTGGGCATGATGCCCCATCCCGAGCGGGCCAGCGAAGCGCTCATGGGTGGCGTCGACGGCCTCGCGATCTGGCGCTCGATGATCGCCGCTGCCCAAGGAGTAGGCGCCGGGGCGAGGTGAAGCCCCTCCGGTTCACACGCCACGCTCGAAACCGGCTTCGGTTTCGAAAAATCAGTCGCGAGGTGGCGCAGGACTGCGTCGAACATCCCGACGCATCGCGGGAGATTCGGCCGCGACAGTTCAACGTTAGGAAGCGATATCGCGCTGGATGGATTAGGATTGTTTACGTTGAGGAGCTCGCCTGTTGAGATGAAGATTGAGTATGACCGCGAAGCGAACGCTCTGTACATAACGTTGCGTGAGGCTGAAGTCTTCGACACAAAGGAGATCACTGAATCCCTTTGCGTCGACTTCGATGCGGAAAAACGCCCGATTGGGATCGAGTTGCTCGATGTTAGCTCGCACCTGTCGGGCGACGACCTTGCCCGAGTGACGATCGAGAATCTCTTCCCCGACATCGAAGCCGCGGCTGCTTCGTAGGGGAGCATGACAGCCTGACTCCCGCATTGACCGCTAGATCTCGTTAAATGCGCATCCTCCTGATCAACGGGCCCAACCTCAACACCCTCGGCAAGCGTGAGCCCCACATCTACGGCACCGACACGCTCGCCGACATCGTCGCGCGGGTCGAGAAGCGGGCGCAGGAGCTGGGCGCGACGGTCTGCGCGTTTCAGTCCAACCACGAGGGTGCGTTGATCGACTTCATCCAGGCCGAGGCCGACTCCGCCGACGGCATGATCCTGAATCTCGGCTCGCTGACCCACACCAGCATCGGGCTGCGCGACGCTATCGCGGGCGCCGGCCTTCCCGCCTATGAAGTTCACATCTCGAACATCTTTGCCCGCGAAGAGTTCCGGCGCCGGTCGTTTATCTCCGAGGTCTGCAAGGGCATCGTTTCCGGGTTCGGCTGGCGCGGCTACCTCTTCGCCCTCGAGGCGCTCGTCGCCGCCGCTCAGGAAGGACGCTAAACCATGAAGGACCGGCTCACGCGGCTGCGGGACAAGATCGGCGCCCAGGGCTTGGGCGGCTTTTTCATCAGCGCGCCTGCCGAGGACACCGGCAAGACGATCGGTGCCAACCGGCGCTACCTTTCCGGCTTCACCGGCTCCATGGGGCACCTGCTCATCACTGCCGATCAAGCCTTCATCGCCGTCGACTTCCGCTACTACGAGCAAGCGGAGAACGAGGCCGCGAACTTCACGTTGTTCAAGGCCAACGGCCCGATGAACACCTGGCTTTCGGCGCTAATTCGAGAAGCCCGCGTCGGGGGCAAGCGTATCGGGTTCGAGTCGCACGGCGTCAGCTACGCGACCTATCGCAGCCTGAGGTCGGCCCTCTCCGAGCTGTCGCCGGACGAGCGGCCTCATCTCACGGCGACCCAGAACATCGTCGAGTCGATCCGCGCCCTCAAGGAGCCTGAGGAGATCGAGGCGCTCCAGGCCGCGGTCTCGCTCGGCGACCAGGCTTTCGCGCACGTCGCAGAGATGATCGAGCCCGGCTGGACTGAGAAGCAGGTCGCCTGGGAGATTGAGAAGTACGTCCGTGAGCATGGCGCCGAGGGGCTCTCCTTCGAGACGATCGTCGGCGCGGGGCCCTGGGGGGCGATGCCCCACTGCCAGCCGCGCGACCACAAGATCGCCAAGGGCGAGGGCGTCGTGATCGATATGGGCGTCAAGCTCAACGGCTACGTTTCGGACCTGACGCGCACCATCGTTGTCGGCAACGCTGACGACAAGTTCCGCAAGATATACGACATCGTCCTCGGCGCCCAGCTGACGGCAGAAGAGCTGTTGCGGCCGGGCATGACCGGCGGCGAAGCCCACATGCTCGCTCACAAGGTCATCGAAGAAGCGGGCTTTGGCGATAATTTCGGGCACGGGCTTGGTCACGGCGTCGGCCTCCAGGTCCACGAAGCGCCGCGCGTCGGCCGCAACTCCAACGACAGGCTCACGGACGGCATGGTGTTTACGGTCGAGCCCGGCATCTATCTGCCGGGCTGGGGCGGCGTGCGTATCGAGGACCAGGGTTATCTCAAAGATGGGCGCTACGTTGCGATGTCGAAGGCGCCGAAGCTGCAGTTCGCGGGCTGATCGACAGCGGATGACAAGCGGATAAGCGGATGGCCAAGTCGCGGTTGGAGAGAGATGCCGGAGGGGATTCCGAAGATTGCGAAGGCCAGACTTCTAGTCTGGCGGGCCCCCGGAACCTCCAGCAGGGGACTTCTGGTCTCCCCAAAATCCAGAGGCTTCAGGCGCGAGTCGCCACTGGGAGGAATAGTTGATCGACACCGGAGACCTTCGCAAAGGCCTCACCATCGAGCTCGACGGCAACCTTTACCAGGTTGTCGACTGGGAGCACAACAAGACCGGCCGTGGGGGCGCCGTCGTCCGCCTGAAACTGCGCGACGTCCGCGCCGGCCACACGATCGAACGCACCTGGCCCGCCGGCTCCAAGTTCCAACGCGCCCGCGTCGAGCGGCAGCCGGCACAGTACCTATACTCCGAGGGCGACCTGCTGTACTTCATGAACAAAGAGTCCTACGACCAGATCGCCATGAACAAGTCCGCCGCCGGCGATATGGCGTTGTATCTCAAGGAAAACGACGATTGCCAGCTTCTGACCTACGGTGACGAAGCGATCAGCGTCGAGCTCCCGGCGGCCGTGATCCTCGAGGTCATCGAGACCGAGCCCGGGGTCAAGGGCGATACGGCTCAGGGCGCGACCAAGCCGGCAAAGCTCGCGACCGGCCTCGTCGTGACTGTGCCCCTGTTCGTGAACGCCGGCGACAAGGTCAAGGTCGACACGCGCTCAGGTGCGTACCTCGAGCGCGCCTAGAGGCGGGCAAGCGCCAGGTCGCGAACAAGTCAGGAGAGAAGCTCGATGAGTCCATCCTGAGCTTGTCGAAGGACGTATAGGCGCAGGTCCTTCGACAAGCTCAGGATGCCTTGCTGGGGCGGACGGGAATTCTAGCGCGCCGCGGTGAGAGGTCCACCGGTGATCGCAGATTGACGCAGCGCCTTCTCCGCCTCGACGTCAAGATCACGCTCGAGGACGTGGGCGATCACAGCAGTGACCCCGATCGCGGCAACCATGCCAGCGATCAGGCCGGCTCCGCTCGCCGCAGACTGATGGAAGCCGGTGATGGCGAGCACGGGCGCCAGGAACGCCGCCATAGTCGCCAGTCCCGCTCCCAGCCCCGTAAAAAACGCCAATGTTGTGCTCATCTCGACCTTCGCCTTCTCTTCCAGCCTAATCCTCGATCACCGGCCTGTATGTGAAACCGGCCGCTCAGCAGAGGGCGTGCTCCGACTTTCGGCGGAGGAGTGTGAGCATGGTCACGCTGGGCCCCTTGCACGCGGGGAGTTCCGCCCCCGGAGCGAGAGCCCAGGCACCCCCCGAGGCTACTAATTACAACGGAGGGCCAGCCGGGAGTGTGAGGGGTAGGTGCTAGAATCAACCCACACCCGCGCTTTGAGCCGGGCGCCTTTGCCTTGCCGGCGTAGCTCAGTGGTAGAGCAGCCGATTCGTAATCGGCAGGCCGAGGGTTCGAATCCCCCCGCCGGCTCCAGAATTGCCTCCGAGCGGCCCGCGAAGGCCGCTTCTTCTTATTGAGCCTGGTACTGGCCTCTAGCGCCCCCGACCCGGTCCGGCCGGGGCAATGCGGACGTAGTCGTACCGAGCGTAGACGGGAGTTGTATAGCTGAAGGAACCAAGCCAGGAGTCGACGCCTTCGCCGGTCCAAAGATTCATCATTACTCTGCCAGGAGTCGTCGGCAATGGGCCGCGCGCGCCGTTCTCCACGTGCCGGAGAACGCCATCCACATACCAGGCGATCTGAGTTCGCGACCACTCGAAGGCGTAGGTGTGGAAGGCCAGGGAGGCATCGAAGCCAAGATCGATCGTGCTCTCGTGGCCGCCCACGCCCGACGTGAAGTAGTTCGTCTGCAGCTTGGTCGGGTCTTTCCCGAGGATCTCAATGTCGATCTCGTCCCAGGACGTCGGCGGGCGCTCCGACGGACCGGTATAAGTGAAAAAAGAGGTCACGAGGCCGCTCCCCGCGGCAGCCTTCATGCGGACCTCATAGCGGCCAAAGCCGTAGGTCTGATTACTACGATATTCGCCCGCGGCAAAAGGCTCCCCGGAGCACCCCGCGGGACAAGGGGCATTGTCCAGCGTGAGGGTCATCACGCCGTTGGCGAAGGTAACGTGGTCGGCGCGCCAACCGACGTTGAAAGGAGAACCATTGGACCAACCATCTGCCTTGGACCAGCGAGAGATGTCATACAGGTCGAACCCATCGACCCAGCTGTCTTTGGATGGGTTAGCCGCGGCCGCCGGGTTGACCAAAGTCGCCAACAGCAAAAGCGCGAAGACCGTGCCGAGTGCGGACCGCTTCATGCGTAACCTCGGACGACGAAGGTCGCGTCTGTCGCCTTCGCCGTAGCGGTCGATTCCTTCGACCGTCCGTCACTGATAACACCAAACGCAACGATGCGTTACGCGCCAATTATCCAGGCCCGATCAGGATGTGGGAACGTCTACCGCGACGTCCAGCCCCCGTCCACCACCATCGCCGCGCCCGTGACGAAAGAGGCTTCGTCGGAGGCCAGGAAGAGGAACATGTTGGCGATCTCCTGGGGTTGGCCAACGCGGCCGAGCGGGGTTTGGACTTCGAGGCGGCGCTTGCCCGCTTCGTTCTCCATGATTCCCCGCGTCATCTCGGTCTCGATAAAGCCGGGACAGACGCAGTTCACGCGCACGCCCTGGGCCCCGTAGGCGTTGGCGTAGTCACGCGTGAGGCCGACCACGCCGTGCTTGGCCGCGACGTAGGCGCCCGCGCCGTCGCCGGTGCCGCCGCCGATGCCGACCAGGCCGAGGATCGAGGCGGTGCTGATGATCGAGCCGCCGCCGCCCTTCGCGATTGCTTCGGCCGCGTGACGCAGGCCGTAATAGACACCGCTGAGGTTGATGTCAATCGTGCGCGCCCAGCCCTGGCCGCCGCCGACGCCGGCGTTGTTGACCATGATGTCGAGCCTGCCGAAGGCCTCGACGGCTTCCTTGACGGTCGCGGCGACGTCGTCCTCCTTCGTCACGTCGAGAAGGCGGTAGATGGCTTCGCCGCCCGCGGCATTGATCGCGGCGGCGGTGTCGGCGGCGTTGCCCACGTCTACGTCCGCGACCAGCACCTTGCAGCCCTCGCGGGCGAAAGTCTCGCTGATTGCGCGGCCGATGCCGCGGCCTCCGCCCGTGACGATGGCGCTCTTGCCGGCCAGACGCATGACGGCCTCCTGACTTAGGTTCAGCCCCGAAATCATAGCGCAGGCTGCTTTCCTTGACCGCCGCCGGGATGCCGACGCCTAATACGACTGTGGCTCGCGCTGACGATCCTTATGCGGCAATGGCTGCGCTGTACGACCTCGCTTACGGCGATTACAGCGGCGACATCGACTTCTACCTCAACCTGGCGCGCTCCGCCGGCGGTCCGGTCCTGGAGCTGGGCGTCGGTACGGGGCGCGTGGCCCTGCCGCTCGCCCGAGCCGGACATCGGGTCGTCGGCCTCGACGTTTCGCCGGCGATGCTGGCGCGGGCGATGTCGAACCTCAAGGTCGCCGGCCTGGATCCTTCACGCCTGGTGCTGATTGAAGGTGACATGACCGGGTTCCAACTGGAGGAGCCGTTTGGCCTGGCGCTGGTCGCGGCCGACACATTCCAGCACCTGGTGAGCACGAAAGACCAGCGAGCCTGTGTCCGGGCGGTCGCCGCCCATCTCGCGCCAGGGGGCCTTTTCGCGATCAGCGTTCGCTCGCCGGCATCGGTCTCCTGGGACGACACCGGTCCGAACCCGCTCTTGCTCGACTGGACGAGACCCGACCCGGAGACGGGCGAGCTGGTCATGAAGCTCATCGCCAGCGAGGCCGACCCGG
>CAYRCD010000042.1:0-22141 GCA_964422735.1 uncultured Dehalococcoidia bacterium | reverse complement strand
CCCATCTGGACGAACATTCGCGTGGCTTCAACGTCCTGGGTTGCCCGCGACATCAACTGTCCCGTCTGCTGTTTGTCGTGGTAGGCGTAGCTCAGACGCTGGAGCTTTTCGTAGATCTTATTGCGCAAGTCGAAGGCAACATGCTGCCCCAGCCACTCGGAGACGAAGGTCTGCCAGTAGGTGAAGAAGCCGCGCAGCGCGGCCGCGCCCAGGATCGCCAGGCCGGCCAGCAGTAGAGTGCCGGTTTTGCCCTTGAAGGTCTGCGTCTCGGGCGAGACGCGGTCTTTGGCGAGGTGGTTCTTCGCCTCGGTGCGATTGACCCCACGGTCGACGACCAGCGAATTGCCGTCGACCGCGGTGATCCGCACCATTTCGAAGCTTCGTCCAGACCTGATCCGAAGGACCTGGCCAGCCTGGAGGCGGGCCGCATCCTCGACCGCCACGGATGTGGCGCCCGCCGTTATGTCCCGTGCTAGCTGAGTAGACGTGGATGGCTTCAAGCCCGAGTCGATTCCCCACTGAAGGAGCTTCGGCGTCACCATCGTGAAGCCGGCGGCCGCACCGATCACCAGCCAGATGGCGAAGACCTGTAGCTTGTAAGGCCTGAGGAAGTAAAGAAGACGCCAGTAGATGCTGTTAAACATGCACGATCCTCCAGATCGGCGGGATTGTATCTTATCTTTACGCTAACGTAAAGTATTGAGTGCAGAGATCTGCGCAAAATTGATCAAGCATGTTGATCGCTTCACGTTTCCAAATAAGGCCAATGACCCCGGCCGATGTCCAGCAGGTGGTGGCGATCGAACGGGAGTCCTTTCCGACGAGCTGGCCGCAGACCGCTTACCGCCGCGAGTTGGCCAACCACCTCGCCCGTTACGTCGTCCTTATCGATCGAACGCGCAAGGCGGATACTCCTGCGCCGACGCCGCGCTGGTCGCTCCTGCGGCTCTGGCGTCGCCAAGAGGAGCCCGCGCTGACCACGGACCATATCGTCGGTTACGTCGGCCTCTGGCTCATGGTGGACGACGCGCACATCGTGGCCATCGCCGTACGGGAAGCCTACCGAGGCCAGGGACTGGGCGAGCTATTGCTGGCCGAAGCAATCGAGATCGCAATGGCGACCAGGGTCGAAAATGTGACCCTCGAGGTGCGCCGTTCCAATAGCGTCGCCCAGGCCTTGTACGAGAAATACCAGTTCCTCAAGGTCGGCGTCCGCCCGCGTTACTACTCCGACAACCATGAGGACGCGATCATCATGAGCACGCCGCCAATCCGGTCCTCGCCCTACCGCGAGCGTGTGGCCGGCCTCCGCGAGGCGTACGCGGCGAGATGGGGCTCACGCGAGTCAGACGCCGGCTGAGAAGGGCTCGGCCGGCCGCCGGTGTGGACCTTTAGTCTCGTCTACTCCGGAGGTCTATGCTCCAGGTCAATAACCAACTCCTAGCGCGTCTGAGTCGCGAGCCATGCCGCCGCCCGATCAAGGACGGGGTCGCGGCCGGCAGCGAGGTCGTCTGCCGTCTGGCGCAGAACCTCATCCGGCAGGACGCCCGTACGGTAAAGGGGCAGCGCGGTCCGCGGTGTCAGGCTCTGGGCGATCGTCACGCCGAGCGTGCTGCCATCGGGGAATTGCTGCAGGCTGACGAAACCGGCGCAGCGCGCCGTGGTCGTCCCGAAAACGCGGGCGCGGCGCTGGTCCTGGAGCATCGCGGCGAAGATCTCTGCCACCGACGCGGTCCCTGAGTTCGTCAGCACGGCCACCGGCCGTTGGGGATAGGGTTCGCCTTCGGCGTCCGTGATCTCGAGGCCGCCATCGCGTAGAAGCGTGCGCTCAGCGATCTCGTCGCCAATGAAGCGACCGTCCAAAACGAGGTCGCGGTCCCCTCCCGGGTTATCGCGAAGGTCGATGATCCAGGCCCGCACTTCACCGGCCTCAAAGCCGGCGATGATCTCGTCGACCTGCTCCCGCAGAGAGGTGCCGCTCGTGAACACCCTCAGGCGAAGGTATCCGATCCCGTTTCCCACAACGCGTCCCTCCGCCGCCGGCGGCCTGACGACCGCGCGGTCGAGCGAAAAGGCAAACGCGGCTCCGGTAGGGGGCCGCCCGACCACGACCGACACCGTCGAGCCCGGCTCGCCTCGGAGGAGGTCGTTGATCATTTCGGCGCCAAGCACAGTGACATCTATGCCATCCACGTCCAGGAGCTGGTCTCCGGCCCGGACGCCGGCCCGCGCCGCCGGGCTCCCGGCGACGGCCTCGCGCACGTAGGGCGGGCGCACGGGCGCGATCTCGATCCCGACGCCGACGCTACCCCTCCCGCTGCGGAGCTCCTCCAGCGCTTCACTCCGCGTCGGGGGCAGATAGAATGTGTGGCAGTCATTCACGCTGCGCGCCATGCCGCCGAGGGCCGCGAAGCGAACGCTTCTCGCCTGGTCTTCGGACAGGCGCACCACAAGAGCCACGTAAGACGCCTGGAACGCCTCCCAGATTTCCTCGCGCCCACTGGCGGGCAGCGGATCGGCCTCCTGCGGCTCGGCGCCCAGGCGCCGGACCTCGGCCGTGGCCTCCCGCCAGGCGGCGTCGAGCAGAGAACGCGGCGCGGGCGGGTCGATGGCATAGTCGAGCAGCGCGTCGTAGGCCCGCCCTATCAACTCGAGACCGCCGTTGAGCAAAGGGGACGGCAACGGGGTAGGCGCGGGCACGACGGCCAGGGTCGGCGCCGGCACGGCTGTGGAGGAGGAGACGGCCATTCGCGCCGCGGGCGGAGCACGGCCACTGCAGGCCACAAGGACAAGCAGTCCAGCGAGGAGCGTGAACAGGGGCAGTCGCGATCGCATGCTCGAAGCCGGGCAGTGCCCGGCCAAATCAGTTTACCAAGCGGCCATCACATGGCCCCGCGTCACCCCAGCCGATGATACGGTCTGGCTCGATCCCGCGCGATCGAGGCGATGAGTTGAAAGGCGATGCTCGTCTGTCTAGGCGCCGACGCTCTCTCCGGCGGCGAAATAGACGTAGTAGCGCGTGTCGCGCTCGACCAGGAGGGGCTTCTTGCCCGCCGCAACTTGCTCCAGCAGGTAGCCCGGCATCACGGCGCCCTGGCCTTTGATCGGATAGCTGCGGTCGTACTTGAATTCATCGCCGCCCACGCGGATGTCGGTCTGGGGGAGGTCAATCTCGTTCAGGCGCAGGAGCGGGACCGTCAGCCGGTCGGCCTCGAACTCCTCGAGGAGCGCATCGTCGAACTCCTGCACTCCTATTTGCCCTCCAGCCTGCTCTTGAGGATGTCCAGCGAGTCTTTCATTAGCTGGTCGAGCAGCGTCGACATGAAAAGAAAGTCCATCACCTTGCCCATCGGGCCCATGGGCGGCTTGTATTCCACGCTCCAGGCGAACTTCGTGCCCTCGGGGGAGGCCAGCACCGACATTCGCTCGGTCATCTCCATGCCCCGCGTTAGCCGTCGCGCCAGCGTGTAGCCGGGCATCAGCTCCGTGATCAGACCCTCGACCTTTTGCCTGGTCGGCCCGACCTGCATGACCATCGCATCAGTCGCGCCGACCTTGGCGCGCTCGGGCGACGTGACCTGCACGTCTTTCGCCCACTTAACCCAATCGGCCTGGTTCTCGATGTCGGCCAGGTAGTCGAAGACCTTTTCTTTCGGGGCTTTGATGGCGATGGTGCCGTCGACTCGGGTCACGTCCTGCCGCCTCCGTGTAGCCTGCCCGCTGCTGCACCCGATCATATCCGGGAGGCCATTAGTGTCAAACCGGCGCGCGGCCGCCGGCGCCAGGACGTAACGCGCGGGGACCGAAGGCGTTGAACAATTGCGAGGTCCTGCCCTGAACGAACAGTATCATCGTCCAGCCCATGCGGACAAAATCACTGGCCAGTCAGGAGCGGACAGAATCGCTGACCCACGACACTGAAACGCTACACTTCTTGACGGCCTTCGCGGGGCTTCCTACAATCAGCGCAACAACTGAATAGCGCTCTTATCGAGAGTGGTGGAGGGACTGGCCCTTCGAAGCCCGGCAACCGGTCCGAGCGTCCAACGCAACGACATCGGTGCCAAATCCGACCTCTCGATCCGTCGAGGGGAAAGATGAGAGTGGGGTTATCGTAGCGAGAACTTCTCACCCGAGAAGTTTTTTTGTGGCCATCGCATGATAGACCGAACGACAGCGAATACGGCCGAACAGCCGGCCCGAGCGACCCGGCCTAAAGCCCTTGGCAACGGGTGGCGCCTGCCCGGCCCTTCAGGTAAGGGTGTCTCCGGGTGCCACCCCGGGGGCAGGGAATGACGGCACGGGCCGCGCGGGCCGCCGCGGCGCTGACACCGGCCCGCGCGGTGACGGTGAGGCGGCTCCGCGACCGAGGGGTTATCCGCGAACGTTTGGGCGCCGGCGCTCCGCTCGCCGCCTACACCCTGGCCTACCTGGACGCGCGGCGCTTCGCTCTCGCTGACTTCTATGAGGCGGAATCGAGCGGGCGCCGGGCCTACGTGTTTTACTCCCGCGGCGGACTGGGACCGTCGAGCCAGCTCTTCGGCGACAGCCGCGTGCTAGCGGCGCTCCTACGCCTTCACCCGGGTCCCCGGAGCACGCTCTTGACCTGCGAGCCGGAGCATGTCGAGACCGCCCTGGCCACGCATCATCTCTGGCGGCCCCAGACCATGCTGCGCATGCAGCTCGACCGCGACGCGTTCACTCCCTTCGAGGGCGCCGCCAGCGTCCGGCGCCTGATCGGCGCGGACGCTGCCGAGCTAAACCGCCTCTACGCGCTCGAAGGCGACGGTATCTGGTACTCGCGACGCCAGATCGAGGACGGCGTGTATTACGGCGCATTGCATCGCGGACGCGTGGTCGCCGCGGCCGGCACGCACATTCACTCCGCCTCGGAGCGCGCCGCCGTCGTCGGCAACGTCTTCACGCACCCGGACTTCCGCGGCCATGACCTTGCGACCGCCGTCACGTCCGCGGTCACGGCCCACCTCAGTCAGAGCTGCGACCTGATCGTCCTAAGCGTCGATCCGGCGAACCGCACGGCCCGCCACGTTTACGAGCGCCTCGGCTACCGCGAGGCCGGCCGCCTCGTGGAGGCGATGGCCACCCGGCGGGCCGTCCTCTCGCCCCTGCCACTGCTGCGGCGTCTGCTGGCACGGCGCCGCAGTGGCGACCCGGCGATCGAGGTCCTGGACCTGTGAGCGGCCGTCGCAGACTCGATCGAAAGCAACAGCCCGGCCTAGAGGCCGGGGCAGCGCGCCTCCCCCCTCCCCGGCCTCGCGCGGCCGGAGCGCAGCCCATCGTTCCTCCCGGCAGAAAGGTAGCCCCATGACCACAACGGTCGACCACGATGTCACCGACCTCCGCCTGGCCGACGAGGGCCGGCTTCGCATTGAGTGGGCGGGGAGAGAAATGCCGGTCCTGGCGTCAATCGGGGAGCGGTTCGCGAAGGAAAGACCGCTGCAGGGCCTGCGGATCGCCGCCTGCCTGCACGTTACGACTGAGACCGCGAACCTGATGCTGGCGCTCCAAGCGGGGGGCGCCCAGATCGCGCTGTGCGCCTCGAACCCTCTGAGCACCCAGGACGACGTCGCCGCCAATCTCGTCGCTCAGCACGGGATGGCCATCTTTGCGCGCAAGGGTGAGGCCAACAAGACCTACTACCGCCACATCCACCAGGCGCTGGACACGAAGCCGCAGATCACCGCCGACGACGGCGCCGACCTGGTCTCGACGATCCACAAGGAACGCCGCGAGCTGATCGAGGGCGTTCGCGGCGGCACCGAGGAGACCACGACCGGGGTGATCCGCCTGAGAGCGATGGCGAAGCACGGCGCCCTGAAGTACGCGATCATCGCCGTCAATGAGGCCAACACCAAGCACATGTTCGACAACCGCTATGGCACCGGCCAGAGTACTCTCGACGGCATCACTCGGGCGACCAACGTCCTCTGGGCCGGCAAGAACGTCGTCGTCTGCGGCTATGGCTGGTGCGGCCGCGGCGTCGCCAGCCGCGCGCGGGGCATGGGCGCACAGGTGATCGTCACCGAGGTCGACCCGCTTCGCGCCCTCGAGGCGCTGATGGACGGCTTCCGCGTCATGACGATCGCGGAGGCGGCCAGGATCGGCGACATCTTCATAACCCTCACCGGCGACATCAATGTCATCGACCGCGATCACTTCGAGTCGATGAAGGACGGCGCCATCCTGGCCAACTCCGGCCATTTCGACGCGGAGATAAACCTGAAGGCGCTGGCGGAGATGACCGAATCGAAGCGGCGTCTGCGGCCCTTCGTCGAGGAGTTCAGGCTCGGCAACGGCAAGCGCCTCAACTTGCTGGGCGAGGGCCGCCTGATCAACCTCGCGGCCGCCGAAGGCCACCCGGCCTCGGTTATGGACATGAGTTTCGCCAACCAGGCCCTGTCGATCGAGCACGTTGCCCGCCAGGAGAAGCCGCTCCCGCCGGACGTCTATACAGTGCCCCCCGAGATCGACGCCGAAGTCGCAAGGCTCAAGCTGGCGGCGATGGGCATCGCGATCGACACGCTGACAGAGGAACAGAAGAAGTATCTGTCTGGCTGGGAAGTGGGCACGTGACAGAGACGGGAAACAGGAAGCGAGAAGCGGGAACGCGGGCGCGGGGTGCTATCAGAGGCTATGAGGACTTGGAGGCATTTCAACGCTCCATGAGTCTGCTCGCACCGATCCACGCCGTCGCGAACAAGTTTCCCGACTATGAGCGCTACGAGTTAGCTCGCCAGGTACGCAGATCCAGCAAGTCCGTTCCAGCGAACATTGCCGAAGGGTTCGGTCGAAAAAGATCCGTTCGGGAATTTAAGGCGTTTCTCAGTTACGCGCTGGGCTCAGCCAACGAAACACTCGTCCACTTGAAGATTGCTGTCGCGCTTAGTTATGCGGACTCCGCTGAGCTAACAGCCCTCATTGACAGCTATACCATCGTCGCCAAACAGCTTCATCGGCTAATGGAAGCATGGCAGGACTTTGGGAATCGTCCTCAAACGCCATGAGCCTTAGCCGTTTCGCGCACGGCCGACATCTTTTGCCAATTCGGTCAGCAGAAGTCCCGCTTCCCGTTTCCCGTTTCCAACTTCCTCATGGAGGTGTCTAATGCCCCTGACCGCCATGACCGCCCCGACGCACTTCCATACTTCGGAGTCGGTGACCGAAGGGCATCCCGATAAGATGTGCGACCAGATTTCTGACGCGGTGCTGGACGCGATGCTCACCGACGACCCCCAGGCGCGGGTCGCGTGCGAGACCGCGGCGACGACCGGCGTGGTCTTCGTGTGCGGCGAGATCACCACGACGACTTACGTGGAAATACCGGAGATCGTCCGCCGGGTGATCAGGCGGATAGGCTACACCAGCTCGGAACTCGGCTTCGACAGCGAGACCTGCGGCGTGATCGTGTCGATCAAGGGTCAGTCGCGCGATATCGACCAGGGAGTCAGCAGGTCCCTCGAAGCGCGAGAGTCGGGCGGCGAGGAGGAGGCAGTGGCGCTGGTTGGGGCCGGCGACCAGGGCATGATGGTGGGCTTCGCCTGCCAGGAGACACCGGAGCTGATGCCGCTGCCAATCATGCTCGCACATCGCCTGGTGCGCCGCCTGACGGCCGTGCGCAAGGACGGCATGCTGCCCTACCTGCGGCCAGACGGAAAGTCACAGGTTACCGTGCAGTACTCGAACGGGACCCCGGTCCGGGTGGACACGGTCGTCGTAGCCGCACAACACGACGCGGCCGTCGAGTACAACCGCCTCAAGGGAGAGATCATCGATGCCGTGGTGCGAGACGTCGTCCCGCCCCACCTGCTGGACGCCCACACCCATTATTATGTCAATCCGACCGGCCGCTTCGTGATCGGCGGTCCCATGGGCGACGCCGGCGTTACCGGCCGCAAGATCATCGTGGACACCTACGGCGGCTCGGCCCGCCACGGGGGCGGCGCCTTCTCCGGCAAAGACCCGACGAAAGTGGACCGCTCCGGGGCCTATGCAGCGCGCTACGTGGCCAAGAATATCGTGGCCGCCGACCTGGCCGAGCGCTGCGAGATCCAGATCTCTTACGCCATCGGCGTCGCCCACCCGACCTCGCTGGCGATCGAGACCTTCGGCACCAACCGCGTGCCTGACGACCTGATCCTGGGCCTCGTCAACCAGCACTTCGACCTCCGTCCCGGCGCCATCATCCGCGACCTCGACCTGCGCCGCCCGATCTACTTCCCGACCGCCGCCTACGGGCACTTCGGCCGCGAGGACATCGACGCCCCCTGGGAGCGCACGGACAAGGCCGAAACGTTACGCAGGGCCGCCGGATTGAGCGCCGGTGTCGCCCGGTAGGCCTCCGAGCGAGCGCCCACGGCCTCGGGGTCGCGCCGGACCCTACCCCTTCTTCCATCCTCGCGTAACCATCTTGTACTTCCAGCCGATCGCGGCGCAGTACGCCTCGGCGCTCTGGCGCTTGATCTTCGTCGTAACCCAGAACATCAGCGGCAATCCCTTCGTCTCGTGCAACTGCCTGGAGCCGTCGTTGTAGGTCACGAGGAAGTCCGGTAGATAACGGTGGCGGATGCCCAGAAACGAGTACGGGATCGCCACGCCGTGGCGCTTCGTCCAGTCCCGTACTGCCGGGTCGTGGTCGAGCTCGACCATGTAGTCGCGCTCCAGGAGCGAATCGTAGTCCTCGCTCCCGTGCGGCGACTTAGACAGGCCGGAGAGCGTTCCCCGCTGGCTTTTCATGCTCCGAGGTCACCGGTGGTGCCGACAGGATGCTCGCGATCAAGCGCGGGTTGTAGAAGTTCGCCTTCACCTGGTCGAACAGGTGCCACACCAGCTGAAGCCTGACCACATCCGCCAGGTCATGGAGCTTCACACCACCGGTGAACCGGCGCGCGATGTGCTCGTGTACGACCCGAAGGATCACCTCCTGGCGGGCGTCGGCCTGGCCGTCGTACCCGAGCAGCGCCGTCCGCGCCAGGTCTCGCACCTGCCTCACAAGCTTTGTCTGGAGTTCGATTGCCTCGGACGGCGCCTCGGCCGCCAGAAGCTTCGGATCGATTTCGGGTAGCTCGCTGCGGTCCAAGGTATCGTGACCTGAGTCGAGGTTCCGCGCCAGCACCTGAGCGATGGTTTGCTGAATGCGTTGCCCTCGGAACTCGTATTCGCAGTCGTCTAAGTAGGCGCGCCAGTCCGTAATCGGTTCCATGACCTCTGGCTCAGGCACCGGCGGCAGGTTGGACCAGTCGAACGGCTCTGGCATCGGCTTCGAAGCGTCCACATCAAGCTCGCCCTGGAGCTTGGGCTCGGGGATTTTCGCCGTGTCGATGACGTCGCCGGGGTTCAGCGGCGACGTATAACGAGCCGCCTCGATCATCTCCCATAGCCAGTCATGCTTGAAGATTGGGTGGTCGACGACGTGGCACTGCTCCCAGTCTTTGCCCTGCGCGTTCACCCGGCGCAGACCCCGCCCGATGATCTGCGGCCCGTAGACCGAGAACTTCGTATCGCCTACCTGGGTGAAGCTAAACTTGCGGAACAGGAGGATCGCTGAGATGTTCTTAACATCCCATCCCTCGCGTAGCATCATCACCGATACGATCGCGTCGTATTTCGACTCTCTGTAGCTCTTGTTGATCGCCATCGCTTCATCGCGCTTTTCCTCGTCCGATTCATTGTGGATCAGGAGCACGCGGACTGGTTCAGCGTCGAGAAGCTGGTCCTCCAGGGTTCTCGCAATGGCTTCAGCGTCTTTGATGTTGAGAGCCACAACAAACAGCAAAGGCTTATACAGCGGCTTCCCGTCATCGCCCGGCGGCACGGTCAACCGCTGGTGTCGCAGGCACTCCATCGCGATCGCGATCTGCTGCGCCATCGGTTCCGGGCTCATGGTGTAACGCACCGCGGGAATCTTACGCGCCTCGATCTGCTCCCACGGAACTTCTTCGGCGCTGATCTCCTGCTTCGTCTCCCAGTCGTAAAAAGTGAACTTGACCTTCTCGATCTCGGGCTCGAAGACGACGACCCGCTTGACAACCTTGTCGTGCATCGCCTCGCGGATCCCGTAGACGTAGATCATCTCGCTGTCCGGGTGCAGGCCGTCGAGGCGGTTCGGCGTCGCCGTCGTGTCCAGGCGGAAGAAGCGCTTGGGCTTGAGCTTGTTGATCAAGTCGTTGTATTGCTCCGCCCGTGTGTTGTGGGCCTCGTCGTTGAAGATGCAGAGCCGGTCGCAGTTCTCCGCGATGACCTTCCAGTTGTCCTTGCCCTCGTAAAGCTGGTGGACGTTGCCGATGATGATGTCCGCGCTCCGGATACCCGCCGCATTCTCGCCGACCTTCATCACGTGGGTCGCGATCCGCCGTGGCGCGTCCTTCTCGGCGCCGAAGAAGAAGGGGAACTCGCCAAATACGTACTCCGGCTTGTTGATGTCGAAGGCGTCGAGCAGCCGCTCTCGCACTATCGTGTTCGGCACCAGGATAAGGTGCTGGGTGATCCCGTGCACCTGCATCATGTAGGCGATGACGGCGCCAATGATCACCGTCTTGCCGCCGCCGGTGACCACGTTGGTGAGGACGTCCTTCATGCCGAGCACGTCGTAGGCATAGATGCAGCGCCGGATTGCCTCGCCCTGGTGCCGCCACAACGGCGGCGAGAAGTCGGGCGCATCCAGGTGCCGCAGGAAGTCGCGCCCTCTTTCTGGCAGGCCGGGATAGCCGGCGCTCCTCCAGTCGCGGAAGTTCGCCTCGTGCGGGGCGAATGCGTAGTTCATCTCATTTCACCTGCACCGCCGCTACGGCGTGCTCATGCGAGGAAACCTGCCAAGAGGTTCCCAACCGTCACGACCAGCGAGGCGCATCCGTTGATCGTCGCCGCGCCTTTGACCGCTTCCCATGCAGCAGCGACGATATTCTTATTGGGAGAAGGCTTTGCAAGCTGAGACTGTATCGTATCAATGTCCGCGACGTATGCGAGCTTGTCAGCGTCGTGCGCCCCGGAGTCAGTGACCGCCTTACGCAATTCGGCCAAGGCTTCGCCGATGTTGCCGTACTTTGCGTCCACTTGATTGCCGTCGCCAACTGTAATTATGTTTTGCCCCGTCGCTTCGATCTTGATTCCGTGAAACTTGGCCATCGTGAATTCTCCCGGTCCTGCGATCTTGTCGATCCCGGCTGCGGTTATGCGGTAGAAGGTTGTTGTGGAGGGAATTACCGTACCTCTCTTGCCTGTGAACTCTTTCTTGATTGAATCCTCTTCGACCCAACCCTGGCTGATTAGGTAAGTGAGGTTACTCTGCACTTCTTGTTGCGAGAGCGCGTGTTGAGCCTTTAGCTCGGCTTTGACATCGCTGATCTTGACTGCCGCGCCCTTCTTCCCCTTCGCGCTGGTCGCGTTCTTGTTCCTGTCATAGAAATACCGGAGCATCAGCGCCCGAATCTGATTGTCTGTCCGCGGTTCGGCCGCGGGTTTGGGCTTCGCCACCTATCCCACCTCGATCGCGATGGTCCGCACCGTCTCGGCGCCCAAGTTGTCCTGCACCCGGCAGCCGACCGTGTACACGCCGGCGGCAGAAAACGTGTGCTCGGCCGTGAGCACCGCCTCGAACTTGTGCCCGGCACGCTTCGCGTCCTTGCCCTTCAGCTCGGTACGCCCGAGGACGTAATCGCGGTCGGCGGCGAAGTGGCCCCGCTGGAACGAAAAGTCCCACTGGCAGTTCACCAGGTAGCCGCCCGCGTTCGTACTGGCCGCGTCCCGCGCTTCGAACCGGAATTTCCTGGCTGCCAGGCGCATCGCCGCGATCTCCCCAATCACCGGCTCTTTCGTGAACCGGAGCAGGAATTCGTTGTCATCGGCGTCCGGGTACTTCTGCCGGATGCGCTCCCGAAACTCCTCGCTGTCGATCAGAAGGAAGTCGAAGTCCAGGTCCGCGCCGCGCGGCTGAATGTTGCGCCGCACGTAGTCGGAAAGCCGCCGGCGGTAGACCGCCAGCTCCGGCGACACGCGCCAGCAGGCGTAGCGCGCCATCGTTCGAACATTCGGCTGCAGCGTCCGAATCACAGCCTCGAAGAACGCCTGAACGTCCTTGGGGTCGGGCGCCGCGTCGGGATCCGCCGGCCCCACCCGTAGCGGCTCCCGCCCCGACCGCCAGCCGCTGATCGCGCTCTCCGAGTTGTCTGCGGGCGCTGCCAGGCAGGCAAGGATGAAGCTCTCGAACACCGGCTGGTCGACCGCCTTGAACCTGTCCATTGGGTAGACGCCGACGTAATGGACACGAATGTCTGGGACGGGAGCCTTCACCTCGGGCATCTCCAGCTTCGCTTGGAGAGGACCAGCACGTCCGTAGTTCGACGTCACGCCTGACGCCTCTTCGCCGAGGGAGACGAGCCGGTTCAGAGTCACCGAGACCGCGACCCGCGAGGAGTCACAGGCAATCCAACGGCGCCCGAGGCGTTGGGCGACGGCGGGCGCGACGCCGCCGCCGCAGAAGAAGTCAGCGACGATGTCTCCGGGGCCACTACTCGCGCTAATAATTCGTTCCAAGAGCGCTTCGGGTTTCTGGGTCGGATAGCCTATGCGCTCCTTGGCAGCTGAATTAAGGCCCACATCCAGCCAGATATCCTGTAACGGCACGCCGGGCAGTTCGTCGACGTACCGCTTCATTCGCGGAAAGCCATTTCGATTCAGGATGACTAGGCCTTCGGCAAAGAGAGCCTCAATCTTGTGTTCCAGCATGGTCCACGTTCGTCCCGGAGGCGGCGTGATGCCCCTCCACACATAACGTAGACCGACGCCGGCGCTGCCATGATCACGCGCAGTGACGTCCCGGAGTCGATAGACTCTCCCGTCTGGATCGGTCATGAAGTCGTGGGAGCGAGCGTAGGCTTCTTCGTCTGTGGAGTAGCTGGGGTTCCATTTCCGGACAGCCCCCTTTCCGTAGAACAGCAAAACGTCGTGAATCGCGCCGTACCCCTTGGGATCGTTGTGAGCAGACGTGCGCTTCCAGATGATCTCTGACTGGAAGTTCTCATAGCCGAAAATCTTGTCCATCTCGGCCTTGATGTAGTGGCTGGCATGCCAGTCGCAGTGCACGTAGATTGAACCCGTGGGCTTGAGGACGCGGCGCATCTCCCAGAGACGGGCGTTTAGCCAGATCAGGTACGTGTCGAGCCCGCCCTCCCAAATGTCGCTGAAGGTGCGCACCTCGTTGGTGTCGCCCCAGATGACGTTGTACTCGGCGCCCGAGAAGAAGGGCGGGTCGATGTAAATGAGATCGATAGAGTTGCTCCGCAGCGTCCGCAGCACCTGGAGGTTGTCGCCGTAGTACAGGCGGTTCGGTTCGAGGTGCGGGCTGCCGAACTGCACCCAGTCGCCGTTAAGGTTCGGCGCCAGATGGGGCAGCTTGATGAACGGGAAGACGACGTCGTAGCCCCGGCCGGGCACGAACCCCAGCGGCGGCCGCGTCGGGTCGGGCAGGTTGTGCAGCTTGGAGCGCACCCGCGGCGCAACGCGGAACAGCTTCTCCTGCTCAGGCAGCGCCTGTCTTTCGGAATCTGCCTGAATTGCGTCGAGATCGGGTGGAGTTACCGGAACTATGGTAGCGTTTTCGCTCCCGCCCTCGATCGCCGCCCCAACGGGCGTGCCAAAGAAGGCATCGCCAAGGCCTGGTCGCGGCGTCTCCGACATACGGCCTAATCCTAACAAATGTTCTGAGCGTTAACCAGTGGTCGATAGTCTCGCTAAAACTAAGGGGCGGTCCGCCATTCGGCTCGCCGCCCCTAGATAGCTGGCACAAGGCCCCCTTCTAATGCTTGGTCGGGTCCGCCAATCGGTACCGTTCGCCCTTTTCCGGCGTCGGCGGCAAGGGCTCACCCTTGGTTACAGTCCGCTCGGCGCCGCCGCGATCACCGCCGCGAGGGCCGACGATCTCGTACTGACCAGACGTCCCAGCCTTTTCGCCAGGCTTCCGTAGCTCGTCGCTCATGGCATTCTCACCTCCTTTCTCGAAAAGCTTGGGTTCAATCATATCACACCAAACCTACGATGCGCTTAGCTGGATAGGCACCTTCGCGTTTCCGTGGCCATCCAGCGCCAGTCGCTGCCTCTCAAACATTGGTGCCACCGGCCCCTTAGACATCCTCGACTGCCGCGCTACCCTGAAGGATGCTTCACTACCGCCCGGCCGCCCTCGAGCGCCTCGCGAGGCCCGAGAAACCAAAAAATACCAAACAAACTCGAATCTGAGGCCGCAAGCGAGGCGTGACCGCGCCCGGGCCCGTCGGGGGTGCCGGGCACCTACAATCACCGACGCGCTCAGTTTCCCTCCTTGAAACCTCTCGCTTAGAATGACGAGACATAATTCCAGCGGGGCGAACCCGATGACAATCTCATCCCTTCCCGGTGTCAGGCGCGTGCTGGCCGCGACGGACCGCTCGGAGAGCGCCGACGCCGCCGTGCGCTGGGCGGCGGCGATGGCGGCGGGCTACGCGGCCGAACTCGTCCTGCTCCAGGTTGTCGTCCCCCACTCGCAGAATGGCGCATCTCCCGACGCCGCTGAGATCGACGTCGCCTTCACCGAGGAGACGCTGCGCCGCTTTGCCGAGGTCCTCGCGGGCGAGCGGGGACGGGCTCGGGTCGTCGTCGACCGCGACCCGGCCGCGGCCATCCTGAAAGAAGTGGAGGACGGGGACATCGACGTCGTGGTCGTGGGCAACGTGGGCATGGCGGGGCGAAAAGAGTTCCTGCTGAGCAACATCCCCAACCGGATCTCACACAACGCGCGTTGCACCGTGATCATCGTCAACACCTCGGACGCCGAGCCCGCTATCGCCCGGTTCGGGTCGCGGGACGAGCTCGCGCAGACCGAGCACGAAGACACCCGCCTTCTCCGGCGGGCGTGGCGCATCGGCCGGATCATGGTCCGCGCCGGCCTGCGCGAGCTGTTGACGCGGCCGCACCAGGACGAGGACTTCATGCGCGCGAGGGCTAGACGCCTGCGCGAAGCCCTGGATGAGTCCGGCCCCACGTTCGCGAAGCTCGGCCAGATCCTGTCGACCCGGCCCGACCTGGTGCCCCCATCTTTCCTCGAGGAACTCGCCAACCTCCAGGAGCGGGTAACGCCATTAAGCCAGGAAGAGGTCGTGGCCGCAATGGAGCGCGAGCTGGGTGTGCCCTGGGAAGACGTCTTCGCGAGCATCGATCCCCAGCCCCTGGCGGCGGGGACGATCGCCCAGGTGCACCGCGCGACGCTGGAGTCGGGCGAGCGCGTCGTGATCAAGGTCCAGCGGCCGACGGCAGAACGCGACATCATGGACGACCTCGGCCTCCTGCAGATGTTCGCGGCGAAGGCCGCGAACCGCCCGGCCTTCCGTCGCGTCTTCGACCTGCCGGGGATCATCGAGCACCTGTCGCTCTCGCTGCGGCGCGAGCTCGACTTCCGCCAGGAGGCCGGGAACCTGCGGCGAATGAAGGAGGTCCTCAAGCCCTTCCCCCGTCTCGCGGTGCCGGACGTCTACGAGGCCTTTTCGACGGCGCGGCTGCTGGTCATGGAGGAAGTCGGCGGCGGCCGCCTCAGCGAGGCTCCGGAGGGCGCGGAGCGCCGGGAAGCCGCCCGCCAGCTGCTCGAATCGTTCTACAGCCAGGTCATGCTGGAGGGCTTCTTCCACGCCGATCCCCACCCGGGCAACCTCAAGTGGTGGGACGGCCGCATCTATTTCCTCGACCTGGGCATGGTGGGCGAAGTCGAGCCCTCCGTGCGCGAGCTGGTCCTGCTTCTGCTCCTCGCCTTCGCCCAGGAGGACGCGTCCTTCCTATCCGAGGTTGTCCTCATGCTCGCGAGCACGGGAAAGCCGGGCCAGGATGTCGACCTCGCTTCATTCCGCGCCGAAGTCGCCAAGCTCGTCGGCCGCTACCGCAACCTGGCGCTCAGGGAGATCCAGTTCGGACAGCTCCTGCAGGAGATCACGGAGATTTCCTTGCGCAACAACGTCCGCGTGCCGACCTCGCTCATGCTGACGGGCAAGGCCTTCGGGCAGATGCAGCTGGCGGTCGCGGACCTGGACCCGACGCTCGACCCATTCACGGTGGCCGGCGCGTTCGTGCTGCGCCATGCCGTGGGACGGCTGGCCTCGAGCTTCAGCCCCAGCAAGTGGATGTACGAGTTCCAGAAGGCGAGCGTCCGCGTCAACCGTGTGATCGAGGCGATAGAGGGGTTGCTCGGCGCGCGGCCGGGGGGAAACCTGCAGGTGAACTTCCGCGGGACGGAGAACCTGGAGGAGACGATCGGGCACGCCAGCCGTCAGCTAGCGCTGGCCTTCGGCGCCGGCACGGCGATCGTCGGCACGGCGATGAGCGCTAACTCCGAGCGTGCGCCCCGCTGGGTCCCCGTCGCGCTCGGGGCCCTCGGGAGCGCCCTCACCGGCGGCCTGATGCTGGAGCTTCGCCGCCGCCCAAGAAAGTAACGACTTCCCGCTGTTTCCGCCGATCCCGGCCGCCGGAGCCGATTCGATCAGCCGCCGCATCGCGCGCTCGAGAAGCATCGTAACCGCGCCGATCATGGCGGACAGCAGCAGGCGCTGCAGGCTGCGTTCCACCGCCGCCTGAACGCGGGAGCGACTCGCTTTCACTGCGCCAGTATACGCAGCCATGCCGGGCGCCGCAGCAAGGCGGGCCAGATCACGCCGTCCCCCTGTACTCGTGATCTTCGAGCGTGTACGCTTTGGCGGATGAACGCGGTCATCCTGGTCGGCGGCGGCGGCACGAGGCTCCGGCCCCTGACCTACGCCGTGCCCAAGCCGCTCATACCCGTCCTCAACCGGCCGCTCATCACTCATCTAATCGACAACCTGCGGCGCCACGGCGTCGACCGCATCGTTCTCGCGGCCTCGGCCGGCGACCGTCGCATCGAAGACGCAGTCGGCGACGGGACCGCCCTTGGCATAAGCATCACCTACTCCTACGAGACCGAGCCCCTGGGCTCCGGCCTCGCGGTCAAGCAGGCCGCGCGCGACTTCGTGCGCGCGTTCTTCGTCTGCAACGGCGACGTGATCACTGACCTGGACGTGGCGGACATGGCGGCGCGCCACCGCGAACGCGGCGCCATCGTCAGCATCTACCTGGCGTCTGTTGAAGATCCCAGCGGCTTCGGGGTTGCCGAGATGGACCGCAGCGACCGCATCATGCGCTTCGTGGAGAAGCCGCCCCCGGGAGAGGCGCCGAGCAATTTCGCCAACGCCGGCACCTGGCTATTCGAGCCCGAGGTGCTGGACCACATACCAGACGAGAAGATGGACCGCTCGCTCGAGCAGCTCGTCTTCCCCTCGCTCATCGCCGAGGGCTTTATGGTCCTCGGCTACCCTTCCGATGCCTATTGGATGGACGTCGGCACCTGCGAGCGCTACCTGCAACTCCATCACGACCTCCTCAGCGGGCGGATCCCGCAATGGCTGCCCGGCGACTTGCGCGAGAACCGGCCGTCTGTCGGAGTCGAGAGCGAGATCTGGCCCGACGCCGTCTTCGAGGGACGCGTGATCGTGGGACGAGCCACGCGCATCGGCGGGGGGGTGCGCGTCGTCGGTCCCACGGTGCTGGGTGACCGCTGCGCCGTGCGCGACAAGTCCACGATCGAGCGCTCGGTGATCTGGTCCGAGGCGAAGATCGGCTCCGAAGCCGTTGTCCGTGATAGTGTCCTGGGTAAGGGCGCCTGGGTCGGCGACGGGGCAGTTGTCGAGGGCGCCGTCCTCGCCGACGGCGCCAAGGTCAAGCGGGGCGTTCACCTGCCGCCCGGCGCCCGCCTCGAGCCGGAGGAAGTGGCGGGGTGAGGCCCGGCGTCACGTCTTACACGCACACGACTCCTTCCGGACAGCCAGGCCGCGGGGCCGAACTGCCGTGAGCACAGCGACTGTCATCCGTTTCGGCACCGACGGCTGGCGGGCGATCATCGCCGAGGAGTTCACGTTCGAGAACGTGCGCTATTGCGCCGAAGGCGTGGCGCGTTACCTGGAACGCACGGGGCTCGCCGGCCGCGGCCTCGTCGTGGGTTACGACACTCGCTTCGCTTCCGAGGACTTTGCCGCCGCGACAGCCGAGGTCGTGGCGGCGCACGGCATCAACGTCCTGCTCTGCGAGCGTCCGGCGCCGACACCGATGGCCTGTCACGCCATTCTGGACAAAAACGCCGGCGGCGCCGTGGTCATCACAGCATCCCATAACCCCGCCCGCTACAGCGGCTTCAAGTACAAGCCCGAATACGCCGGCAGTGCTCCGCCTGAAGTCGTCGCGGCCCTGGAAGGGGGCATCGACGCCGCGCAGGCCGATGCCCGCGTACCGCGCCTGCCTCTGGACGAGGCGACTCGCATCGGACGCATCAAGATCTTCGACCCGCGCCCGGCTTACGTCGCGCACGTCGCCCGCGTCATCGACCTTAGCCACGTCCGCGACTCCGGTCTAAACGTGGTCTTCGACGCGATGCACTCCACCGGCGCAGGGGTCCTCAGCGGGCTTGCCGGCGGCGGACGCACGCGCGTCACCGAGATCCGCGCCGACCGAAATCCGGCGTTTCCGGGCATGACGGCGCCCGAGCCCATCACCCGAAACCTGACCGACCTGGCGGACAAAGTGCTCGCGATGGGAGCCTCAGTCGGGCTCGCCACCGACGGTGACGCCGACCGCCTGGGGGTGATCGACGAGAAAGGCGCGTTCGTTGACCAGCTGCAGACCTATGCGCTCCTCTGTTACTACCTGCTGGAATACCGCGGCCAGCGTGGTCCCCTTGTCCGCTCGATCACGAGCACGCGCATGGTGGACCGGCTGGGCGAAATTTATGGTGTGCCCGTGCACGAAACGGCCGTGGGCTTCAAGTTCGTGGGCCCCAAGATGATGGAGACGAAAGCGATTGCCGCCGGCGAGGAGAGCGGCGGCTATGCATTTGCCGGGCACGTGCCCGAGCGCGACGGTAGCTTCGCCGGGCTCCTGTTTCTCGACCTTCTCGCCCGGTCCGGGAGAACGCCGTCACAGCTGGTGGAGGACCTGTACGAGAAGGTTGGCCGTCACTACTACGACCGCGTGGACGTCCACCTCCAGCCCGGGCAACGCGAGGCCGCGATCGCCCGCGTGGCCTCGGCCAGGCCGGCCGATCTGGCGGGTATGGCGGTGTCGGGACAAGACCAACTCGACGGTTTCCGCTTCGAGCTGGCGAACGGCGGCTGGCTCCTCGTTCGGCCTTCCGGCACCGAGCCCCTTCTGCGCATCTACACCGAGACCACCGACCAGGCCCTAGTGCGCCCCCTCCTCGAAGCCGGTCGCGCCCTGGCAGGAGTCTGACGTAATGTCGGAGATGGACGACCCCGCCCTTCGCGCTCGACTCGACCCCGACGGCGCTTATGCGCTGGTCCATGGCCTGCCCCGGCACTGCGAAGAGGCCTGGCTGGCCACGCGGAAGCTCTCGCTTCCGGCCGGCTACGCGGAGATCAATCGCATCGTGGTCACCGGTATGGGCGGCTCGGCGATCGCCGGCGACTTCCTCCGTGCCCTGGCTTTCGAGGAAAGCGAGGCTGAGGTAACCGTCGTCCGCGGCTACGACCTGCCACGCTGGCTCGACGACCGGACTCTGATCGTCGCTTGCAGCCACAGCGGCGACACGGAGGAGACCCTCTCCGCTTTCGAGGCCGCGCTCAGGACGCCCGCCAGGAAGGTCGTAATCACGACCGGCGGCCGCCTCGCCGAGATGGCGGCCGCGGCGGACGTGCCGGCTTTGACCTACGCCTTCCCGCCGCTGCCACGCGCGGCCTTCGGCCACGCTTTCACCCGCCTACTCGCCATCGCCCAGGCCGCGGGAGCGCTCGCCGTCACCGATGCCAGCATCGCGGAGGCCGTTGCCGCGGTGGAGACTGTGCGCTCGAAAATCGCCGCGGACGTACCGGAGAGCAATAACCCCGCGAAAGCCCTGGCGCGGCGCCTGCGCGGCCGCCTGCCTCTCATGATCGGCGCCGGCTTCGTCGCTCCGGTGGCCAGCCGCTGGCGCACTCAGCTGAACGAGAACGCCGATCACTTCGCTTTCTGGGATGAGCTGCCCGAGCTGGACCACAACCTCGTGGTCGGCCTGCTACACGACGCGGAGCTCGTCAGGGCAACTCACGCCGTCTTCCTCGATCACGAATCGCTGTCGCCGCGGATTCGCCTTCGTTACGGTCCGACGATTCGACTGTTCGAGGGGGCGGGCATGACCGTGGAGCGCTTCGTCATCCCCGAGAAGAGCCGGCTCGCGGCTCAATTTGCCGCCGTCCACTTCGGCGACTTCGTCAGCTTCTACCTTGGCATGCTCAACGGCGCCCGGCCCGCCGAGAACGACAATATCGACTGGCTAAAAGAGCAGCTGGCGAAGAAGGGATCAGTGATCAGTGATGAGTAGTCAGCAGCTGGCGTCCCGGCGGGCCTCAACGAAGTGGGATAGGTTGAACCGGCAACCTTATTACTTATTACTTATAGCTTATTACTGCGTCTATCGCTTGGTGTACTGAGCCGCCTTGCGCGCGCGCCGGAGGCCGTATTTCTTGCGCTCTCTCATGCGGGCATCGCGCGTTAGCAGGCCATATTTGCGCAGCGCGGGTTTGAGGCTCTCGTCGAACGCGACCAGAGCGCGGGCAACGCCGTGGGAGATCGCCGTGGCCCAGCCGGAGGTGCCGCCGCCCGCGACCTTGGCCTGGACACCAAACTTGCCCTGGTTGCCGGTTACGTTGAGGGGCCGCAGGGCGGTCTCCTGGAGGATGATGCGCGGAAGAGCGTCCTTGAGCGAGCGGCCGTTGACGATCACTTCCTGAGCGCCGGGGTAAAGACGCACGCGCGCCGTTGCCGTCTTGCGGCGGCCGGTGCCGTGAAAGTATTGCTGGCTCGTCACGATGCCGCTGCCTCTCTTACCTGCGCGGGACCTGCTCCAGCGGCCGGCTTCTTCCCTTTTCCGGCGTTCACCTGGGCTTCATGAGGGTGGTCAGGTCCCGGATAGACCTTCAAGTGACGGATCTGGGCGCGGCCCAGGCGCCCCTTCGGGATCATTCCCCAGACCGCCTCTCGGATTACACGGTCCGGGTGCTTGGCCAGTTGGACGTCGAGTCGGACCTCGCGCAAACCGCCGAGATAACCGGTGTGGCGGCGGTAGAGCTTCTGAGTGAGCTTCTGACCGGTCAGCTTCACCTTCGAAGCGTTGGTCACGATGACGAAGTCGCCCATGTCGAGATGAGGGCTAAAGGTCGGCTTATCTTTACCGCGCAGGGCGATCGCGACCTGAGTCGCGAGACGGCCCAGGGGCTTGCCCTCGGCGTCGAACACCCGCCACTTCTTCTCGATCTCTGAGGCGCGCAGCGCGTAGGTCTTCACAAACGTTGATCCTAGCACGCGCCTTCGCCTGATTCCAGGCCGGAAAACAGCGGCAGCGCGTACTCGACGGCCATGAGATAGAGCCCACAGGCGGGCGCGACCGGCCCCGCGGAGGCCGGCCGGCCCTCGAGCAGGGCGGCGCAATCGGCGGGCGACAGGCGGCCATAGCCGGCCTCGACCAGCGAGCCGGCTATGCGGCGGACCTGGTGCGGCAGGAACGAGTTGGCAACAACGTCTATCCGGACGTGCGTACCTCCAGGGCTCACCTCGAGGCGATCAAGGCGTCGCACCGTGCTTGCTTCCGGCCGGTCCGGGCTCCCGGCGAAGGCGCGAAAGTCGCGCTCCCCGATCAACCTCTCCGCCGCGTCAGCCATGGCCTGAATGTCGAGGCGCCGGGGCAGGTGCCATGCCCGGTTACGGCCGAGGGCGGCCCGTGTGGGCTGGTTGTCGATCAGGTAGCGGTAGCGGCGGCGCAGAGCATGGCGTCGCACGTCAAGCGCAGGGTCGGCCTCCACGGCCGCGCGGACCACGATGTCTTGCGGGAGCCAAGCGTTGAGCGCGCGCTGGATCACGCCGGCACTGAGACGGCTTGTCGACCGGAAAGAGGCGACTTGTCCCCTGGCGTGCACTCCGGCATCCGTGCGGCCGGCGAAGGCCGCTCTCACCCGCTCGCCGGTGCTCTTCTCGATTGCATCCTCCAGGGCACCCTGTACCGTGAGCGCGTTCGCCTGGAGCTGTGAGCCGGCGTAGCGGCTTCCGTCGTATT
>CAYRCD010000041.1:0-23517 GCA_964422735.1 uncultured Dehalococcoidia bacterium | reverse complement strand
TGTTCGAAACCGACGTCGCGGTCAAGACCGGCGTCCTCGACATCGAGACCGCCCTCGATATGCTCATCGTCGAACTGGCGAGCTTCACCGGCAGCGGCCGGCGGCCAACCGTTGGCTCCTAGGGAACCCTGTGGCCGTGGATTCGAGCCCAAAAGCTCCTACAGGCTTCGCGTAGGGACAGGTGGTCGCAATCAAAATCGTTTACGTCTATGGGCCACCCGGAGTGGGGAAGCTGACGGTTGCGCGTGCGCTGTCCAAGCGTACGGGCTTCAAGCTTGCAGACAACCACACGACCATCGACTGGGCGCGTGGCTATTTCGATTTCGGCAGCGAACGCTTCTGGCGTCTGGAGAGCCGGCTGCGTGACGTTGTCTTCGAAGAGGCAACGGCAGCCGACCTGAGCCTAATCGCCACCTTTCTTGCTCCCACGGCCGTCGTCATGGCCCAAGCCGACCAGTACGGCGCCGGGGCCGAGCGGACCGGCGGTAGTTCCTATTTCGTGCAGCTGACGTGCGAGCGAAGCGTCCTCGAGAAGAGGGTTCAGTCCGCAGGTCGTGCGGAAACAGGTAAGCTCACGTCTGTCGAGGTGTTGCGCGGGATGCTTGCGAGGCCCGAATTCTCTGTCGCGCCTGAACCAGACACGCTTGTCATCGATAACACACGCCTCCAACCCGACGAAGTCGCTCGCCTCATTGTCGATCACTTTCGGCTAGTCGGTGCCGAGTAGGCAGACCGCTAACGGGGCGACAGCTTAGCGGGTTCGGACGGCCAGACGGGAGTCTCAATGCACGCGATGACGGCTCTCTCTAAGGTTACGAGAGAGTTCCCGCTCGAACGGAGTGTCAGCCCTGCCCCAGCCCCGCACCAGGTCCAGGGACCTGCCGGGCTGAATGGCCGGCCTACGCCCTCAGGCGTCGTCGTCTTCGGACTCGTCCTCGTCCGCTTCCTCGGCGTGGTACATCGGGTTATAGCAGGCCACGAGGTGGTCTTCTTCGATCAGCGCCAGGGGCGGAGAGTCCAGTGCCCGGCACTCGTTTCGCGCCTTCGCGCAGCGGGGGACGAAGGCACACTGCGCCGGGAGCTTCGTCATGTCCGGCGGACGCCCGCGCACCTGGCGCAGGCGGTGCACATCCTCGTCCAGACGCGGCAGCGAAGCCAGCAGCGACCAGGTGTAGGGGTGACGCGGGCGCCGGTAGAGGGTCTCCGCCGTGCCCTCCTCGGCTATGCGGCCTGCATACATCACGGCGACCTTGTCCGCCATCTGGGCAATCACGCCGAGGTCGTGCGTGATCAGGATGATTGAGACCCCCTGGCGCTGGAGGCGACGCAGCTCCTCGAGGATCTGGGCCTGCACGGTCATGTCCAGCGCCGACGTGGGTTCGTCGGCGATGAGGACTGCCGGCTTCAGGGCTGTCGCGATAGCGATCATCACGCGCTGGGCCATGCCGCCGGAGAGCTGGAAGGGGAAGCGGTCGGCGATGCGGCTCGGGTCCGGCAGGCCCATGTTGGCCAGCAGCTCGAGCGCCATGCGATGCGACTCGCCCTTGCTCATCCCGGTATGCGTGGTGATCATCTCTTCGACTTGCTGGCCGACGGTCAGCACGGGGTTCAGACCGGCGATCGGGTCCTGAAAGATCATCGAGATCTGGCGGCCGCGCACGGTCCGCAGGTCACTTTGCGACATCTCGAGGACGTTCCGCCCGCGGTAGAGGACGCTACCCGACTCGATGTAGCCGGGGTGGGGCACCAGGTTGAGGATCGAGAGCGCCAGGGTCGACTTGCCGCAGCCGCTCTCCCCCACCACGCCGAGCACGGTACCCTCTTCGAGCGTCAAGCTGACGCCATCGACGGCTTTGAGCACGACCTTGCGGTCGTGGTAGTAAGTGCGGAGGTCGCGGACCTCGAGAATTGGGTATGGCATGGTAGTGGACGGGGCGGACGTGCTCCCGCGTCCATACTATCAGCTTTCGTCGCGGCGAACCGTCGCGGCTGTCAGGCTCCAGACGGAGGTTGCGCGAGGAGTCGGGAGCGTAGCGGCCCGGCTACGTCCGGTCGGGCCCGAGGCTGGCCGGCAGGCGCCGGCCGAGCCAGGGGACCTGCGCCGCGACCAGCCAGACCTCTCCGGCGCCGAGGGCGACGGCAGTGGCGAGAAAAGCGGCCACCCCCAGGGAACCGGCGATGGCCAGGGCGGCGAGCGCGCCCGCCGTGCGGCTCGCGTCGAGGCCGCCGCCGCGCTCCAGGACCAAGAGCGCCAGGCCCATGGTCGCTGCCATCGCCGCCGTTGAGGCCGCGGCGCGCGCCGCCGACGCGCGCAAGGACGCTGACGCGAGGCGCGGTATGCGCCGGCACAGGAACAGGTAGAGGAGGCCCGCCTCGAGGCCCGCAGAGGCGGACAGGGCGATGGCAACGCCGCGCACTTCCAGGGGTCCATAGAGGGCGGCGCTGAGAGCGGCGTTGAGAATCATGGAAGTGACGGCGAACACCACCGGCGTGCGCGTATCGGCCAGCGCGTAATAGCCCCGGCTCAGTATTTCAATTGTCGTATGGGCGCACAGGCCGAGGGCGTAGAAGGCAAGAGCCTCGGAAGCCAGTGCCGTTGAGTCTGACCCGAAAGCCCCGCGCTGAAGAAGGACGACGATCAGGGGCTTAGCCAGGAGCGCGAGGCCGGCGCCGGCCGGCAGGCTGAGGAAGACGATCAGGCGAAACGTGCGCGAAAGCCTGTCAGCCAGGGCGTCGCCTTCACTCGCGGCGGCGTGGCCGGCCAGCGTAGGGAACACGGCCGTGGAGATCGCCATACCGATCACGCCGACCGGCGTCATGAGGATGAGCCAGGCGAAGTTCACGGCCGAAATGGCGCCGTCGGTAATCTTCGATGCGAAGAACACGGTGACCAGGAAGTTCAGCTGCACGGCGGCCAGTCCCAGGATCCGTGGCGCCATTAGCACTCCGACTTCGCGTACGGCGGCATCGCGCCAGCGCGCTACAAAGGAATAGACCATGCCCGCGCGCCTCAGGTCGGGCAGCTGGACGGCGAGATGGAGGGCGCTGCCCGCGACGACGCCGGCCGCCAGGACGTGCACGTCGGGAGAGATGAGAGTGGCGGCGATGATGGACAGGTTGTAGGCCATCGGCGCGATCGCGGGCGTGAGGAAGTGACGGCGGGCGTTGAGGATACCCATGAACATTCCGCTCACCGAGAACAGCACCGGCGACACGAGCATCAGCCGCGTGAGGTCCACCGCGAGCGAGCGCAGCTCTTCCTGGCGCCCCGACTCCTGACCCAGGCCGGGCGCCAGCCACGGTACGACCCTGGGCGCGAGAAGGAAGGCCAGCGCCGCTACGGCCATGGTCGCCAGGAGCACCAGATTCAGAACGGAGCTGGCCAGGCGCCAGGCGGCCTCGGCGCCGTCACGCGTCTCGACGCGGGCGAAAGTCGGAATGAAGGCGCTGGCCAGAGTGGCGCCGGCCAGGAGCTGGAAGACGAGATCGGGAAGTCGAAACGCCACCCAATAGGCGTCGAGCTCGGGTGATGTCCCGAAGCTGTGGGCGATGATAACGCTGCGCAGGAGCCCGAGGACCCGGCTGCCCAGGAACCCGGCCGCCACGATCAATGCGGCCGTGGTCAGGCTGGGCGCCTGGGCCCGGACATCCGGGGGATTCGCTTCCGCCATCGGCCTAGTATTGCAGCCGGCACCTGAACACGCCGCCCGTCCGGCCCCCACCCCTAACCCTCTTACCTTTGGCAGGGGCCAGGGTGAGGCGTAGATGCCTTCTCCCTCAAAGGGAGGGCCAGGGCCGAGGGAGGTTCGGCCCAAGCGGCAATAGACAGAAACGGGGCCCTGCGATACGATCCCTAGCACTCAATCCCGAAGGAGCCTGCTTTGCCGAAACCGAGCCGAAAGGGTATCTCGGCCGAGAAGCGCCTGCGCCAATCGATCAAGCGCCGTGAGCGCAACCGCTCGGTCAAGAGCCGGACCAGGACGATCCTGTCGAAGGCTTTGGTCACGATCGCCAACGACGCCACGGGCGCCGAGAGCGCGGTGCGGGAGGCCATCAGCGCCCTCGATAAGGCAGCGCAGAAGGGCGTCATCCACGCCAACGCCGCGGCCCGGTCGAAATCTCGCCTCCTGAAGAAGTTCAACCTCGCGGTCGCCCGAGCGGTGGCCGCCGCCGCTTCCACCCCCGCGCCGCGCCGGCGCGCTGCCGCGCCCCCACCGCCCGCCGAAGTCCTTGAGACCCCACCGCCGCCGGCCCCGCGCCGCAGGGGGATTCTCAGCCGCAAGCCCGCTGAAGTCGTTGAGAGCCCACCGCCGCCAGCCCCGCGCCGCAGAGGGATTCTCAGCCGCAAGCCCGCTGAAGTCGTTGAGAGCCCACCGCCGCCGGCCCCGCGCCGCAGAGGGATTCTCAGCCGCAAGCCCGCGGTAGAGAAGCCCGCCGCCAAGTCCGCGGCCAAGCCGGCCGCGAAAGCTCCTGCCCGTCGTACCGCCAGGAAGAAAGCCGAAGCCGAACCGGCGGCCAAGCCCGCCCGAGCTCCACGTACCCGTAAGACCACCTGAACGACGCCGATGAAGGCCTGCGTCTTCCGCGGCCCCGGCGAGCTGGCCGTCGTCGAGATGCCGGCCCCTGAACCGGGGCCGGGCGAGCTCGTCATCCGTACGGGCGCCGCCGGACTCTGTCATTCGGACGTCCGCGTGTTCAAGGGCGAGAAGTATGCCCGCGCGGGCGTCGTGCCCGGGCACGAGGTCTCGGGCGTGGTCGCCATCGTCGGCGACGGCGTCGGGGGGTTTGCCACCGGCGACGCGGTCGCTCTTTGCCCGATCATCGCCTGCGGCGCCTGTGAGTTTTGCCGCGCCGGCAAGCGCAACCGCTGCCCCGCGCGCGTGACCCTGGGCTACGACGAGAACGGCGGCCTGGCCGAGTTCATGCTGGTACCGGAGCCGATCGTCCGCCTGGGCCACGTCTTTGCGCTTCCGGAGGGCCTGTCGTTGCCCCAGGCCTCTCTCCTGGAGCCAACGGCCTGCGTGCTCAACTCACTCGAGCTACTCAGGGTCGGCCCCGGGACGGTCATGCTCCTGATCGGCGCCGGCCCCATGGGCCTGCTGCACCTCGTCCTCGCCCGCCGCCTCGGCGCCATTGTCATCGCCAGCGAGCCGGAGGAAGGACGCCGCGCCTGGGCGCGAAAGCTCGGCGCCATCGCCGTGATCGACCCGATCAGTCAAGACATCACGGCCATCGTCAAGGACATGACCGACGGCGGCGGCGCCGACGTCGCCGTCGTCAGCGCGGGGTCAGCGGCCGCGGCCGGGGCGGCGCTCGGCGGCGCCGTGCGGCGCCAGGGGATGATCGGCCTCTTTGCCGGCTTCCCCCCGAACACGGTGGTCGACCTCGACCCCAATACCATCCATTACAACGAGCTGGTGCTCACCGGCTCCCAGAACGGCACCATCGACCAGTACCGGCGCACCCTGGAGCTCCTGCCCAGCCTCCACGACCTGCGCCAGATCGTCAGCCACACCTTCTCCATCGACGACGCTCCGCGCGCCTATGAGACCCGCCTCGAGCACGAAGGCCTCAAGTCCGAGGTGTCCTTCCTCTAGGGCGCCTGGTGGCGCTGGCGCTGCGTAAGACACTTCGGACACCCGCTACGCCGCCGCCGAAGCCGTCTTTGCGACGCCGCCTCAGCGGCCGGCAACCCGCGCACGCGGTTCGTGCCTGCGCCAGACCATGTCTGCGCCTGGAACGCCCGTCCCGGGATTGCTTCGCCGCCTGCCGGCAGGCTCGCAAGGACAGGTCCGGTCCTCTGGTCTCGGGGGCGCACATCTGTCTTTGCGAGGCCGCCTCAGCGGCCGCGGCAATCTCGGGCACGCCGGTGCGTGCCTGCGCGACGATCAGGTCTTCACCTGGAACGCCCGTCCCGGGATTGCTTCGCAGCGGCCGCGGCAATCTCGGGCGCACGCTTCGACCGTGAGTACAGGCGCACCCAACGGCCGCGCCCCGTCCCGGGATTGCTTCGCCGCCCTTCGACGCGCTCAGGACTGCTCGCGACGACAGCGGTTCCGCCAGGCGAGCAATAACAGGTTCCTGCCATTGATTGACGGCTCTCCAGAATCCCATGTTCCTGTGATGGCGCGCGGGGCTCTCGACGCCAGACTGGGCTCCGAAGTCGAGAGCAGGAGTACTTAAAGTGAGACCAGGGGAGCAAGCTCAAATCGCCTACACTACGCGCGCCATAGAGGAATTGATGGCAACAATGACCAGGCACCGCGCTCCGATCCGGGCGATGGAGGTGATCCAGTGAACGCAGTCATCACCAGGCGGCAGGCCCTGCGGCGCACCGGCGCGCTCGCGCTCGGCGCGGCGGCGTGGCCGCTGCTCGCGGCCTGCGGTGGGGGCGCGAAGAAGGTCACTCAGCCCGCGCGGATCGGCGTGCTCATAGCCGGCACGCTCGAAACGGCCGCGGCCGTCGGTTCATTAAGGGCATTTCGGGAGGGCATGGCGGGGCTCGGTTACGTGGAGGGGCGAGACTTCACAATCGAGTTACGGGTAGCGGAGGGGAGAGTGGAGCTTCTCCCCGGGCTGGCGGCCGAGCTGGTCGGTGTCGATGTCGACCTGATCCTGACCTCCACCACAGCTGGCACGCGCGCCGCAACGCAGGCCACCAGGACCATTCCCATTGTCTTTGCCAATTTGGGCGATCCGGTCGTCGAGGGCCTAGTCGAGAGCCTGGCGCGGCCCGGCGGCAATGCCACAGGCCTGACCCTGTGGATCGAGAACGAATACGGCAAGCGGCTGGAGTTACTGAAGGAAGTATCCCCGGGCCTATCTCGAGCAGCTTACATGTGGTCGCGGACTGGTCCTCAGCCCGAGTTCCTGCTAAAGCAAATGGAGGACGCGGCACGGACGCTGCGTGTGCAACTGCTGCCGCTGGAAGCACGAAGCCTCGACGAAGTTCCTACCGCTTTGAAGGATGCGATCGCCGGAGGGGCTGATGGCCTCACGTACGCCGACCTCAATATCTTTCTCGTCGATGCGCCTCAGATTGTAGATTTCGCGAGAACCCACCGGTTACCTGCGATTCACCCCTTCAGCAGCACGGTCCGTCTTGGCGGGCTCATGAGCTACGGGACGAATATCGCGGAAAATTGGCGCCGCGCCGCGACCTACGTGGACAAGATTCTCAAGGGCGCTAACCCGGGCGAGATCCCCATCGAGCGACCGACAAAATTCGAATTCGTGATCAACCTCAAGGCCGCCCAGGCCATTGGCCTGACTTTCCCACGTTCGGTCCTCCAGCAGGCGGCGGAGGTGATCTCGTGAGCGCCCCCATCACGCGCCGGCAGGCCCTCCGGCGCGCCGGTGCCTTCGCGCTCGGCGCTGCCGCCTGGCCGATGGCAGCTGCCTGCGGGGGCGACAACCGCCCCGAACCCACTCGCACATACCGAATAGGGTGGCTTCCTGGGACGCAGAGCGAACGCATCGCGACGTTTCAGAAGAGACTGGAACGACTGGGTTATGTCCGGGGGAAGAATCTCCAGATAGACGGTCGTGATAGCCGAACCACGGTCAGCGTAACTGTCAAGGATGGCGTTGGTACAGTGGAGTCCTGCGGCTGCGTGAGTGGCGGCGCCTTTTACTCGCCCGCAGCACTCGGGCCTTTCCGTGATGGTGATGTTATCCGGGTCGGGCGAGGGGGAGCCGTCGAGGCGGTTGCTCCGGAGGACCTCCTGACAGCGGCCAGGGCAATTGTCTCAGATGTTGACCTCTTGGTCGCGAACTTCAGCCCAGCAATAGCCGCGGCCCGAGTAGTCACCAAGAGCGCGGAAGGGGCCAGCGGGCGCCGAGTCCCTGTGGCTTTCATATCCGAGTACGATCCGGTTCAAGCCCGCTTCGTCGAAAGCTACGCGCAACCTGGCGGGAACCTCACCGGCGTGACGATTACTGGGAACGACGCGGACCTCGCGGGGAAGCAGATTGAGCTTCTGAAGGATGCCCTCAGGGATTTATCGAAGATAGGCGTACTGTACGACGGCCGTCAGTCCACGCTTTGGCCTGTAGTGGAGAGTATCTCGCGCCGGCTGAGTGTGCAGGCGATGAAGCTGGAGGTGTTCGCCTCGGCTGACATTGGTCCGGCGCTGGCCGCCGCTGCGAACGAGCGCATAAACGCGCTGCTTGTCTACGTCGACGATGTGCCGGGCAATTACCTGAACCCCATCTTGAGCCTTGCCTCAGGATTACGGTTCCCCACAATGATTTTCGCGATCAACGAGTTGGTCGCTCGTTCACTAGTAGAGCGCGTGCCGGCGCTTCTCTATTACGGACCAAGCCATGTCGCCGCATATGACCGGCTTGCCGGACACGTAGACAAGATTCTGCGAGGCGAAAATCCGGCCGATTTGCCTGTTGAGCGACCCTCCGGTTGGGACCTCATCCTCAACCTGAAGACGGCGCGCGAACTGGGCCTGACCATCGCGCCCTCTGTTCTCCAGCAGGCGACGGAGCTGATCCAGTGACTGGCGTTGCATCTCGAAAGGAAGTCCTGCGGCGGGCGGGTGCGCTGGCCCTCGCCGCGGCGGCGTGGCCGCTGCTCGCCGCGTGCGGAAACGACAAGCCGGCGGCGAAGGTTGTGGGGTGGCTGTCGGCCACGCCGCCTGAACCGAACGACGAAAATCTCGCCGCGTTCCTGGCGCGGCTGAGCGAGCTTGGCCACGTCGTGGGCGACAACCTCAAGTGGGACTACAAGAAGATAGAAGCCCGATTCCCAAGCACGGATCCGGGGTTTGACGTGGCGCAGCGAATAGGTGTGTTGTTTCAAACACGTGTACGCGAGATGCTGGACGGGGTTGACGGGGCAATCATCACGTTCCACGCTACGACCCTTCTCGCTGCCGCGGCGTCAATACGGGTGCCCGTCGTCTTCCTCACCAATTCGGACCCGGTCACCGACGGGTTCGTCGCCGGCTATGCGGAGCCCGGCCGCAACATGACCGGGATCACCACCGCCCAGTCCCTGTGGCCGAAGCGGCTGGAAATCCTCAAGGAGGCGTTTCCAAATATACGGCGGGTCGGGTTCTTTTATCCTCTGGGTGTTGGTGGGATCGTTTTCCAACCCTTGGTCCCGGTGGCCCGCTCTCTCGGCCTCGACCTGGTGCCCTTGGAGGTAACGGGCCTTGCCGATACGAACGCACTGACGAAAGCGCGCGGCGAAGGTCTCCAGGCGATCGCTATCGACGGGAAGAACTCGGTTCTCTCTGATTTTGCGGACCGGGAGCGTCTGCCGGTGCTGGGTGGCGACCGATACCGGGCAACGCTGTATTACGAGTTCAACGCGCCGGCCATCTACCGGCGCCTCGCGGAAATCCTCGATCTTGTGCTGCGCGGGACAGACCCGCGCTCGCTGCCGGTCGAGCGTCCTGCCAAGTTCGACTTCGTCATCAACCTGGCCCTGACAAGGTCGCTCGGCCTGACCGTTTCCCCGGCGGCGCTTGCCCTGGCGACCGAAGTTGTCCAATAGGCGGCCAGAATGAAGGCTCTACTCGTTTCCCGGCGAGGCTTCTTGACGGCCCTCCTGGGCACAACCGTCGCCGCATCAGCGGCGACTTGCGGGCGCAAAAGCGAGGGAGAGGCCGACCAGCGCCTCGCCTGGCTGAACGAGGGCAGCTTCCTGGATGGCCCCCAGCGCAATCGCTTCTTCTACACACTTTCTAACGCCGCCTTGCCCCCGCACTCCAGGTTTATTTCGGACGTGCGCTTCGCGGAGTGGGACGTCGGCCGGATTCAGGGGCTTGCGGGTGAGATCGTCGCCGGCAAACCCGATGTGATCGTGAGTGTGGGTCCGAACGTGACTAAAGCGGTGTCTGACGCGACTCAGCGGATACCGATCGTGTCCATCCGAAGCGGTGACCCGGCCCGGCCGGGCCTCCTGGAGAGCCTGTACCGCCCCGGCGGAAACCTGACCGGAGTCGTGGACGAGAGCGAACCGTTCTTTTACGGCCAGAAGCTCGAGTTCCTGAAAGAGGCCTTCCCCGGCATCCAGCGGGTCGTGGCGCTGATCGGGACAAACCCCGGCGTACCCCTGCAGCAGATGCCACCGCTGCGCGACATGCAGGCGGCGGCCGCAAGACTCGGCCTCGTGCTTGAACCAGTCCCGGTTAGCTCATTCGACGAGCTGTATCCCCCGCCCGGCGCAGCGTTCCAGCGTGTTCTACGGTTGCGGCCGGATGCTCTCATCGAGGTCAGGTCGGGAGTGCTGGAGAAGGCATTTGCCTTCGTTTATGACTTCACAATCGCAGCTCGTCTCCCGGCCATCCTCGACCGCGTAAGGTCGCCGCTGAACTACGGGCCGAGCGCGACTGAGGCCTACGCCAAGGGGGCAGAGATGGTGACAAGCATCCTGAAAGGGACGCGGCCGGGGGACATCCCCCTCTGGACTGCGAAGATGGAGCTGGTGGCAAACCTTGACCTCGCGCAGCAAATGGGCCTCACGATCGCGCCCAGCGTGATCGCGAAGGCAGACCGGGTCGTGCAGTGATGCGCCGGGATGCCCCCATCCCTAACCCTTCCCCCATAAAGGGGGAAGGGAACACGACTCCCCCTCTCCCTTCATGGGAGAGGGGGCCGGGGGGTGAGGGAGCCCCGGACCGGTGGCGGGTCCCCGAGACCCGTCGCCGGCGGATGGTGGCGGCGGCGCGCGAACTCCGTAGGTTGCCGACGCCCTCGGAAGCCTTGCTCTGGCCTGCTCTTCGCGCCAAGGCCATCGGTGGGGTGCGCTTCCGCCGGCAGCAGAACATCGGGACATTCGTCGTCGACTTCTACGCCGCGACAGCCCGGCTGGTTGTTGAGGTCGACGGGCCTGTTCACGAATCGCAGCGACAGGCGGACCGCGAACGCCAGGACCTGCTGGAATCGCTCGGACTGCGGTTCCTGCGGGTCAGTTCGGAGGATGTCGAGCGTGATCTTGACTCCGTGCTCGATCGAATCAAGGAGGCGCTGGGTTCCCTCATCCCTAACCCTTCCCCCACAAGGGGGGAAGGGGATCAGACGGAAGACTCCCCCTCTCCCCTTGTGGGAGAGGGCGCCGGGGGGTGAGGGGTGAACCTCTTCCGCAAGTACGTCATCGTCTTCGTGGCGCTGGTCAGCGTCACGCTCGTCGCCAGCGGCGCCGTCCAGAGCTACTTCGCCTACCAGGAGAAACGCGACGCCATCATCGACCTTCAGGCCGCGAAGGCCGCTCTGGCGGCGCTGGAGATCTCGCAGTTCGTCGGTGAGACCGAGAGGCAGATCACCTCCGCCGTCCCGCTGCCCGGCCTGGCCGCGTCGCTCACGGCCGACGACAGACGCAGCGATTTCAACCGTCTCCTGCGGCAGGCGGACGCTATAACGTCCGTTTCTTACCTGGATGCTTCCGGCCGCGAGCAGCTCAAGGTCTCGAAGTTGGCCCTGAGCAGCCTCGCCAGCGGCGTCGACAGCTCGTCCGACCCGGCCTTCGTCGGCACGCGGGCGGGGGCCTCCTATTTCGGGCCGGTCTTCTTCCGCAATGAGTCCGAGCCTTACATGATCATCGCGGTGCCGGACCGCGGTGGTGGCGCCCTTCCCGGGAAGGGCCAGGGCGTGACCGTGGCCGAGGTGAACCTGAAGTTCCTGCGCGACATCGTCCTCGACACGCAGGGCGAGGCCAGCAGCTACGTTGTGGACGCCGCCGGCAGGCTGATCGCCCATCCCAATCTCAGCCGTGTCCTCCAGAAGACCGATCTGTCCGCGCTGCCCCTGGTGCAAGAGGCGCTGGTGCGCCGGACCGGCACCGGGCAGTCCACGGGGCCCTCGGGCAACGATGTGCTCGCCGCTTACCAGCGCATCGATCCCCCGGGCTGGACGGTGTTCGTGAACGTGCGCGCGAGCGAGGCGTTCGCGCCTCTGAACTCGCTCCTGGTGCGTACCGGTCTTCTTCTGCTCGGAGGCCTGGCGCTGGCCGTCGCAGCCGGCCTCTTCCTTGCCCGCCGGATGGTGGCGCCGATCCGCGTCCTCCAGGCCGGGGCGGCGAGCCTCGGCGCCGGGGCCCTCGACCAGCGAATCGAGGTGCGCACCGGCGACGAGCTGGAAGGGCTGGCGGAGGAGTTCAACCAGATGGCTTCACGGCTGCGCGAGTCCTACGCGGGCCTGGAGCGGACCGTGGAAGAGAGGACGCGCGAGCTCTCCGAGTCGCTGGAACAGCAGACCGCCACCAGCGACATCCTCAGCGTCATCGCCGGCTCCCCAACCGATCTGCAGCCGGTGCTGGATGCCGTCGCGGAGCGCGCAGCCAGGCTGCTTGACTCTCAAGATGCGCTGATCTGGCTCATAGACGGAGACGAGATGCGGTTGCGCGCCAAGCACGGCTTGCTGCCGGGTGTGGCGCTCGAGATGAAACAGCCGCTGGATGGCGGCGTCCCGGGCAGCCGGGCCGTGCTCGAGCAAGCGGTCATAAACGTTCCCGATCTCGAGGCCGCGGCGGCCGAATGGCCAGGGATGGCGCGAATTGTCGGAATGGGCATCCGGACCATCGTCGCCGTGCCGCTGGTGCGTGAGGGCCAGTCGCTGGGAGCAATAGCGGTACGGCGCATGGAAGCCCGGCCCTTCAGCGATCGCCAGATCGATCTGCTCAAGACCTTCGCGGACCAGGCCGTGATCGCGATCGAGAACGTGCGCCTGTTCCACGAGATCGAGGAAAAGAGCCAAGAGCTCGAAGTCGCCAGCCGCCACAAGTCCGAGTTTCTGGCCAACATGTCGCACGAGTTGCGCACGCCCCTGAACGCGATCATCGGCTTCTCCGAGGTCCTCATCGCGCGCATGTTCGGCGACCTCGGTGAGAAGCAGGAGGAATACCTGCGCGACATCCTCGACTCCGGCCAACATCTCCTCTCGCTGATCAACGACATCCTCGACCTGTCCAAGGTCGAGGCCGGTCGCATGGAGCTGGAGTTGAGCGCGTTTTCGCTGGTGGCCGCGCTCGACAACAGCCTCACCATGGTCAAAGAGCGCGCCGCCAACCACGCCATAAAGTTGAGCCTGTCGGTCGATCCAGAAGTCGACACGGTCAGTGCCGACGAGCGCAAGGTCAAGCAGGTGATGTTCAACCTGCTCTCGAACGCGGTCAAGTTCACGCCCGACGGCGGCGCCATTCACGTCGCGGTGAAAAAGAGCGGTGACAACATGGAGGTGGCCGTGGCGGACAACGGCATAGGCATCGCCCCGGAGAACCAGGAGGTGATCTTCGAGGAGTTCCGCCAGGTGTCCGATGCGGCCGGCCGCGCTCACGAGGGCACGGGGCTGGGACTGGCGCTCACCAGGAAGCTGGTGGAGATCCACGGCGGCCGCATCTGGGTCGAGAGCGAGGTCGGCTCCGGCAGCACCTTCAGCTTCACCCTGCCGCTGAAGACGGCGGCAGCCGGCTAGGCCATGCACGCGGGTCTCGATCGGCGAATCAGCCGGCGCCGGCTCATCTCCGGCCTGACAGGCCTGGGCGCTTCAGGGGTCAGCCTCTGGCTTGCGAACGCCTGCGGCGGGGGCTCGTCCCCGACGGCCAGGCGCGGCCCGTGGCGAGTCGGATTACTCAATATCAGCGGTGTGTCGGGTGAAGTGCCGAATGATTTCCTGCGGGCGCTCCATGACCTCGGTTACAGAGATCAAGATCTTGTGATCGACGGGCGGTCCGCCGACGAGCTCGATCTGTTAGACGGCATCGCGTTCGAGCTGCTGGCGCTGCACCCGGACGTGATAGTGGCCGGTGGGGCCCCGGCCTTGAAGGCCCTGGGCGCGAACAAGGACATTCCAACCGTTGCTCTCCTGCCACTCGTCGACGACCCGGTCGACTTTGGGTCTGCCGAAAGCCTGAACCGGCCCGGCGGGAACGTCACGGGACTGATTGGCACCGTCCCTGGCGTCTGGGGCAAACGGCTCGAGCTTCTGAAGGAAGCCGTCCCGCGCGCATCTCGGCTGGCAGTGATGTGGAATAGCCTCCAGTTGCCACCATTCGCGACCTGGGACGGCCTCGGCCCCGCGAGGGCGCTCGGCCTGGAGGTGCTGCGCTTCGAGGTACCTACGCCGGACGCCATCGATGCCGCGTTCGAGGGCGCCGTCGCCGCCGATGCCGATACGTTCGCCTGGATCGGGACCGCCTGGATCAGCGGTGACCCCAAGCGCGTGGCCGAGCTGGCGCTGAAAAGCCGGTTGCCGTCGATCTCGGACCTGGGCGCGTATTCGCGACTCGGCGGCCTGATGGCCTACGCGGGTGACATTTCCGACTGGCTGCCGCGGGCGGCCGGCTTCGTCGACAAGATCCTCAAAGGCCAGAAGCCGGCCGACATCCCCTTCGAGCGCCCGACGAAGTTTCAGTTCAGCATCAACCTCAGGACCGCGGCCGCGCTTGGACTCGAACTGCCGAGATCGATTCTTCTCCAGGCGACCGAGGTGCTCCGATGAAACGCCTCCAATGCCCTGAAACGCCTCCCACACGGCGGCGTCAGCGCGGCAGAGCGCGCGCGGCGCCCCGGTCCCAGGGGCCGCCGCGGTGTCCATGACAGTTTTCCGTCATAATCAAGAACTGTCGAAAACCCCAGTTCCCTGTGATGGCGACCCGCAGCCCGGCCGGCAAACTGACCCTGGAAGCAGAGAGCTCACAGGAGAGGGTCCCGTCCCCTACACTACGTACGCGATGGACGCTGCTCTGGAGGCATGACATGAGATCGATGGGAGCCTACACAAACCGCCGTCAGTTCTTGCGCGGCGCCGCCGGATTCGGAGCGTCCGCGGCCACCGGTTTCGGCCTTACGGCCGGCATCCTGCCGTTGCTCAACGCCTGTAGCGGCGGCGCCGGTTCGGCGGCGCCGACGATCCCGCTACCGACGTTCCCTCCGGGACGCGAGCCCCCGCCGGAGACGAGCCGGATTCGGCTGGGCTTCTACAGCGAAAGCCTCTGCCTGGCGCCTCAACAGATGGCAGAGGACTTCCTCAGGCAAGAGGGCTTCACCGACATCTCCTACGTCGGCACCGGCGAGTACGACTCCAGTCTCGACAACCTCGCCCAAGGGAACGTCGACCTTAGCCAGACCTTCGGCCCCAGGACCATCGAAGCGATAGACGGCGGCTCGCCGCTGGTAATGCTGGGTGGCGTCCATGTTGCCTGCTACCAGTTGTTTGCCGGTTCGCGTGTGAACTCGCTGCGTGACTTCAAAGGTAAGACCGTTGCCGTCGGACTAGACCCTTCTGAACCGCAGCTCAGGTTCCTTCTCATGCTTTTTGCTTACATCGGCATGAACCCCAACAAGGACGTTACTTTCCAGAAGATGCTGGGGCGACTTGCCATGGAAGATCTGAGGATGGATAAGATCGACGGCACGATGCAGTTGCCGCCGCTGGCGCAGGAGATGAAGGCGCGCAACATCGGCCGAGTCGTCCTCGACAGCCATCACGACAAGCCCTGGTCGGACTACTTCTGCTGCTACGCGACCACGAACCGCGGCTTCCTCGAAAAGAACCCCGTCGCCACCAAGCGGGCCCTGAGGGCCCTATACAAGGCCACCGACCTCTGCGCCAGGGATCCCCTGGGTGCGGCCAGGTTCATGCTCGGCCTGTACGCGAAGCGCGGCGATTCCTTGGATCTGCAGTATGCCGAAGACGGGATCTCGGCGATCAACTTCGGTTCGTGGCGCAGCTTTCCTCCGGAGGACACGATCCGCTTTTTTACGCTGCGTTTGAGGGAGACCGGCCTGGTCAAAAAGGTTAGCGCGGAAACCATTATCAAGAGTCACACCGACTGGCGATTCCTCGATCAGTTGCGCCAGGAGCTGAAGGCCTGACATGGCCGGCCGGTTCGGTGCCACGGATATGCACAACCAGGTCGACTGCCGGCCAGCGAGTCCCCCGCGGCCGCTTGCCAGCGCTCCGGGGCCGATCGGCGAAACACGGTGCGGCCGTGGATACGGAGGTACAAGTGGATACGGAGGTACAAGATGAAGCCGATGAGAACTTACGCCAGCCGCCGCCAGTTCTTGCGCGGCGCCGCCGGGTTCGGAGCGTCCGCGGTCACCGGTTTCGGCCTTTCGGCCGGCATCCTGCCGTTGCTCAACGCCTGCGGCGGCGGCGACGGTTCGGCGGCGCCGAAGATACCGCTGCCGACCTTCCCTCCCGGCCGCGAGCCGCCGCCGGAGACGACGCGGCTAAGGTTGGTGCAGATCCCTAGCATCTGCATAGCGCCTCAGTACCTGGCCGAGGAGTTCTTGCCGGCTGAGGGGTTCACTGACGTGCAATACATCAACTACGCCGGCTCCGCGGCCTCCACTAAGGGCCTGGCCAGCGGCGAGGCGGATATTAGTCTGGATTTCGCGGCGAAGGCCGTCATCTTCATCGACGCGCGAGACCCACTTCTCATCCTCGCCGGTGCCCACGTCGGCTGCTGGGAGCTGTTCGGGACCGACCGCGTCCAATCGATCCGCGACCTCAGGGGAAAGACAGTTGCCGTCACCGAGGTGGCGCCTATCGCCTCCGACTACGCCTTCATCGCAAGCGTGCTGACGTTCGTCGGCATTGACCCCGCGAGAGACATCAACTTCGAAGCGCACAAGAAGGACGAGGCCATCCAGCTCCTGACGGAGGGCAAAGTCGACGCCTATCTGGCATTCCCTCCCGCTAACCAACAGCTGCGGGCGCAGAATATCGGCCACGTCGTGCTCAACAGCATGATGGAGCGGCCCTGGTCGCAGTATTTCTGCTGCCTGGTGACGGCGAACAGGGACTTCTTCGCGAAGCATCCCGTCGCAACGAAGCGCGCCCTCCGCGCCATCCTGAAAGGCGCGGACGTCTGCTTCCGCGAGCCGGAGCGGGCAGCCCGCTTCATCGTGGACAAGGGCTACACGGATAACTACGATTACGCCCTCGATACGATGCGGATGATCCCTTACAACGTCTGGCGACAGTTCGATCCCGAGGACACGCTCCGGTTCTACTCGCTGCGGCTGAAGGAGGCGGGGATTATCAAGAGCACGCCGGACGAGATTATCCGGCGGGGCACCGACTGGCGCTTGTTGGAGCAGATCAAGCGGGAGTTGACCGCCTGACATGGACGGCCGCCGTGTGTCGAGAGGTATCGAATCAGGTGAGCGGTACGCACTTGGAGGCGTGAAATGAACTCATTGAGAACCTACACAAACCGCCGCCGGTTCTTGCGCGGCGCCGCCGGATTCGGAGCGTCCGCGGTCACCGGTTTCGGCCTTTCGGCCGGCATCCTGCCCCTGCTCAACGCCTGTGGCGGCGGCGCCGGTTCGGCGGCGCCGACGATACCGCTGCCGACCTTCCCTCCCGGACGCGAGCCCCCGCCGGAGACGACGAAGATCAGGCTGGGCTTCAGCCAGAGCCTGTGCATAACCCCGGAAGTCTACGCCGAGACCTTCCTCCGGGAAGAGGGGTTCACCGATATCAGCTACGTCGAGGTCGGTGGTTACGAGGGTACCGTGAAGGGCCTGACAACGGGTGAGCTCGACCTGGGCCAGGCGTTCGTGGGCTCGGTCCTGCTGGCGATCGACCAGGGGAATCCCCTGGTCATGCTCGGAGGGGTGCACGTGGCCTGCTTCGAGCTGTTCGCCAGCGCGCGTGTAAATTCGCTGCGGGACTTCAAGGGCAAGAGTCTCTACTGGCCGCTGGACCCCACGGAGCCGCAAGGGCCGCTCCTGTCGACAATCTTCAGCTACATTGGGCTCAATCCCAACAAAGACATCAACTGGGTGCACCTGCCCGTCCGCATTGGTATGGAGGCCCTGCGCATCGGGCAGATCGATGGGCTTCTGGCCTTACCGCCAATCTCCTCGGAAATGAGAGACCGGCAAATCGGACGGGTGATCCTCGATAGTCACCACGACCAGCCGTGGTCGAGCTACTTTTGCTGCTACGTAACATCGACGCAGGATTACATTGCGAAGAACCCGGTCGCCACCAAACGAGCGTTAAGGGCGATCATGAAGGCGGCCGACGTTTGCGCCGCGGACCCGTTGCGCGCCGCGCGCTTCATGGCCGACAGGCAGGTGGGGATCTTGAACCTGGACTATGCCGAGGACGCCATGAAGAAGATCGACTTCTCGTCCTGGAGAACATACTCCCAGGAAGACACCATCCGCTTTAACGTGTTGCGGCTGAAAGAGACGGGTGTCGTCAAGAAGCTGAACCCCGAAACGGTGCTTGCGCGCAACACCGACTGGCGCTTCCTGAACCAGGTGAAGCAGGAGCTAAAGGCCTGATATGGCTGACCAGCCTGCCAGTGGTGGCGGCATCTCACGCTGGGCGGACGCTCGCAGTCAGGCGCTGCCCCGGCTCGTCGCCCGCCTGCCTCTTCCGGTGCACGTCAAGCTGCTGGCCGCGTTCCTGGTCATCGCCGGCCTCCTGGTCGCCGTCTCTGTCGCCAGCCTCGGCGTCCTCGGCGCCGCTAACCGCCGGACCGACGACCTGGTGGCGGCCCAGCGCAAGCTCGCGGCCTACCGTCAGGTCCAGCACGACACCACGGAGCAGCTCCTCGGCGTGTCCGGGGCGCTGCTCTCGCCCGATGCGTCCACTCTGGATTCAACGCTTCGTCAGCTCAACCAGTTTGGCTACGACCTCGACCGCCTTCAGTTCGTGGCCCGTGACGAGCAGGAAATCCTGGGCCGGGTACAGACCGCCTACGACGAGTTCATCGGTGTCGTCACCAGCGTCGTCGGTCTCGCCCGCGAGGGCCGACTGACCGAGGCCCGCGACCTCCAGCTTCGTCGCGCCGGCCCCCTTGCCGACGCGCTGGAACGCCTCACCAACGAGCTGGTGAACAAGGCCGAGTCGGACATCGCGGCCACCACGGAAAAGAATGCCAGCGCCTTTTCCACCTCGAGGCTGCTGGTGATCGCCGTCGCGACCGCCAGCGTGATCCTCGCGCTGGGCCTGGGCTATTCGATCTCGTGGTCCGTGATCCGTCCCGTAAAGGCCATGGACGCGCGCCTTCGCGAGATCGCTTCCGGCGATTTCTCGCGTTCGGTCGCCGTCGCCAACCGCGACGAGCTGGGGGCGCTGGCCGAAAACCTCAACCGGATGAACTCCGAGCTGTCGCGACTATACGACGAGCTGGAGGGGCGCAATCGCGACCTGGGCGAGTCGCTGGAGCAGCAGACCGCGACCAGCGAGATACTCAGCGTCATCGCGGGCTCCCCAACCGACGTCCAGCCGGTGCTGGACGCGGTATGCGAACGGGCGGCGAAGCTACTCGGGTCCCACCGCGCAGCGATCCGTTTTGTCTCCGGCGATAGAGTCATCTTGGCAGCCGCTTACGGAATCCCTGATCCGGGAAGCGTAGGATCCTCGATCCGACTGAGCACCCTTTCCTACGTCGGAAAAGTGGTGCTGGAGAACCGTCCTCTTCAGGTGCTCGACATGGCTACAGAGCCGGTCGAGGCGTGGCCCGATGCCGAACCGAGCCTGTGGCCAATTGCGGGGACGATGATGATCGTCCCCCTCCAGAAGGAGCGCGCTGCTATCGGCGCCATCAATGTCTGGCGCGGGGAAGAGGTCAGACCATTCAGCGATCGCGAGATGGAGCTGCTGAAGACCTTCGCCGACCAGGCCGTGATCGCGATCGAGAACGTGCGCCTGTTCAACGAGATCGAACAGCGCAACCGCGACCTCGGCGAGTCGCTGGAACAGCAGACCGCGACGAGTGAGGTGCTCGGCATCATCGCCGGCTCGCCCACCGACCTGCAACCCGTCCTCGAGGCCGTTGCTGAACGGGCGGCTAAGATCTGCGGAGCGTCCGACGCGCTTATCTTTCTCGTTGAGGCCCCAGCGCTGCGCCTGGCCGCGCACTATGGGTCCCTCGCGACCCCCCCGGTGGGCAACGACTTTCCGCTCGACCGCGGAATGCTGGGGGCACGAGCTGTGATCGACGGGCGCCTGATCCACGTGGATGACATGGCCGCCGAGCCTGAATCTGAATATGCGATTAGCCGCGAAATCCAACGGCAGTATGGTTACCGGACCATCATGGCGGCGCCTTTGCTCCGGGAAGGCACCGCAATTGGGTCGATTACGGTCCGGCGCGACGAGGTTCTGCCCTTCAGCGAACGTCAGGTCGAGATGTTGAAGACCTTCGCCGACCAGGCGGTGATCGCGATCGAGAACGTGCGCCTGTTCCACGAGATCGAGGAGAAGAACCGCGAGCTGGAGGTGGCGAGCCGCCACAAGTCCGAGTTCCTGGCCAACATGTCACACGAGCTGCGCACGCCGCTCAACGCCATCATCGGCTTCTCCGAGGTCTTGATCGCGCGCATGTTCGGCGAGCTGGGCGAAAGGCAGGAAGAATACCTCAAGGACATCCTTACGTCCGGCCAGATGCTCCTGTCGCTGATCAACGACATACTCGACCTGTCCAAGGTCGAGGCCGGCCACATGGAACTGGAGCTGGCGGAATTCTCGCTGCGCCAGGCGCTTGACAACAGCCTGATGATGGTGCGCGAGCGCGCCACCAACCATGGCATACGCCTTTCGCTTAGCGTCGAGGACGGGGTGGACGTGATCGAGGCCGACGAACGCAAGGTCAAGCAGGTCCTCTTCAACCTGCTCACCAACGCGGTCAAGTTCACCGAGCGCGGCCGCATCGACGTGACGGTGCGCAGGGAGGACGACGATGTCGCCGTCGCTGTGAAAGACACGGGCATCGGAATCGCGCCCGAGGACCAGGCGCTGATCTTCGAGGAGTTCCGCCAGGTCGGTCGGAGCCACCTGCGCAAGCAGGAAGGCACCGGCCTGGGGCTCTCCCTGGCGAAGATGCTCGTGGAGCTGCACGGCGGCCGTATCTCGGTCGAGAGCGAGGTCGGCGCCGGCAGCACCTTTACCTTCGCCATCCCCCTGCGCCAGACGCCCGCCGCGGCAGCCGGCGCAGACGGCGCCGGCGCGGTTTGGCCGCCCTCGCCGGGCGACGGCGCCGCGCCCACGATCCTCGTGGTCGAAGACAACCCCGCGTCCGCGGAGCTGCTAACCCTGTACCTGCGCTCGGCGGGCTTCCGGGTCGAGCTTGCCCGCGACGGCGAGGAAGGCCTCGCGATGGCAGGCCGCCTGCGGCCGGACGGCATCGTCCTGGACATCGTCCTGCCCAAGCTGGATGGCTGGGAGCTCCTGGGCCGGCTCAAGGCCGATGCCGCGCTGGCGAACACGCCGGTGATCATCGTTTCGATGCTTGACGAGCGCGGTAGAGGCTTCGCCCTGGGCGCCGCCGACTACCTGGTCAAGCCGGTGCACCGCGACGACCTCCTGGCGGCCCTGGGCCGGGCCACCGCCAGCAAGCCTGCCGTCAATGGGGCCAGGGTCCTCGCCATCGATGACGACCCCATGGCCCTGGAGCTGATCGAGGCCGTCCTGCGGCCCGAAGGCTACGAGGTGACCTGCGCCACGAGTGGGGAGGAGGGTCTGCGGCTCGCGGCTGAGGTGCGGCCCGCCCTCGTGATCGTCGACCTGCTCATGCCCGAGATCGACGGGTTCGAGGTCGTGGAGCGTTTGCGGGCCGACCCGGCCGTGTCCGACATACCGATCGTGGTCCTGACCTCGAAAGCGATGACCGCGGCCGATAAGAAGCGCCTGAACGGACAGATCAATCACCTGGCACGGAAGGGTCAGTTCAACCGCCAGGCGTTTGTCGAGCTGGTTCGAAGCTATTGCGTGCCGCAGCGCGCCTAGGACGGGAGGGAGATCATGGCTGGTGAGCTGGTCCTGATCGTCGAAGACAACGACAAGAACCTCAAGCTCGCGCGTGACATCCTCCAGTTCCGCGGCTTCCGCACGCTGGAGGCCATGACCGGCAGCGCGGCGCTGGAGATCGCGCGCAGCAGCGCTCCCGACCTGGTGCTCCTGGATATCCAGCTCCCGGACACGGACGGCATGACCGTCCTGCGCCAGCTTCGCGACGAAGCCCGCACGTCTGACATCCCGGTGATCGCCTTGACCGCCTTCGCGATGAAGGACGACCAGGCGCGCTTTATCGGCGCCGGCTTCGATGGCTATATCGCCAAGCCCATCGACATCAAGGCCTTCCCAGACCAGGTGCGCGACTTCTGCGAGCGTGGACGCAGGGAGGCATGAGCGTGTCTGACAAAGCCAAGATCCTCTGCGTCGACGACATCGCGCAGAACACGAAGCTCCTGGAGGCGGTGCTGCTGCCCCAGGGCTACGCCGTGGCCACGGCGAACTCCGGCCACGAGGCCATCGCCAAGATCGCCGCCGACAAGCCGGACCTCGTCCTGCTCGACATCCTCATGCCCGGCATGGACGGCTACGAGGTCTGCCGCCGCATACGCGCAGACCCGGCAACGGCCATGGTGCCGGTGGTCATGATCACGGCGAGCGGCGATCAGGAGAAAATCAAGGCCATCGAGGCCGGCGCCGATGACTTTCTGCCCAAGCCCTTCAACCAGGCGGAGCTCCTGGCCCGCGTCCGGTCTCTTTTGCGGATCAAGCAGTACCACGACACGATCCAGGCGCAGGCGGCCGAGCTGGCCGATTGGAATCGTGAGCTCGAAGAGCGGGTTGAGCGCCAGGTGACGGAGATCGGGCGGCTCGGGCGCCTGCGCCGCTTCCTGTCGCCCCAGATCGCGGAACTCTTGACCTCCCCTGGCAACGAGTCCGTGCTCGAGAACCACCGACGCGAGATCGCGGTGCTCTTTTGCGACCTGCGGGGCTTCACCGGCTTCTCCGAAACCGTTGAGCCCGAAGAAGTCATGTCGGTTCTCGGCGAATACCACACGGTGATGGGCGAACTCATCCAAGCCTACCAGGCAACTGTCGGCTTCTTTGAAGGCGACGGCCTCATGGTGTTCTTCAACGACCCATTGCCCTGTCCTGAGCCGGCGGCCCGGGCCGTGGCTCTCGCCGTGGCGATGAGGGCCCGCATGGCCGAGCTGGCGGAGTCGTGGCGGAAACGGGGCGACGAGCTCGGATTCGGGGTGAGCGTTACTCTTGGTTACGCTACCCTGGGAGAGATGGGCTTCGAGGGCCGGACGGAGTACGGCGTCATCGGCAGCGTCGTAAACCTTGCCGCCCGTCTCTGTGACGAGGCGGCGGCGGGCCAGATACTCCTGAGCCAGCGGGCCTTCGCTGCCGTCGAAGACCGCGTTGAAGCCGAGAACCTCGGTGAATTCCAGCTCAAGGGATTCCTGAAGCCGATGCAGGCGTTCAACGTCGTCCGCCTCAAGGAGCCGGTAACGCGCCACGGCTACCCGGACGATCTGTCGGAACGAGAGGTCGAGGTCCTGCGCCTGGTCGCCGCCGGCAAGAGCAATCAGCAGATCGCGGACGAGCTGGTGATCGCCCTGAACACCGTGACCCGACACCTGAGCAATATCTTCGACAAGACGTCGAGCGCCAATCGCACCGAAGTGGCGTCGTACGCGCATCGCAAGGGGCTCGTCTGATCGATCCCCCGCGGCCGCGGGAGTCGCACCACTGTCGTTGCGAGGTGTGAGCTACGGGGGCGATCTGCTCGCGCTG
>CAYRCD010000040.1:0-24307 GCA_964422735.1 uncultured Dehalococcoidia bacterium | reverse complement strand
GATCCCACCCAAAACACGCCGCACTGGATCAACTAAATAGACAGGCTCCTAGGAGCGCAAGGTCCTAAACTGCCCCTGTGCTGACCACCTATTCCCGTCGCCGTTCGGCCGGCCCGCTTCCCTTTCTCGCTCCCGTCGCGCTCCTCTTGCTCCTCGCCGCTTTCCAGCAGTTCCGCGGCCTTCCCCCGATCGTGGCGACCATCAGCATGCCGGCATCGACGACTCTCGGTGAGGCCAAAGCACTCCCGTGGCCAACCTCCGGGGCCGCGGCATTCACAGTGAAGGGGCTCGGCCCGCTCGGTGCCAGCAATGACACTCTGCCGCGGCCGATCGCCAGCATCACCAAGATCATGACCGCCTACGTCATCCTCAAGGGCCACCCGATCAACCCCGGTGAGCGTGGACCGAACTACACGATTACGGCACGCGACGTTTCGACCTATTTGAGCCAGGCAGCCCAGGACCAGTCGGTAGTCCCGGTGAGCCTGGGCCTGCAGTTCACCGAGTTCGAGTTGCTCCAGGGGCTGCTGGTCCCCTCGGCCAACAACTTCGCCGACATCCTGGCCGTCTGGGACGCCGGGTCGGTCACCGCCTTCGTTGCCAAAATGAACGCCGAGGCCGCCGCACTGGGCATGCGCAATACTATCTATGCCGACCCCAGCGGCTTCTCGACCGCGTCGAAGAGCACCGCCCAGGACCAGCTCGTGCTTGCTCAAGCGGTCATGCAGAACGCCGTCTTCGCCGAGATCGTCGCTCAGGCCACGGCACGGCTGCCCGGCGTCGGCCTGGTCTCGAACGTCAACACTCTCCTGGGACAGGAAGGCGTTGCCGGGATCAAGACCGGTTTCACCGAAGAGGCGGGCGGCTGTCTCGCCTTCTACGCCCGCCGGCAGGTCGGGTCACAGACCGTCGAAGTGTTCGGTGTCGTCCTGGGCCAGCCGACCCGGCCCGCGGCCTTCGATTCGAGCCGGCGGCTCCTGGCTTTTACGGGCACCACCCTCCAATCCGTGAGAGTCATGTCGCGCGACCAGCCGGTAGCGACGCTTAAGCCCCAATGGGGCGACGCCGTCGAAGTGGTCGCCGCCGACGAAGTCTTCATGGTCTTCTGGCCCGGTATGGCCCTCGAGGCCAGCATCGAGATCGATCCCGTAAACGCGCCCCTGGCCGCGGGCGCCGAGGTTGGCCGCTTGAAGCTCCAGATCGGCGACCAGAGCCGTGAAGTGCCGCTCAAGCTGTCGTCCGAACTGAACAAACCCGGCTTCTCCTGGCGCCTCACCCGGATCTGAAGCGAGCGTCGTGGCCGGGCGATTCGTCCTTCCACGACCGGGCCTTTCATAGCCCTGTTCAAAACGCGCCAGATACAAGAGAGGGCGGCGATCTGCTAAATCTCCGTGAAGGAGCCCGCAGAGTGGCTTAGGGCTCTAGCTCTACGGACTCGGGCACGTATGCTATAAGTGCGCATGGCACGAGGCGGGGCGTGCAGAAGGGATTCCGTATGCCTTCTGCTGCTCGCGTCCCGTCAAGTTTCCTTCTGCCTCGCCGATTATCCAGAAAGAACCGTGCCCGCAAGGAGGACGCTGTATGACTGTGCCCGCAATGGAGAGCGCAAGGGCTGCTCTGGGGGAAGCGCGGGCGGATCAGGACTTCTGGGAAAGGAACTACCAGCGGTTCCTGGAGTTGTACCCAGACAAATTCGTTGCGGCTCACGACGGTGACGCTGTGGCCGCCGACGCGGATTTGCAGCAATTGGTGCAACTGATAGAGGCGAAGGGACTAGACCTGAAGGAGGTCCGGGTTCGGTTTATCACCGCTAACCCCCAGTTCCTTCTCTTGTGATTCCTGGCTTCTTTGACCCGAGCATCCCAACGTGGCCCGTACCTCGCGTACGGGCCGCGTTGTTGCTTCAGAATGTGCCGGGATGCTGAACGCTCAATGGTTTGGGGTCAATTTTCTTCTTGACACGGGCGCAAACACCACAAGTCTCCATCCGGTTGATGCTCTACATGGTGCTAACATTCCGGCCCTTACGCTTTTGCGCCCGCACTTGTGGACTACAAAACGCGACCACTCAGGAATCGGAGGCGGCGCCACGTACTTCCTTGTGCCTTGCACATTCGCCTTCATCCAGGATGATGGGCAACTGAAAATAATCACTAACGAGATCGGCGTAGGTCAACTGAGGACCGACAATCAGTTCATTCCGTCGTTGCTCGGTTGGGACATTCTTCAGCAGTTCAATCTCAGGCTTGATTGGGCTAGTCGCACCATTGGGCTGTATTAGCCTGCGGCACAATGATGGACAGAGGTAATTTCAGCCCGGCGCTGGCCCTCGGCCCGCAGCAACTGGCGTGCCCGCGCGAAGACGGCGTCAAACATCCCCTCCGTGAGCTTGCCCGTGAACGTGTTCTGCTGGCTCGGGTGGTAGGAGCCCAGCAGAACGCGCCCCGCCGGCAGTCGGGTCTCACTGCCGTGGGCGAAGGCCGGCCGCGGCCGCAGCCCGGCCATCTCCGCAACCGCGTGGTGGGCAAACGCGCCCAACGCGACCACCACGCTGGCGTCGGCTAACAACGCCATCTCGCGCCTCAGGTATGGCAAACAGTTCGCCCGCTCTCCCGGCAGAGGCTTGTTAGCGGGCGGAGCGCAGCGCACCACGGCCGCCACGTAGGCGCCCGCCAACCGGAGGCCGTCGTCGCGCCCTACGCTGCCCGGCTGGTTGGCGAAGCCGGCTCGATAGAGGGCGCGGTAGAGCCAGTCGCCCGAACGGTCGCCGGTAAAGACACGGCCGGTACGATTGCCGCCGTGAGCCGCGGGCGCCAGCCCGACCACAAAGAGGGTCGCCTTGGGATCGCCGAAGCCCGGTACTGGGCGGCCCCAGTACTCATCTTCGCGGAACGCCGCCCGCTTCTCGCGTGCTACCCGCTCGCGCCAGGCGACCAGCCGGGGGCACAAGTGGCAGGCGACGATCTCCTCGGTTAACGCCGCGAGCGTTTCCACGCACTCAGTCTAAGGTCGGCGCGCTGGGCCGCACAGAGGGAGAGACCCGGCATCGCCGGGCCTCTCACAAAATCGCTATGGTTCTCAATCGCCCTTTATCCGCCCATCGAGTCAGCGCTCGTGGCTCGGGACTTCGCCCTTAGCCGAAACGGCGGACTACGGCTGCAGCGGCGCCCTGCCAGCGTCTGACAGGGCCTTACCGGTCAACCTGCCAGACTCCGTATCTAACCCTCTTATTGGTAACGAACCCCTTGGTCATTGCCAATCTCTCCTCCATTGGAGCGATCTGACCTCTCAGGTCCGCCTCGACGCTAACACCGCGCTGCCGGCCTGTCAACGGTCCTTCGTCATGACTTATCGGCCGGCCGGCGCCGGAGATGAAGCCTCAGCTCTGGCATGCCACCCGCCGAACCGAAGCCCGGCGGCCGGTTTCATGGCATGATCCTCCAGTACATGACCACGCTGATTTTGCAGACTGAAGGCAAACGGGGTGCAGGGGCGCAGCGCCCAGCCGGGCGTGTCTGGCAGTGTCGCGCAGCGACGCCCCAATAAATCATCGCGGTTCTGAACCAGTCGGTTCGGCCTTCGGAGTGAGAGGGAGCCATGACGCGCGGAGAGATCTCAATCGTCGAAGCCTCCATCCGCGGCTTGCAGGAGGCCATGACCGCGGGGCGCACCAGCGCGCGCGCCCTCACCGAGGCCTATCTCGAACGGATCGCAACCCTCGATCGCTCGGGGCCGCGCCTCAACGCCCTGATCTGCCTTAACCCGCAGGCCGGCGCCGAGGCCGACGCTCTCGACAGCGAGCGGACCGCGGGACGTCCCCGCGGGCCGCTCCACGGCCTCCCCATCCTGATCAAGGACAACTACGATATGGCCGGGCTGCCAACGACGGGCAGCTCGCTCTCTTTGGCCGGGACTCTTCCTCCCGACGACGCCTTCCAGGTGCGCCGCCTGCGCGAAGCCGGCTGCGTCATCCTTGGTAAGACAAACCTGCACGAGTTTGCCTATGGCATCACCTGCATCAGTTCACTGGGCGGCCAGACCCTCAATCCCTACGCGCTAGACCGCAATCCCGGCGGGTCGAGCGGCGGGACCGCCGCCGCCATCGCGGCCAGCCTCGCCGCCTTCGGCATGGGCTCCGATACCTGCGGTTCGATCCGCATACCCGCATCGCACAACAACCTCATTGGCCTGCGGCCCACGCTCGGGCTTTCCAGCCGCGACGGCATCCTGCCGATGTCGCGCCACCAGGACGTGGCAGGTCCACTGACCCGCACCGTCGAGGACCTTGCCCTGGCACTGGACGCCACCGCGGGCTTCGATCCGAACGATCCGACCACCGAGGCGGGGCGCGGCAGAGTACCCCAGACCTACACGGCATTCCTGGATCCCGACGCCCTTCGCGGCGCCCGTGTTGGCGTCCTCGACGCGCTCTTCGGCAACCAGCCCGAGGACGAGGAGGTGGCTTCCCTAGTGCGGCGTGCCCTGGGTGAGATGGCGCCGGCGGGTGCGGAAATCGTCGAGGCCGTGTCCGTCCCCGACTTCGAGCGACTCCTGGCCGCCTCCAGCGTTCTGATGCAGGAATTCCGCGCCGATGTCGACGCCTACCTGGCCCGCACCACGGCGGCGCCGTATCGCAGCCTTGCCTCCATCGTTGCCTCCGGCCTCTATCACAACGCCGTGCACGCCGCGCTCACCCGGTCGCTGGAGATCGAGGGCCTCGACAGCGACGACTACCGCGGACGCCTTGCCGCCCGTGCAGAGCTTCGCACCGCACTTCTCAAGGTCTTGGACGAGATGAGGCTCGACGCTCTCGCCTACCCCACTATCCGGCGCAAGGCGCAGAAAGTCGGCCTGGTTCAACCGGGCACCAACTGTCAGACCAGCGCTCAGTCCGGTTTGCCGGCCATTAGCTTCCCGGCGGGGTTCACCGAAGATGGTCTACCGGTGGGGATCGAGCTCCTGGGCCGGCCGTTCGATGAGGGGCGGCTAATCAGCCTGGCCTTCGCCCACGGGCAGACCGCTCGCCATCGCCGGCCGCCTGAAATGACCTTACCGCCCCCAGACCGACAGGCGGTGCGCGCCCGCGTGCGCTTTGCGGCGACCGCCAGGGGCGCCGCACCGTTCCGCGTTGCTGCCGGCTTTGGCCTCCACGCCGCGACCAGGCGCCTCGAGTTCGAGCTGGCTCTCTCAGGCGCAGCGCCCGAGGACATCACGGGCGCCTACCTGCACCGCCGTGAAGGACGGAGCAATGGACCCGTGGTCCACGTTCTCGCCGACCGGGGTTTCTCCAGCGCCGCCGGCTCCGTGGAGCTCTCCGAAGAGGATGCGGCCGCGCTCGGGACGGGCCACCTCTACATCGGCGCCATCAGTTCGCGAGACCCACGCGTGCAGGTGCGAGCCGACCTCGCGCTTTCTCCCCCGCCCCAGGAGGGTCCCGCTGGCTAGAGATAGGTGCGACGGGAATCATCTCGCCCCTGGTCGCTGCCGCGTTACTGTAACATCGCTTCCCCGGCCAGCTGTTCAATCCGCCATTGCCCGGCGCCAGGTCTGAATGGACGAGCCGCTCGTAATCTCCATCGTTCTGAGCTGGAACAATTTCATCGATACCGACGAGTGCCTGGCCTCGCTGGTATGCCAGACGCACAAGAACCACCGGATTGTGATCGTCGACAATGGCTCTGTCGACGACTCCCTCGAGCGGCTGGAAAAACGCTGGAAGGACGCGGCGCGCTTCATCAGGGCTGGCGAGAACCTGGGTATCGCCGGTGGATACAACGTGGGCATCCGCGACGCCCTGTCATCCGGCGCCGACTACGTCGCCCTCTTCAACGATGACGTGACGGTCGAACTCGACCTGCTCGAAAAGCTGCTGGCACCTTTCGAGCAGGATCCGAACACAGCCGTCACCACGCCCATCTTGGTCTATTACGACCGGCCGGGGCTGGTGTGGTTCGCCCGGGCGGCCTACAACCGCTGGTTCGGGCTCACCTGGTATCCAGGCCGCGACAAGCCGGTCGAGGCAATCATCCCGACGCCCGGGACATCATACGTTAGCGACTGGGTGCCCCTGTGCTCCGCGCTCATCAGCCGTAAGGCCCTGGAGGAGATCGGACTCATGGACGAGGAGTTCTTCCTCAGCCATGAGGACGTCGAATGGTGTCTGCGGGCGCGGAGGCAAGGGTTAGAGCGCCGCGTCGTCCCCAGCGCGTTATCCCGGCACAAGGTCGGGGTCTCGCGCGGCCGCCGTGGCTCAAACGTCCCCACGCCTGCCTCGGCCTTTCACCAGGCCCGGAACGGATTCGCCGTTGGGGCGCGACACTTCCCGGGACTGCTCATCGTGAGCTTTCTTGTCGGCCAATTCGCCTTGTCCCTGCCCTTCCAACTCTTCAGGATGGCCGTCGCCGGCAGCTGGTCGAGCATCCCTTCCTACCTGCGCGGCTTCGCGGCCGGCCTCAGGCGCCTTTTCGAGCTCAGACTGTCCCCGAAGCGCACGCCTCTTCCACCGCCCTCGCCCGGCTAGATCGGTGGCGCGCGGGGCTTCTTGCCGCTTCGCCTCTGTCCTCATTCGTCGTCGGGCCTGCCTGCGGGCGCATGTTCGGCCTCGTCAATCGAGAAGAAGTCCTCGAGCGTCCGGCCCGGCTCGTCGACAAAGCCCCCTTCGAGGACACGAAGCTCCCGCGCGCGGTCCAGCCGGAAGCTGCGAAAGTCCGAGCGCAGCTCGCACCAGGCCGTGACCGACCAGGCGTAGCCCCAGAAGAACAGCCCCAGCGGCCTGATCGTGCGTTCCGTCTCGCGCCCGTCCGCGTCCGTATACGCCAGCCACACCTTGCGTTTCGTCTCCGTGGCCTCCCTCAGCAGACCCAGGCTGCGGACGACTTCGGCCCGGACGTGAAAGCCGGGAGCATAGAGCCGCGTATTCGCGAGACGCGCCCGCAGCTGCTCGGGTAGAGCCGACTCCACGCGACCGAGGGCGTCAGAAGCCGCCCTGGCCAGCGCCGGATCCGTCCAGCTCATTACGACGCGGGCCCCGAGCGCCAGGGCCTCGATCTCAGCTTCCGTGAACATCAAGGGTGGAAGATCGAAGCCCTTCCTGAGCATATAGCCGACGCCGGCTTCGCCCTCGATCGGAACGCCGGAGAGCGCCAGATCGCGGATGTCGCGGTAAACTGTCCGCTCCGAGACCTCGAGCGCCTCGGCCAGGATCGCGGCCGTGGTGACCCTGTGGCGGCGCAGGAGCTGGATTATCTGGAAAAGCCGGTCAGCTCGGCGCATCGCCCCACCGCTGGGCGCTACTCACACCGCGCCCGCAGGACACTGTCTGGTGAATCACCCGCGTTGGCCTGGGCCCCGCGCGGCGCTCCCTATCGCGGGGGCTGCTACCCCCGGCCCGAGAAGCGCTTCACTTGCCGCGACGAGCGGCGTTACTGGGGATGATACTCAACCAGCTGGCAATAGTTGCCGTCCGGGTCGAGAAACGTCGAGATAACGCCACCCCAGTATTCGCGCCCGGCAGTCCGAATGAACTTGACGCCGCTGCTCTCGAGCCTCTTCTGCTCGGCGGCGAGGTCATCCACGAAGAAGTTGATCAGGACCCGCTGGGGTTCCTTCGCCGGCCCCTTCGTCTCGCTGTGGCCGTCGATGCCCAGAGTCGCGCCGCCGATGTGGAAGGCATTCTCGCCCGAGTCGGGGTTCGGCTCCAGGCCGACGACGTCGCGATAGAACGCCGTTAACCGCTGCGGGTCTTCGCTCGTCAGGTTTAAGAAGAAATTGTTCACCTTCATGCCACGCTCCTTTGCTGTCCATGCTAACGGCACGCCGCCCGGGACCGGCCGCTTCCCAGCGTGCCTGAATCGCTAAGCCCGGAGCCGGATCGGGACGGCCAGTGCGACGCCCGGGTCCAGTCTCAAGCCAAGGCGCACGATGAGGCCGGCGACACGCCGGCGGACCGACCCCTCTGCGCGGTCTGCCTTGAGAGCCCGCATCAGGTCAAAGACTCCAGGGTCCTGGCCAGAGAATTCTCGTCTCTGTTCACGCATGAGCATCTCAGCGCTTAACCAGTCGATCATCGTTCAGCAGCCCTCCAGCACGTCGGTGTCGGCCGAAACTACGGCCGCCCAGAGAGCATAGACGGCGACTGCTGACACCATCATGTCAGGATCTCCCGTTCTCGCGGGACCACTCCTGACAGCGTGGTGTCAGGAGAATGTCGGTGAGCGTCGAACGCTCGCGAGCGCTCGCTCGCGGCCCGGTTGTATCGCCGGGCTTCCACCCCTAGACTGACTAAACCAACCGCCTGCTTTCGAAACCCGCGGCGGGGAGACCGGAATGACGCTCGACCAGCCGACAGACGATGACCGCGCCCAGGCCTCTCAGAAGAACATCGACAAGATGTGGAAGTTCGTCCAGAACTTCGCCGAGAAGAGCGGCAGCTATCTGCACCCTCAGCGTGAGATCACCGAGTTCCTCGTTATCGGTCTCGCCAAACACATCGATGAAGTTGGCCGCCCCCTCTGTCCCTGCAACTTCTACGAGGACAAGGCGCAAGAAGCGAAAAGCAGCACCTGGATCTGCCCTTGCGAAGAGATGCAGAAGTGGAAGTACTGCCACTGAATGCTTTTCTGCAATTCGGAAGGTCTTCCGATCACGCAATGGCTGCCAGAGGAGCATGAAGGCCGCGAGAGTTACGGATTCATCGAGGACCCTGATCCCGACAAGGGCCGCGCCTTCGGCCGCCTCGAACAGAAGCAGGGCCGCAAGATCGAAAAGGGCAACCCGCGGCCGCCAAAGGCGGACTGAATCCGGGCGCTTTCAGCCGGCCGGCACGCTTCAAGCCGCCGATAAAGGAGGCGAGCCCTGAAGGTCAAAGTGTAGGGACAGGAACTGTTGTACGATGCCGCCGGTTGGGAGCATTTGAATTCTGACGGGAGTCACTTGATGAAAAAGCTAGGTCTCTTGCTCGCGATGATCATGATTAGCTCCGGAACCACATTTTGGCTCGCCGGTACGGCAGACGCGGACGAACAACGCGGTTTTGCGATCCTGCGTAACAGTAATGGCGACATGGTCGGAACAGCGACGTTCGTCGAGTCGGTTCATGGTGAGGTCCGTGTTTCAGTGGACGTGAGGGGCATCCCCAGCGGCTTGCACGGCATGCACATCCACGCCGTCGGCCAGTGCGAGGGGCCGGCGTTCACTTCGGCCGCGGCGCATTTCAACCCCCAAAACCGAAAGCACGGCCTGCAAACCTCCGATGGACCTCACGCGGGTGACCTTCCGAACCTGGTTGTCGGTTCAGATGGCGCCGGTCGATTCGACATGACGGTCGGCCGGTTCATCCTGCATGCCGGAGCGACGAGCCTGTTCGATTCCGACGGCAGCGCGCTGGTTATTCATGCCGACATCGATGACGGGGTGACCGATGCAACCGGCAATTCGGGCACCCGGATCGCCTGTGGTGTTCTGACGGCGGGCAATCTTCCGGCTCCCGCGACCGGAGTTACCCCACCTCGCACGGGGGACGGAGGCCTGAGATAGGCCGCGTGTTGTTAGGCATTCCGCGCTCTCGGTCTCGCGATGTAGGCACGCGGAGCGGGTGAGCTCTGTCACCGGTGCCTCGCCCTCGGCCGGGCTGGTCGGCCTGGTCGAGCGTCGCGCCAGTCGCCTGAAGCAGCTGTTCAGGTTGGTTGCAGAATGGCGTTCGTCCGGCACCTAACTCAGGTCGCGCCGAGTCCCTCTGCATCGAGCTTTCCGGGCGCTCAGCCGGCCGCCGGCGCGCTTCAAGCCGGCGATAAAGGAGGCCAGACCTGAAGGTTCAGGTCGACCACGACCGCTGCGAGGGCAACCGCAGGTGTCAGGCCGCCGCGCCTCAGGTGTTTGACGTCCGGGACGACGACCTGAGCCACGTAATCCTGCAAGAGGTGCCGGATCACCTCAAGGACGCCGTCGCCCGCGCGGTCCGGCTCTGCCCCCGGCAGGCGATATCCTGGGTCGAGGCCTGACCTGCTCGGCGCTGTCTCTCTCTTTCGTGTAGGATTTAGCATCCCCTGGGTAAACAAGACCGCTCCCTGGAGGTTAGACGTGACGGCTCCCACTCCCCTGACCCTCGCCGACATCCAGCTCGGCGATGAAAGCCTGTTCGAGAGCGGCCGCGCTCAGGAAGCGTTTCGTATCCTGCGGCGTGAGGACCCGATCCATTACTCGCCGCCGACCGAGCACGTCAAAGCCAGGTGGCACCTCGTGAAGTACGAAGACGTCCTCTACGTATCTCGCCATCCCGAGGCCTTCAGCTCCGAGCGCGGCATCGTCCAGTTCGAGCCCCTGCACGGCGAAGACGAGACCGCGGCCGCCGCCGGCAACGGCAAGATGCTGATCACCATGGATCCCCCGCGCCACGTCAAGCTCCGCCGGCTGGTCAACAAGGGATTCACGCCCCGCGCGGTCAACTTGATGGAGCCCTACATTCGCGAGATTACCGGCCGCCTCTTAGAACGCGGGGCGGCGAAGGCAGAGAGCGACTTCGTGATCGACGTCGCTTCGCAGCTGCCCCTGGCGGTGATCTGCGGCATGATGGGCGTCCCCGACGAGGACTGGCCTCTGATATTCCGACTGACCAACAAGGTCCTCGGCTCCGGCGATCCCGAGTACCAGGACGATCTCCCTGCAGACCAGCGCGGGACCGGCGACGCCGCCCGCACCACGGGAAACATCGGCACCTTCCAGATGTTCGCCTTCTTCGCGAAGATGCTCGAGCAGCGAAAATCGCAACGGCGGGACGACCTCGTGTCGGTCCTCGTCGACTCTGAGCTCGAGGGCCAGCAGCTCACCGAGGAGGACATCCTCTGGTTCTGCTTTCTCTTAATCCTGGCCGGGAATGAGACTACCCGCAACGCCATCTCCGGCGGCCTCCTCGCCTTCTTCGAGCACCCCGAGGAGAAACAGAAGCTGTTGGCCGACCTCAGCCTGATGCCCTCGGCCGTCGAGGAGGTCCTTCGCTGGACCTCACCGGTGACGCACATGGCCCGCTCGGTGCTCGAGGACGCGAGCATCCGCCACGCCTCCATCCCCAAGGGCGACCGCGTCGTGATGTGGTATCCGTCCGTGAATCGCGACGAGGACGTATTCCCGGACCCCGACCGCTTCGACATCAGCCGCTCCCCAAACGACCACCTGGCGTTCGGGATCGGGGAGCACTTTTGCCTGGGCGCGGGGTTCGCGCGTCTGGAGCTGAAGGTAATGTTCGAGGAGCTGTTCGCGCGCTACCCGGCGGTCGAACTCGCCGGCAAGCCCGAGCGCCTGCGGTCGACGTTTATCGGCGGCATCAAGCACCTGCCCGTCAGATATCCTTCCCGGTAGGTCTTCCCTGGCTCTTCAGGCCTGAAGCGACGGCTCAATCGAATCTCCAAAGGGCCTGAATTTCGTATGTCTTCTCAGCACCGGCGTGCCAGGAGGAGTGGATGGACCCGCTTAGCAGCCTGAACCACTACCAGCGTTACTTCGTGGAGGAGTTCGCCGAGGACTTCAAGGAAGCCCGCATGTCGCGGCGCGAGATGCTGCGCAAAGTCCTTTACGTAACCGGCAGCATCCCCCTGGCGGCAGCGGTCTTGACATCCCTCGGTTGCGGCTCGAACGGCTCCGCGCCGGAGAGCAAGTCCGCCCCCACAACCGCGCCGGCGCAGATCGTCGCCACCCAGCCGCAGCCCACTCCGCCGCCCGCTTCGGGCCCCGGCGTCACCGTCCAGCCAACCGATCCCGCGATCCAGGTGGAGCAGGTGCGCTTCAAGGGGGGGGCCGGCGATGTCATAGCCTACCTGGCCCGCCCTCGCGTTACCGGGACCTTCCCCGCGGTAGTGGTCATTCACGAGAATCGCGGCCTCGTCGAGCACATCAAGGACGTGGCCCGTCGCTATGCTAAGGAGAACTTCGTCGCCCTCGCGGTCGACCTCCTTTCGCGTCAAGGGGGTACGACCGACGACCAGGCCGCCGCTTCCGGAAACCTCAGCCGCGCAAGCACCGATGACCTGACCGCCGATCTCAAGTCCGGCGTTGACTTCCTCAAGGTCCAAAACTTCGTTCGCCCTGGAGCTCTGGGCGTAACCGGCTTCTGCTTCGGCGGGAGCTACACCTGGGAGCTCGCCCTGGCCAGCCCGGACCTCAAGGCCGCCGTGCCCTATTACGGCAGCCTGCGCCAGCCTCTGTTCGACCAGCTCGGCCAGACCAGGGCGGCCGTTCTCGCCATCTACGGGGGAAACGACACCCGTATTACCAGCCAGAGCCCCCAGGTTGAGGAGAGGCTCAAGGCCGCCGGCAAAACCGTCGAGATAAAGATCTACGCCGGCGCGAACCACGCCTTCTTCAACGACACCCTAGGCAGCTATAACGCCGACGCGGCAAAGGACGCCTGGCCGCTCACCCTCGGCTGGTTCCGGAAGTACCTGACTGCCTGAAGCCGCCCCACCGCGGCCAGAGTTTCCTTTATCCTTGACCGATGGACCGCGTCTTCATCTCCAGCGCCGCGGTTTCACATCCGGCTTACCGCTTAGACCAGGCTGAGGCGGCCGCGCGCATTGGCGTCGCGTTGGGCGCGTCGCGTCGCGTCGCGGCAATCGCCCGTGGCACCCGCATCCAGAGCCGCTCCTTAGCTTTGACACCGGCTGAGATCGCGGGTCTCGGCGGCATCGAAGAACGCAACCGGCGCTACTCCGAGATCGCTCCCCTGCTCGCCGAAAACGCCGCTCGGGCCGCGCTGGCCGGCCCGAGACGCCCGGTCGGCCTGCTCGCTGTCTCCTCCTGTACGGGCTACCTCGTTCCCGGACTCGACGTTGCCCTCGCCGGCCGGCTTGGTCTCGACTGCGATACGGCCCGCCTGCCGATCACTGAGGCCGGCTGTGCTGGCGGCGTGGTGGCCCTCGCGCGCGCGGCCGACTTTCTGCGCAGCCACACCGACCAGAGCGCACTCGTGGTGGCCGTCGAGGTCTGCTCGCTGGCCTTTCATGCCGATGCGGAAGACGGGAACCTGATCTCTGCCTTGATCTTCGGCGATGGCGCCGGCGCCGCCTTGCTCACCAACAGCGAGCCCCGACCCGGCGACCTCGAGATAGTCGACGCCGCCAGCCTGCTCCTGCCCGGTACTCGCGACGCCATCGGCTTCGACCTTACCGGCCGCGGCTTCTACCCCGTGTTGACGAGGGAGCTCGCGGACCTGCTGCCGGCCCCTGCGGCGCGTCTCGCCGGCCTGCTCCTGGCCCGCAACGGCTTGAAGCTCGGCGACGTATCGTCCTGGCTCCTCCATCCCGGCGGTCCCAGGATCATCGAGCGGATCGAGGCCGCTTTAGAGCTCAACCGGGACCAGACGCGCTGGTCCTGGCAGTCGCTCGCCGAGTTTGGCAACACGTCGTCGGCCGCGGTCTTCGACGTCCTCCACCGCTACATGAACGACGACAGCGCACCGCGTGGCTGGGTCATGGTCGTCGCCTTCGGGCCCGGCGTCTCGATCGAAGCCCTGCTCGTCCGCCGATGGTAACCCGGGTCGTGGTGTGCGGCACGATGGCGGCCACCCGCCTGCTCGAACTGGTCTGGTCGCGCCGCAACCTCGCTGTTTCCGGCGGGGCACGGGAAGGACGCTGGAGCCGCCTCACCTTTCCCGGCATCATCGCTGTTCACGCCACCGCGATCCATGGCACCCTCTTGCGGGGGAGCGGCCGGCCCAGAGCCGCCTGGCTGGCGCTTCTGCTCGCCGTCCAGCCCGTGCGGTTTTGGACAATGGCGACCCTCGGCCGCCGCTGGAACGCGCGCGGCGCCGTCCCTCGAGGCTTGGAGGTCGCGACGACCGGGCCCTACGCCTTCATCCGACACCCGAACTACACCGTCATCTGCGCTGAGCTGGCGGCGCTGCCCGCAGCTTTCGGACTTCCCCGTCTCGCTCTCGCCGTGACGGTCGCCAACGCGGCCCTCCTCGCAATCCGCATTCGCGAAGAAGAAGCGCTTCTGTTCGGGCTTCCCGGCTACCGCGAGCATTTCGCGGATAAGCCGCGGTTCATACCGTTTCTGGTCTAGCGGTCGTAACCCGGCTGTCGTCCTGAGCGGTCCACCCCTGACATCATTTGGCGCCTCACACCCCTAACGCCAGCGCGAGGAGGTCGCGAGGCCGCAGCGCGCTTAGCGGCAGCTCGCCGGCATTGACCGCCACCAGCCGGGAGAATGTCTCGGGCCGGCGCGCCAGGTTCCGAACCGCCAGCGCGCGGGTCAGACGGCGTTTGCTCAGAAGCAGCGAAAGGCGCGCGAGGAGCTCCGACGGCCGCGCCAGCTCCCGGCGCCGCCTGTCGTACGCCGCGAAGGCGGCTTCGTTCCCGTCCTCGAGGTAAGAGCAAACCGCGGCCGCGCACTCGCGCGCCGAGGCCAGCGCGAGCGAAATCCCCTCGCCGGTGATGCCGTCGAAGAAGCCGGCCGCATCACCCGCCAGCACCAGGTTCCGGCGCCAGGAACGCCCGCAGGAGACCGGGAACGGCCCCCCGGCCAGTGGCCGGTCCAGGATTCGCGCTCCCGGCGGCAGAGAGGGATGCGACGCCAGCAGACGCTCGAAAGCGGAGTCTACGTCTCCCGCGAAGCGCCCCATGCCCGAACGCCGGGTCAGGACCGCCACGTTGACCGTCCCGCTTCCGACCGGCGTCACGTACACCTCGAACCCTTCTTCGAACCAGACGTCCACGGCGTGACCGGCATCACCGGGCACCTCTACGTGCGCGCTCAGACCGTAGCGGTCGCCGCGGGCTCGGGGCTCGAGACCGGCCAGACGCCGGAGCCGCGAGTTGAGGCCGTCGGCGGCGACTACGGCTCGGGCTTCGAGCCGGCAATCGCGGGTTCCCACGCCCGCGTATCTGCCATCCTCGCCCGCCAAGAGCGAAGTCGCCGTCCCCACCCCCACGTCGGCTCCAGCGCGGCCCGCCGCCTCGATCAGGCTGACGTCGAGGCGCTCGCGACTCAGGCCCAGAGCCGGGCGCGACTCGCCGCCCAGCGGCGCCGTCGCGACTCGCCCGCGGGCGTGAAATCGCACCTCGCGCAGGCGTGCGCCCGATTGCCTCAGCTCCTGCAGCACGCCCAGTCGCTCCAGCTCGGCGGCGCCGGCGGGAAACATGCCTTCGCCGCACGCCTTGCGACGTGGCGAGCTGCCTCCGTCGAGCAGGGCCACTTCGAGCCCGGCCCGCGCGAGGTGGATTGCCGTCGCTGAGCCCGCCGGACCCGCGCCGACGATAACGGCGTCATACACCAAGGCATCCTAGCAGGCAGCCGGCCGCGCACGGCCACCAATCAGCTCGCCTGTTCCCCGCGCTCACCCTCTGCCGGCCCCCGGGCACGAAAGCCGCACAACAGCCGTTTCGGCTGAATCGCCCAACTTTTACGGCCCGTTCATGGCCGTTAACAACGCGTTAACGTCGCGCCGCCTATCGTGAAGCTGAGAACAGAGATGAGAACACAGGATGACAGGGAGGACTTGAAGATGCGAATCCGGACCGCTGCCGGAGGCCGCTCCACCAGTCGGTGGCTGTGGCCCCCGAGCGCGCTGATCGTGGGACTCGCGGCGATGATCGCCGCCTGCGGCGGCGGCAGCAGGGACGCCTCGACAACGCCGAAGTCGAGTCCGGCCGCGGACGCTGCGAAGGTCGTCGAGCCGGGCAACAAGGCCGAACTCGCCGCGCTCAAGGGTGACATCACTATTGACGGCTCCAGTACCGTCTATCCCATCAGCCAGGCCGCCGCCGAAGAGTTCGCCAGGTACGCAAAGAGCGTTCGGGTCACGGTCGGCATCTCGGGTACCGGCGGCGGCTTCAAGCGCTTCTGCGTCGGCGAGACCGACATCAGCGACGCCTCGCGGCCTATTTCGGCAGCGGAGGCGAAGACCTGCGCCGACCACAAGATCGAGTACATCGAGTTGCCCGTGGCGTTCGACGGGCTCTCCGTCGTCGTCAGTCCCAAGAACACCTTCGTGGACTGCCTCACGGTCGCGGAGCTAAAGAAGATGTGGGAGCCGGCTGCCCAGGGCACCGTGACCAACTGGAGCCAGGTCCGCGCCAGCTTCCCCAGCAGGCCGCTCAAGCTCTTCGGCCCCGGGACGGACTCGGGAACATTCGACTACTTCACCGAAGCGATCAATGGGACCGCGAAGTCCAGCCGTGGCGACTTCCAGGCCAGCGAAGACGACAACGTCCTGGTCCAGGGCGTCGCCAACGACGATAACGCTCTTGGCTACTTCGGCTTTGCCTACTACGTCGAGAACCCCGGCAAGCTCAAGCTCGTCAAGGTCGACAAGGGCGACGGCGTTTGCCGCGCTCCGTCTCAGGAGACAATCAAGGACGGCTCCTACCAGCCTCTCAGCCGGCCGCTCTTCATCTACATCCGCAAGGAGGCGGCCGCCCGGGCGGAGGTGAAGGGCTTCGTCAACTTCTACCTCGGCAAGACCTTCACACCGCTCATCGCTTCCCGCGAGGTTGGCTACGTCCTCCTGCAGGACAACATCTACGCAGCCGCCCAGGCCCGCTTCGCCGCGGTCAAGCTCGGCACCCTTTGGCCGAACGGGCCCGAGGTGGGAGCTACTCTCGACCGTTACACGAAGTAGAAGCGAGAATTTAGCCCGCGAAGGTGTCAAGCGCCCGGGGCTAAATTCGGCGTGGCTTACTCCTGAGTCGGAGACGAAATGGCAGTCGACCTCCCCTCGTTCTCCCCCAACTACCCTCAGCGCAGTCGCGGGCTCGGGAAGAAGCGCACGCGCGCTCTGCGTGAGACCACGGTCGCGGCGCTCCTCGCCCTGGCGGCTGCGGTCTCGATCCTGACCACGGCCGGCGTAATCGCGTCTCTGGCAGGCGAGACCATCTCCTTCTTCAAGGTCGTATCTCCTCTCAAAGTCTTCACCGGCACGACCTGGACTCCTCTGTTCACCAACCAGCAGTTTGGCATCCTTGCCCTCGTATCGGCGACAGCGCTCACGTCTCTGATCGCGCTCCTCGTGGCAGTGCCGTTCGGTCTCATCGCGGCGACCTACCTGAGCGAGTTCGCCCACCCGCGGGCGCGCTCGCTAATCAAGCCGAGCCTGGAAATCCTGGCCGGAGTGCCAACAGTCGTCTATGGGTTCTTCGCCCTCACGTTCGTCACGCCTCGACTTCAGGACCTGGTCCCGGGCCTCAGTACCTTCAACTCCCTCAGTGCTGGCTTGGTGATGGGCATCATGATCATCCCGCTCGTTTCCTCGCTAAGCGAGGATGCAATGTCCTCCGTCCCGAAGGCACTGCGCGAAGGTGCCTACGCCATGGGCGCCACCCAGTTCGAGGTGGCGACAAGGGTCGTTTTCCCGGCCGCTCTATCCGGCATCGCGGCCTCGGTAATCTTGGCCTTGTCCCGCGCCGTTGGTGAGACGATGATCGTGGCCATCGCAGCCGGCCAAAACCCGCTCTTCACATTCGACCCACGGGTTCCCGTGGAGACGATGACCTCGTACATCGTCCAGGTGAGCCTTGGCGACACGCCGGCCGGCACCCTCGCCTATCACACCATCTTCGCCGTCGGCGCGACTCTCTTTGTCCTGACCTTCCTCATGAACTTGCTCAGCCACTGGGTCGTCCGCCGATTCCGGGAGGAGTACGAGTGACAACCCTCACCGGACCGGTCGGCGTCAAGCCTCAGTTCGATGTAGCGCTCGCGAAGCGAAGACTGAAGGGCGCGATCTTCATTGCCGTTGGCCTCATCAGCATTGCCTTCGCCCTTGGGACCCTGCTCGTCCTGATCGTCGACATCATTGGCAAGGGCGCTGGTTGGTTGGACTGGCAGTTCATCACCAGCTTCGATTCCCGCTTTCCCGAGCGCGCCGGGATCAAGGCAGCTCTTTTTGGGACGGTCTACATGATGGTCCTGACGATCGCGGTCTCGTTCCCCATCGGGGTAATGGCCGCCGTTTATCTCGAAGAGTACGCTCGGAACAATTGGTTCACGAACCTGGTCCAGATCAACATTACCAATCTGGCCGGCGTGCCTTCGATTATCTACGGCCTACTCGGGCTACAGGTGTTCGTCCGCTGGCTCACCCTAGACCGTAGCGTCCTGGCCGGGGCCCTGACTATGGCCCTGCTCGTGCTTCCCCTGATCATTGTCGCCGCGCGCGAGGCCATCCGGGCTGTACCACCCAGCCTGCGCGATGCTTCATTAGCACTGGGGGCAACCAAGTTCCAGACTATCTGGAATCATGTCTTGCCCTACGCTTTCCCGGGAATACTCACCGGCAACATCCTCGCAGCCTCCCGAGCCATTGGCGAGACCGCCCCCCTGATCACGATTGGTGCTTTGACCTTCGTGCCGTTTGTGCCGCGCGACATCTTCGACAAGTTCACCGTGCTGCCGATCCTGATCTTCAACTGGACTTCGAAACCCCAGGCCGAGTTCCAGGAGATTGCCGCCGCCGGCATCCTTCTCCTCCTCGCCGTCCTTCTGACCATGAATGCCGCCGCTGTCCTGCTCCGCAATCTATTCCAGTCCCGCATGAGGTCTTAGAATGGTCCATCAGCTTCTACCCCGGCAGATCGAAGGCTGGCTCCTACCGACATTGCTTGCACACGAGCCCAGGACCGAAGAAAAGACCGAAACTCGGCCGATCCTCGAGGCCAAAGACCTCAACGTCTGGTACGGCAAGTTCCAGGCCCTCCGCAATATCTCTTTCACGGTCCCCGAACACCGCATCACCGCGATAATCGGGCCCTCAGGTTGCGGAAAGACCACTCTCCTGCGCTGCTTCAACCGTATGAACGACCTCGTGTCGGTCTTCCATGCCCAGGGTTCCCTCCTGTTCGAGGGAGAAGACCTTTACGGCGGAGCCGTCGACCCGGTCGAAGTACGGCGGCGGATCGGCATGGTCTTCCAGAAGCCGAACCCCTTCCCCAAGTCGATTTACGAGAACGTCGCCTTTGGCGCCCGCGTGAACGGCTACCACGGACGCATGGATGAACTGGTCGAAGGCGCTCTACGCCGCGCCGCCCTCTGGGACGACGTGAAGGACAAGCTCAAGACCAACGCCTATAACCTCTCAGGGGGCCAGCAACAGCGACTCTGCATCGCCCGTGCCGTTGCCATCGAGCCCGAGGTCATCCTCATGGACGAGCCCTGTTCCGCTCTCGATCCAATCGCAACCCTCAAGATCGAGGACTTGATGCGCGAGCTCGCACAGAATTACACCATTATCATCGTGACGCATAACATGCAGCAGGCCGCGCGAGTGTCGGACTTCACCGCCATGATGATGATGGCCCAGGACCGCGCCGGCGAGCTGGTCGAGTTCGGCCCCACCCATGATATCTTCACAAATCCCCGCGACCGGCGCACCGAGGACTACATCACAGGCCGCTTCGGCTAGAAGCCTGCCGTTCACGGCCTCTATCCTCGACGACCAGCGCCTCTAGCGGCCAGCCGCGATCGGCGGCCGCGACGACCATGTCCACGACCGCCCCCGGGTAAACGGGGCTGTGGCGCAGTTCCTGGACCTCCAGCCAGACCGGGACGTAACTGCCCCGCTCGGACGTTGTCAGGCTGTTCATCTCCGGACCGTCGCCCGCGCCGAAGCGGCCGCCCCGGACGTCGGCCAGGAAGAACAGTTGCGTCTTACCGCGGTAGAGCACCTGCGCCACGAGCCGGCCGGCCTCGACCTCGAGGCCGAGCTCTTCGCGCACCTCTCGGACCATCGCCTCGACCGCCGTCTCGCCTTCCTCGACGCCACCGCCGGGGAAAAGGTAGTACAGTTCCCCCTCGCGGCGGCGCTCAATCAGCGCGACCCGCCCCGCGTCGAGAATAATGGCCCCGGACCTGGTCATCCCCCGGGACCCGCTCGAGCGCTCTGCGTTCATCAAGCTAAGTATCGGACGCTTCGCCCGAGGCGGTGACTCTCGGCTAATCGCGAAGCCGAAGCTCGAGTCCGGCCACCCTTCCCGCGAGTGCCCGCTGCCGCCGCCGTGGCCGCGCACCACTTAAGACCCTCGGACCAGCCCCTCGATGTAGGGGACCAGATCGCTCAAATGGCGAATGACGTGGTCCGGCCCGCGCCTTCCCCTCGCCGGGTCCTCCTGGCGGTACTGATGGCTGAGAACGGTACCCATGCCCAGCCCCGCGGGCCCTTCAATGTCGGCGTCCATGCGGTCGCCGACGAACACTACACGCTCGCCGGGCAGCCCCAGGACGCGCAGAGCTTCGGCGTATATCCTCTTGTCCGGCTTCCGGATCCCAAGCTCGCAGGAGGAAACGCTGAACTCGCAGTAGGCGCCGAGGCCGCGTTCGTCCAGGATGCGCTGCAGGACGGCCCCGGGCATGAAAGCGTTCGAGACGCAGGCCAGGCGAAGGCCGAGGTCGCTCAGGCGCTTCATCGCGATCGGCATTTCGGGCTCGGCCGGTTCCACCATCGCCGTAAGAACGCTGGTCTCCAGAATCGCGTTCGTAAACGCGGCCAACAGGCCGGACGGCGGCTCGACGCCGATCTTGGCCAGCGCCGTCTTCACGTAATTGGTGGTCGGCGGCTGCTCGACGCGGCCCGTTTCCGCCCGCCAGATATCCTCCCACTCGGCGAAGTAGCCCTCCACCGCCTGGATAAGGGCATCGATCGGGGGCGCCCGCAACCCCTCCTCGATCAGGATCTCGCGGCCGCGGCCGTAGCAGTGCGCCAGAGCGCCGAGGTCCTCGGCCGGCGAGCTCCACAGCGTGCTGCCGATGTCAAACAGGAGGGCCCCGGGTCTTGGCATCGACTTTCACCACAAGGCCGGGCCTTTCGCCCGGCCGGACTATGTTCCAGATCCAGAGTGTACCAAGCTCCTTCACACAATCTTTACGGTCCTGTATTCGCCCTGTAATCGATGCGCAAGCGCCTGGCCATATCTTGGAACCGCCGGACCGCGAGCGCGCGAGGAGAGCCGGCCCTGTCCGAAGGAGAGATACAATGAATATGCGACCGGGCCTGTCCTTCCGGCCCCGTGCCTGTGTTCGCTGTGGCGGCGACGCCTATCTCGAGAAGGCCGCCGATGAGGTCGAATGGCGCTGCCTTCAGTGCGGGCGGACGGTACCTCGACCACCCGCGGGCCTCGCCCAGGTTGCGGGCGTTCCCCGCCGCGCGGCTTGAAGGCAATCCATAGAGGTAGACCAAGACGCTCACCGGGAAGACATCGCTGATCCGTCTTGGCGCCGCGGCCTTCGTCGTCGCCCTGGCCCTCGCCGGTCTCTGGCAGGCCGGGCTCGTCTTTCCGGCCGGCGGCAGGAAGGCTGCCGATGACGCCGTCGCGGAATACCTGCGGCCGGCGGACGCCGGCGTCGACACACCTCCGCTCGCCGGCCACGAGGTCGGCCTGAGGGTCGGCGACCTCGCCCCCGACTTCGAGTTCTCCGACTTGCAGGGCCGCCGCCTGAGGCTGTCCGACTTCCGCGGCCGTCCCGTTTTCGTCAACTTCTGGGCAACCTGGTGCGGGCCCTGCCGCGTGGAAATGCCCAACATCCAGACCGTCCTCGACCACTACCAGTCGTTTGACCTCGCGGTCATCGCCGTCAACAACGGAGAGGCGGCCGCGCCGGCAAAGAAGTTCATCGACAATCTCACGCTCCACTTCACCGCCTTCGCCTACGATCCCAACGCCGACGTGGCTCGCCGCTACCATGTGCAGGGCATGCCGACCAGCGTTTTCGTCGACGCCGACGGCCTCATCACGCGCATCGTCACCGGCCAGCTGAGCCTGAAGGTGATGGAGTCCTCTGTCCAGGAAGCGATCATCGGCGCCGGCAAGGTCGAAGCAGCACCGTAGCCGGCGTCCGGATCGCCCACCGGGCTAGGCGGCGGGCTTACTTTTCGCAGCTTCTTCGGGGTTCTGGTCGCGAGTGCGATTCGGCGTATCACGCGGCCAGGCCTAAGGCGGCCAGCGAGGCTGCCTGACCTCGAGGCCGGGGACGCGGGCGAACTCTGCGACGTTCTGAGTCAGTACAGAGTAGCCATTCGCGAGCGCCGTAGCGGCAATGATGAAGTCGTGAGCCCCGATACGCTGGCCCGACGTGACCAGCTCAGCCCAAATCCGCGCGTGCACTTCGGCTACCAGCAGGTCAAATGACAGGACGGGAAGCACAGCTATGGCAGCATTCATGAACGCCTGCCGTTGGGTTCGCTGACGGATAGTCTTCGCCCGATGCAAGCCAAAGAGGAGTTCCGAAACAGTAAGCGCCGAGATGGCCCACGGCTCGCTTTCGTCCTCCCTCAGGACGGTCGGGGAAAGAGATCTGCGTTCAAGATCGATCATCACCGAGGAATCGATTAGGAGTCCCAAGACGGCGGCTCCTGTAGAGGCTGGTTCATCAGGCGGTGTGCCTCTTCGACGTCGTCCCAGAATCCGGGGTCAGGCTTCGGCAAACTCTCCCAGAGCTTCACGAACTCACCCCATGTGATCGTCCTGCTCACGGGAGGTGGCTTGATCTCTGCGGCGACCTCGCCGTTACGTTCGACCAGAAACCGCTCACCCTTGTAGCGCACGCGATTGAGGATGTCGGACAGGTTGCGCGCCAACTCAGTCGCCGTTATAGTCGTTGCTTCCATGATTCTATGATAATAAGAAAATCGGAAAATACAAGGAGGCCCCATGCCCGAAGTGCAGCGCTTCCACTTCCACACCATGCGCGGCCTCAAAGCCGCCGCCGGAAGGAACACCGAGGTCGCTTACCGCCTCGCGACCTTCAATCCAGACCACGACCTGAAGATCGTCGGCGCGACCCTGGGTCTCCTGACCAACGGCATCTCCGACCACACGAAGGGCTGCGTCGAACTGTACATCGCCGTGACCTATAACCAGGCGCGGCCTTCGCGGGCCCGGAACTGGGTGCAGCTCAAGCGCGACTTCCTCTTCTACGCCCAGCGCGACGTCTACTTCGAGCCCACCGGCCCTGCTGACCTGACCCGGACCGACTGGCTGCCGGCGGGCCTTTATTTCCCCGCCGGCCCGTCCCGGCCGGTCAACGTGTACGTCGGAGCACTCAACTCGCTGCCCTGGGACACGGTCTACGACGCCTTCGGGGCGATCTATTACGTAGAGGAGTAGCTCGCCCGGCCGGCCACAACGGTCCAGATGGCCATAGGCGAAATCGAAGCCAAGGTTAAAATTGACGCGTGACCCTCGATCGCCTCCGCGGACCCCTCCTCGTCTCCCTCGTCCTCGGCGCCCTGGTCTTCGTGTTCCTCAGCGCCTACGCCGATTTTAGCGACGTCGCCCACGGCCTCGGCGCGTTCCGCTGGCAGTACCTGCCGCTCGTCCTCGCGCTCTCCTTCTCCAATTACATCCTTCGCTTCTTCAAGTGGCAGTACTACCTGCGGACCATTGGCGTGCGCGACTTCCCGGCGCGCCAGAGCGTCCTGACCTATCTAGCCGGTCTGGGTATGGTCGTCACCCCCGGCAAGGCCGGTGAATGGCTCAAGTGCTTCCTGCTCCGCGAGCTGCACGGGACCCCCTTCAGCCGCACGGCGCCGATCATCATCGCCGAGCGTCTGACCGACAGCCTCGGTCTGGTCGTCCTCGGCTCCACTGGACTCATTGTCTTTGGCGACGCCTGGCCGGCGTTCGTCGTCGTGGTTGTGGGGGGCGCCTTGCTCGTCGGCCTCGCCCGCCACCGCCCCCTCGCCTTCTGGGTCCTCGCACGCCTCGAGCGTCTGCCCTTGATCTCCCGCGTCGCCCACCACGCCGAGGAGTTCTACAACAGCAGCTACGCTCTCTTGGCGCCGGTTCCCCTCGGCTCGATGACTCTGCTCAGCGTCGTCTCCTGGGGATTCGAGGTTCTGGGCTTCTACTTCGTGCTTGTAGGCCTCGGGCTGGACGGCAGCTCTGACCTTCTCCTCAAGGCCTCCTTCATCATGCCGGCTGCGACCCTCGCCAGCGCGATCGTTTTCTTTGCGCCGGGCGGGCTGGGTGTCGCCGAAGGCGGGATCACCGGTCTTTCGCAGGTGCTCCTCGACCTGCCCAGGAGCCAGGCAGCCGTGGGGACCCTGGTGATCCGCTTCGCTACGCTCTGGTTCGGCGTGGCCGTCGGCCTGGTCGCCCTCGCCCTTGTCAGCCGCCGCCTCTCCGCCGCCGCCCGTCGACGTCTCGCCGAGGGGCCCGGGCCGCTCAAAGACGATCTAACCCCGCCGACCGAGGAGGGTGTGACGGCATCATGAGTCCCGCCTTGCGCTGGCCGTCGGACCGCGCCTCGCGCGCGGCGATTCTCTCCCTCGCATCCAACGCCGGACTCATGGTCATGAAGCTGGCTGTCGGCATGATCACCGGCAGCG
>CAYRCD010000039.1:24107-24647 GCA_964422735.1 uncultured Dehalococcoidia bacterium | reverse complement strand
TCCTGGACGATGCCGGCGGCTCTGTGCGACTCGCCGGAGGGCGCAGCGTGCCGACCGCCGCCTTCGCCCCCTGGGTCGAGCGCCGTCAGACCAAGGTCGCCACCTGGCTCACGCGCAGCCCGCTCTGGCGGGAGCCCTGTAGTGACGCCGCGGCCCGTCTCGGCGAGGAGGCGGTCGACGATGTCCTGCGCCAGGCCGCCACCGCGCGCTTCCGCGCTCGTAGCGAGCGGCTGGCGCAGGCGGCGGCGCGGGAAGGTCCCGAGAACGCGCTCTGGGCGGCACTGCTCGACGCCCTCGCCTTCGGCGGCGACCGCGACGGCTTCGCTCGTCTTGCCGCGGCGCTGCCCGCCAACCGCCTCCGCCACCTAGCGGTGGGGCATCCCTCCGGCGCGGCCAGGGCCCTGGTCGAGGAAGCGCTCCTCGACGTGGCCGGTCTTGGCCACCTGGCGGTGGGGCATCCCTCGGGCGTGGCCGGTCTTGGCGCAGGCCGTTACCGGGAGGCGGGTGGCGGCCCGCCTCCGCCGCTCTCCCCTCCCGTCT
>CAYRCD010000039.1:0-24007 GCA_964422735.1 uncultured Dehalococcoidia bacterium | reverse complement strand
CCCTCCGGCGCGGCCGGGGCCCTGGTCGAGGAGGCGCTCCTCGACGTGGCCGGTCTTAGCGCGGGCCGTTACCGGGAGGCGGGTGGCGGCCCGCCTCCGCCGCTCTCCCCTCCCGTCTCTGCCCCTGGCCACCTGGCGCTGGGGCATCCCTCCGGCGCGGCCGGGGCCCTGGTCGAGGAGGCGCTCCTCGACGTGGCCGGTCCTGACGCGGGCCGTTACCGGGAGGCGGATGGCGGCCTGCCTCCGCCCCTCTCCCCTCCCGTCCGTGCCCCTGGCACGAGGCCCGCCAACCGGCCCGAGTTGCGCCTGGCGGCGGCCGCGAGCCTGTTCGTGCGGGCAGGCGGCGACCTGCCGGCTTATGCCATCAGGTCGGTGCGCACCGCGACATCCGCGCGCGAGCTGATCGCGGCCTGGAGCGTCGGCGCCGCGTCTCCCCGGCCCGGCGCCCTCGTCGGCGCGGCGCGGGCGACCGAGATCCTCCTCAATGCCATCCTCCCCTTCGCCGCCGCGCAGAAAGGGCTCGCGCAGCGCGCCTTCGTCCTGGCGATCGAGCTGCCGCCGCTCTCGCCCTATGGCAAGACCGTCTTCCTCGAGCGCAACCTCGTGCGGCGTGACGGCCGCCGGCGCGCGCGCTCGGCCCTCGACCAGCAGGGCCTCCTTGCCCTCCATGCCCGCTGGTGCAGCCAGGGCGGCTGCGGGATCTGTCCCTTGAGTTGAGAGCGGGGCAGGGCGCCAAGCCGGGTCCCGCTTCTTATTCGCCGGTCCTAGGCGATCGGCCAGGCCGCCCTGACGTCGAGGTCCAGGCCGGCCCGGCCGCGCTCGGCGGCGTAGAAGCCGGCGGCGGCGATCATCGCGCCATTGTCCGTGCACAGGGGCAGCGGCGGCGCCCAGACCGGTGCCCGAGACCGCCGGGCGAGCTCGGCGCGCAGGGGCCCGTTGGCGGCGACGCCACCGGCGAGCAGCAGGCAGCGGACGCCGGCGGCTTCCGCCGCGCGCACCGCCTTGGTCACCAGGACGTCGACGACCGCTTCCTGAAAGCCGGCGGCGATCTCGGCCACGCCGGCGCGGCCCTCCCTGGCAACCTTCCCCACCTCCGTCTTGAGGCCGCTGAAGCTGAAATCGCTGCCGCCGCCGAGCCAGGCGCGGGGTAGCCGTAGCGGCTTGCCGGTGGCCTCGCGGGCGGCGCGCTCGATTGCCGGTCCGCCGGGAAACCCCAGGCCCAGGACGCGGGCGGCCTTGTCGAAGGCCTCTCCCGCGGCGTCGTCGCGGGTGCGGCCCACGAGGGTATAGCGCCCGTGTGCCTCGGCCAGGACCAACTCACTGTGCCCTCCGGACACGATCAGGACCAGGGCCGGGAAATCCGGCAGCGTCTCGCCCAACCAGTTCGCGTAGATGTGGCCCTCGAGGTGGTGGACCGCGATCAGGGGCTTGTCCCAGGCGTAGGCCAGAGCCTTGGCCGAGTTCAACCCGACGAGCAGGGCTCCGGCCAGGCCGGGACCGGCCGTGACCGCGATCGCGTCCAGGTCGGCGGGCCGGCAGCGGGCCTCAGCCAGCGCCGCCCGGATCACGGGCAGCATCGCCTCGAGGTGATGCCGCGAGGCGACCTCCGGCACGACGCCCCCGTAGCGGGCGTGAATCGCCGCCTGAGAAGCGACGACGTTGGAGAGAAGACGGCGGCCATCGGCGACCACCCCGGCCGCCGTCTCGTCGCAAGAGGTCTCGATGCCCAGGATTAGCATTTCATAAGTAATAAGCAGTCAGCAGTCAGTAATAAGCAATAAGCATGTGACAAGCGGTCGACGGTGGATCACTCTGGTCGTCGGCCTGCTATTGCTCGCCAACCGCCGAAAGCTCGAATCTGAGCGGCCAAGAGCCAATGACCGAAGACTGATCACTGACTGCTTATTACTTATCACTTATCACTGACTACTGCCCTCTCGTCGCCCGCAGGTCGACGCTGAGCACGGCGTCGCCAGCCACGGCGTAAAGCTGACCCCCGGCCGGGTCGAGGGCGATCGCGCGCAGGTCGGTGAACGCATTGCTCACCAGCTGGCGGCGGAAGAGCCCGTCGCGGTCGGCCACGACCACGCGCTTGTTCCCTGTGTCGGCGATCATCACCTCGTCCAGGCTGGGCAGCACCGCCAGCGACCGCGGCGAGACCAGGGACCGGTCGATGCCACCCAGCGTGAACGGCGTCTCGCCGCCATTCCTGAAGCGGCGCACTTTCCCGTCGTCGCCGAGCACGAAAACGTCGGCGTTGATGGCGAGTCCGGTCGCGCTGGCCAGGCTGGAAGCTCCGCCGAGGATATCGGCCGGCTCGCTGTCGAAGCCCGCCGAGGCGGGGATGTAGCGATGCACCTGGTTGGCCTTGGGGTCGAGGACGTAAAGGTTGCCATCGTAGGCGGCGATATCGCTCACCGACGCCCAGTTCCCCGAGCGGCGCAGGGCCAGCGGCTGGGGCGCGCCACCCGGCCTGACCTCGAACAGCCTGCGCTCGCCGTCCAGGATGAGCAGGCGGCCGCCGCGGTCGTCCCAAGTCAGTGACATCGGCCGGCGCGCGGCCGTGCCTGCGTAGGTTGTCCCGTCCTCGAAGATCGCCACCGGGGCCGCACCCGCGGTCAACGGCAGGGCCAGCACTCGCCGCCCCCTGGCGTCAAGCAGGTACGCCATACCGGGGCCGACGACGATGCGCTCGATCGAAACATCGCCCGTGACCTGGCGGCTCAGGGTCGTGATCGTGGCCGGCGCCACGGCCACGACCGCGTCCAGGGCCTGGAGACCGCTGGAAGCCTGGGCATAGAGGCCCGTGGCCGCGGGGTTGCCCGGTTCGATGCGCACCGCCTCCCCGGCCAGCCGCTTCGCCTCCCCGAGCAAGACTCGCCTCTGGCCGGGGTTGGTCTCAACGGCGGCCGCCTCGAGCTCGCCCTGGGCGCGCTCGATCAGCGTCGAGGCCTTCTCCTGGCGGTTCTCGCGCACCAGGTCGGGCACCGCGAACGCGGCGATGAAGAACAGGAGTACGGCCGCCGCGCCGATTGCGAAAAAGCGCGGCAACGGCAGGTCGAGGCGAAAACGCGTGGCCGGCCCCGTCGTGCGCGGATACTCACCGCGACTGCTGACCTGGTCGCGCCTGAGACGGACGACCGGGCGCGAGATGTCCAGCGGAGGAGGCGCCGCCGCCGGCAGGCGTCCCTGATGCCCCGGCTGCTCCGTGTCTTCTGCGCCGGCGAAGCTGAGGGCCGGCGCCGACGGCCGCGGCTCTTCCACCGCGGTGGCCTCTGCTGTCGCGGACGTCTCGGCCGGCGCGGCTTCCGCCTCGGGGTTGTCGAAGCAGGTGACGGCGAACAGCGCAAAGCTGGGCAGGTCGCGCGTCAGCAGGTAAAGCTCGGGCAGGGCGTCCTCGCTGCCGCGCGTGAGCAGCGCCTCGAGCGTCTCGCTGTCGATCCGCGCTTCGAGGGCCCGCGATGCCGCCAGCAACAGGTCGCCGGGCGCCAGCTCGACGCGCCGGACGCTGGGCTCGATCGCGCCGGTGCCGAGCGGATCGGCGCTCTCCTCCTCCGCCACGAACCGGCTGAGAACGCCGGCTTGCTTGAGGTAGACGAGGCTCGGCCCAACCTGAGCCAGGTAGACCGTCGCGCCGCGCACCGCGGCCGCCGTCAGACCTACCCCCACTTGCTCTCGCGCAACGCTGCGCCGGTTCCAGTCGACCAGCATCTGATGGGTCGATCTCAGGGCGCGCACGAGCCCGCCCGTGAGGGAGAGGTTGTCGCGCACGAACAGACGTCCGATGGCGTCGAGCGCCTGTGCGCCGAGGTCGTCGCCCTCGGGGCCGTCGGGCTCGGCCAGGAGATGGAGGTCGGTATCGGGCTCGTCCAGGCGGCGGCGCTGGAAGGTGCGCAGGCGGCCGCCTTCCTCCGTCACCTGCCCGTGATCAACTAAGAACCTGGCAACCCAGGTCTGGACCGCCATCGATCGGCTAAGTTGCTCCGTGTAAGGGGAAGGCTCGGCCGCGGAAGTGTCTGCGATCTCCGGCCGGCGGGAGGATTATATCAGCCGGGGGTCGGTGGCCAGTAACAGATACGAGGACCAGGGAAAAGACAACAGGAAGCGCGACACATTTGACGGTTACCTGTTACCCGTTACCTGATTACGATACCCCCGTGCAGGCACCCCTCTCCACGCGCCGGGCCTGGTGGATCGCGCTGCGGCCGTTCTCCTATCCGGCCTCCGTCGTTCCCGTCCTGGTCGGGACCGCGGTCGCGGCCGGCGAGGACTTCCGGCCTCTGCTCTTCTTGCTCGCCCTCGCGGGCTCGGTGCTGATCCACAGCGGCACCAACCTCGCGACCGACTTCTTCGACTTCGTCGACGGCGTTCAGCCCCGCGCGACGCTCGGGGGCGTGATCCAGCGTGGCCTTATCGCCGCCGCCGCCGTGCACCGGGCCGCCATCGCCTGCTTTGCCGCGGGCGCGGCTTGCGGCCTGGCGATCGTCGCCTTCACCGGCTGGCCGGTCCTCGCCGCCGGCTTCGCCAGCGTCCTCGCCGGCTACTTCTACACCGCGCGGCCCATTGCCTACGGCCGGCGCGGCCTCGGCGAGGTGATGGTCTTCGTTTTCATGGGCCTGATCATGGTCATGGCCTCCGCCTACGTGCAGACCGAGCGCCTGAGCTGGGAGTCATTCGCCGCCGCCCTGCCGGTCGGCCTTCTGGTCGCGGACATCCTGCACGCCAACAACCTGCGCGACATCGAGAACGACCGCTCCCGGCACAAGATCACGATCGCCAGCGTCGTCGACCGCCCCGCTGCCGACTACATCTGGTACGCTCTCACCGTCGGCGCCTTCGTCGCGGTCGGCGGCGCCGTTGCGCTGGGCGCGACCAGCGCGACGACCCTCACCGCGCTCCTCGCCCTGCCCTATGCCTGGTCAGCGTCGCGGTTCCTGAAGGAATGCGAGGCCGGCGCTCTCAACGGTCTCGTGCGCGGCACCGCCCGCCTGCATATGCGCTTCGGACTGCTCCTGGCGGCGGGATTGGTGATCGGGGCTCTCTGAGCCCCGATCACCCTTCGAACCAAGGAACCTTGGAACCAGACCTCACTTCACCCGATTTGGTCATAAGGTCGAGAGATCTATAGTTCCCGGGTTCCTATTTCCTGCACACGTAGTAGGCGTTGAGGATATCGCCCTCGACGGACGCCTTCTCCACCTTGGTGAACCCGGCCGCTGCGAACAGCTCACGCGCCTTCTGCTCGCCCCACATCGTTCCCAGGCCGTCGCCCCCCTGGGACAAAGAGACCGTCATGCAGTGGAACGTCGAAGCCGTGTACAGCAGCGGAGCCAGGGGGTGCTCGATGTTCTCTTCGAGATTGCTCGAAGCCGCGATATCGACACAGAGGAAAACGCCCCCGGGCTGGCCGGCGGCGATCAGGCCGTCGAGCGTTGCGGGCACATCCCGCATGCTCCGCGGAATGGCTTAAGCGCGCTGCGCGGCGGTCGCCGGCCGCACGCGGTAGGTGCAGGACTTGTCGCCCCGCAGAAGGCTCCGCACCAGGCGGGCATCGCCGCCGGTCAGGCGGCGTACGAAATCCACCTCGAGGGCGCAGACGCCGCTATGGGTGCGGGCGACGTTGGGAAAGGGGCATGTGTACTGGTTGATGTAGTAAAGGTCTTCAGCCTCGGCGGTGGAATCCGCCATGCAGCCGCGTTCGTTGATGATCGAAGTCGCCTCCGCAACGCGGTCACCCAGCGCGCGGCCACTGACGCGAGCCTCGTAAGGCTCGGCGGAGCGGGCCGCCACGCGCATCAAGACCGTCTGAAGGCCCTGGCTGCCGGCGATGGCCCGGATTTCCGCCAGCAGGAGATTGGAAAGGTCGTCGTAGCGGTTGGGGAAGAGGGCGTTGCCCGCGGCCGTCAGCGAGTAGACCAGCGCCGGCCGGCCGACGCGCCCCCGCGTCTCTCGCACCGCGATCAGGTCGTCGCGCTCGAGCAGCGTCAGGTGCTGGCGAATGCCCGTGGCTGTCAAGCTCAACAGCTTGCCCAACTCCCGGACGGTCGCCTCTCCGTTGCGACGGAGGTACTCGAGGATCTCCTGCCGGGTCGCTTGCATGCCAGACGATGGCTCCGCGGTCTCGCTTCGACTATAGCACAGAGGCGCCGGCGCTTCCGCTGCCCCGGCAGGGTCTCCCGTATACTACGGCCTGTACAGGACCAAGGAGGCCTTCGCCATGACGGCCGACACCGACCCACTGGCCCGCAAAGCGCACGCGGACCTCGTGATCGAACGCACCGCGCAACAGCTCCGCGACATCCTCCATACCGCGGTCTCCCAGCTGAACCCCTTCCCGCCCTACCCCGGCTCGTTTTTCAACTACGCCATCGAAGTCGACCCCGGGATCGCCAGCAGCAAGGACCGCGGCTGCGTCGTCGTTGGCAAGGACGGCGAGCTTTACGAGCTGATCATGCGCATGGACTTCTCCGGAGATGACAGCGACCCGGTCGGCATGCGCGACGAGGATATGAAGAAGCTCGATCTCATGCCGGACGAGTACGTCATCCTGGCCTACAGTGCCATCAAAGCCGTCGTCGAGTACCAGCTGGAGCATCAGGGCTCCGGCTCCTGACCACGCGGCGGTGAAGGAGCCGGACTCCCCTCCCGGGACCATCGACGTCGGCATTGCCCTGACCGTCCGGGACTTGGACCGGTCCCTCGCCTTCTACTGCGACTATCTGGGTTTCGACCCGCTGGGGGACGAAGAGGACACCGCCGATGACCGGCGCATGGCGACCGTGCGCTACGGCAACGCCCTTATCGAGCTCGTCACAGGCGAACCCGGACCACGGCACCAGAACTCCCGCATCTTCTGGACTGTCAAGAAGATCAAGGACGCCGTCGAGCGTATTCTCGCCGGCGGCGGCAGCGTCGTCCGGCAGATGGAGTACGGCGTCTTCTGCGCGGACCCGGATGGCAACACAATCCTTATCAGGCAGGCTGAGCCCGATGACCAGGACACGTTCTGGTAGCTGCCCCGCCCACGGCTTAGGCTGGCGGCTCGCGTGCAAAAGGACGCCCACGCCGCTCAGGCCGCCGGCGACCTCGGCGCTGCCGTCGCGAATAACATGTAGGCCGTCTTGAAGGGCATGCGGCGTGAAGGGATGACGCGGACTTCGAAGCCCGCAACCCGCAGGAGTTGGCGAAGCCGTTCTTGACCCTCCTCCAGGGAGACCCTCTCGGTGTCGTGGTACTCGAGGGCGATGCGCTGGACCCGGGAGAGGGAGCTCTCGCTCAGTGACTCCAGCACCTCGTATTCGGCGCCTTCGATGTCCATCTTGAGGAGATGAATGGGCCCGGCGATCGACTGGATCAGTCCTTCGACAGAGACCAGCGCCACCTCAATGCTCTCGCGCCGAGACCCGTCAACCGCGATAAGGGCGTGGGCGGGCGACGCCCCGCTCAAGAAGAGATCTCCGCGGCCCGCTTTGGGCGCCGCCGCGGCCTCGATCACCTCGACGTTGCCGACCGCGTTTAGTTCGAGGTTGGCCCTGAGCATGCGCGCGTTCTCCGGCTCCGGTTCGATGGCGATCACGCGGGTTTGTTCACCAGATCGGGCCGCTCTTATGGCAAATGTGCCCTTGTGGGCGCCGACGTCGAGCACCGTCCAGCCGTTCCTTGCCTGGAACTCCCTCTCGCCATCGTAGGTTCGATAACCCCAGACTTCGTTGATCACCTGCACGTCCGCTGGTCCGGCCTGCGCCCGTAAAGAGATCCCTTCTCGAAGCCGGTACTCTACCTCGCCCTCGCCATCAGAGCGCAGGAGGCGGTTCTGGTACGCGGCCGGCCAGTTCTCAAAGACCAGCGCGAGGAGCAGCGCACGCCAGGCCTGGCGCGCGACGTAATAGGCGCGTAAGAGGAGGGTCGCGGGCATATTGCCGCGCGCTCAGGGGAGACTGCCAAAGAAGGCCGCGACGTCGCTCGCGAAGAGCGCGGGCTGCTCCAGGGCCGCGAAGTGCCCGCCTCTCGGCAGCTCCGTGAAGCGCACGAGGTTGAATCGGCGCTCGGCCGCGTCGCGCGGCGCGGCCCACGGTTCGCCGGGGAAGCGGGCGTAGGCCGTCGGCACCTCGATGCGCGCCGCGGCGGCGGGTGCTGGGCTGGTTGCCGGCGGCTGCTGTGCCCGGCCGAACATCTGGCTCTCGTAATAGAGTCGCGCCGCTGAATAGATGCTCCCGGTCAGCCAGTAGAGCGTAACGTTGGTGAGAATGTCATCACGCCGAAAGGTCTGCCAGAGGTCGTCACCGTGGTCACCCCAGGCCCAGAACTTCTCAAGGATCCAGGCCAGGAGGCCGGCGGGAGAGTCTGTCTGGGCATATGCGAGGGTCTGCGGCCGGGTGCCCTGAATGCGGCTGTAACCGGTCTCCATCGCACTGAACTGGTCCATGCGCTGTCGGTACTCGCGCTCGCCGTCCGACATTTCCGCCGCCGCCGGCGCGCCTCCCCCGGCAATGAAATTGAGGTGAAGCCCGGTCACGGACTCCGGATGACGCGCTGCCATAGTCGTCGCGATGAACGACCCCCAATCGCCGCCCTGTGCGCCATAGCGCTCGTGGCCTAACTCGCGCATGAGGAGATGCATGCGGTCGGCGATGCGCGCCGGCGTCATCCCCGCTTCCTTCGGGTGGTCCGAGAGCGTATAGCCCGGGAGAGATGGCACAACCAGGTCGAAAGCCGGTCTGCCTTCGATCGCCCGTGAAAGCATCTCACCTGCCTCGAGGAACTCAACGAACGATCCGGGCCACCCGTGGAGCAAGATCAGGGGAGGGCGTGCCCCTCCCGCCGCCGACCGGTAGAGGACACAGTGGATGCGTTCGCCTTCGATCTCGACCATGCGGTGGTCGAGGCGGTTGAGGCGCTCTTGGATCGCGAACCAGTCGTAACGGTGTCGCCAGTGGTCCACAAGCTCGCGCAGCACAGCATCGTTCGTGCCCGCCGACCAGCCGGTCTCAAAGGGAATGTTCGGCCAGCGCGTGGCGTCCAGGCGGCGATGGAGGTCGTCGATCTCCGAACGCGGGAAATCAAGTTTGAAGGGGATCACGGTCATCGTCCTCTCCTCATGGCTGCAGCGGGTAGTGGACGCGATAGAGCACATAAGGCTGGCGGCGGATGTTGCGCCCCGGGTAGACCTTCACTAGCTCGTACTTCTCCGGGTGATCGTCGGCGAATAGATGCAAGTAGCTATAGTCCCACTCGGGAAAGATGAGGACGTAATCAGGGCGAACCCGGTCGATGTAGGTCGAGACTCGATTGCCGTCGTGATAACGAATGACGTCGGGGTTCGCGAGCCCGACGAGGTCCAGTACCCGGTAGTTCGCGAAGTAGCCCACGGCGCCGATGTCGTGCGTCGCCACGACCTGGTCCGGCCCGACCACGGTGTTCAGGTCCCGAGCCATGCCCTCGAGGTCGACCAGCGTCTCGAACGAAGCGTCCCGGTAAAGAATGCGCCAGTGCTGAAAATACGAGAAGACGGGAACGGCAAGAAAGACCAGCGCACCCAGCACCAGCGTCTTCGCGAGCAGGCCCCGGTGCAGGGCCTCCTCCACCAGCAGGGCGACGCCGCCGCCGGCAAGGACCGCGACGATCGGAAGCAACGGGTGCTGATAGCGGTAGAAGTAGTGAGCAAGGCCGCCGGGAAAGAAGAGGAGGTAGGCGGCATAGAAGGGACCGAAAAAAAGTCCGAACAGCACCGACTCCCGGCGGCGTACGGCGATCGCGGCGAAGACCAGCGGCGCGATCAGAGGACCTGCGTAGAGGCCGATGAAGTCGCCGGCAAGGTTGAACTTCGTCCTCAGTGGCAGGCCGACCTCTTGAAAGAAATGGAGCTTGGCCGTCGCGGTGCCCGGTGCCAACGAACCGGTTACGGCGTAGGCGAAGAGCGACTCACCGATCAGCACCGCCACGGCCGGGGCCGCCAGGAGCGCGGCCTGACCGGCCAGTTCGCCCAGGCCCTCCTCCGGTTCGCGATTGAGGGTCCGATAGACGATGGCGGCCGGTACCAGGATCGCGCCTTCCGGCCGCGTGAGCAGGGCGAGGGCGATGAGTCCGCCCGTGGCCAGCGGCCGCTTCGCGAAACCCGGGCTGAGGACGCCGGCCATCGAAGCCGCCAGCAGCGCCATGAACAGAGTGGTCTCCATGCCGTTGCCGGCATCGAAGGCGGCGTAATTCAGGACCGCGATCAGCAGCGCGCCCGAGAACGCGGCCGGGCGGCTGCGGAACACCGCCAGCCCGAGCCAATAGACGGCGACCGCCAGGAGGGGATGGCAGATCACCCCGAATCCAACGTCGGCCGAAAATGGGTCCATGCCGAGACGGATGGGGACGGCCAGCAAGACTACGTGGAGAAGGCTGGTCGCGCCCGTCGACCACTCCTGCCCGTCGAAAGTCAGCTTGCCGTGCTCGGCCAGGTTGCGGGCGAACTGCAGGCTTATGTAGCTGTCGTCGAAGACCGGCCGCAGGACCCCTGGCGAGCGGACGTAGTACAGCGCCGCCAGCGCCGCCACGGCCGCGGCGATAGCCGGCGGCAGCCAGTCGCGCCAGCGTGCCAGGGCGCCGGGAAGGATTAGCAGCCGCGGAGCCGCTGCTGATTGGCTTTGCTGCCTCTCTCCGGCCATCGCTGAATTCTATCCCCGCCCTATTCGCCACCCCGGTCGAAGCGCCAGACCTCGACGTAGCCGTAAGAGTGCGCGTCGCCGCCCTCCAGCCGGCGGACGAGCGTGGCGTTCCTGGACAGGTATCCGGCGTAATCGGACCTGTCCCCGGGCACGAGGTGCTTTTCCAGCTCCTCGACCCCCAGGCGGGTGAGGACCAGGTAATCGGGATTGAAGTCGGCGAGAAAGCCGCTAATGGAGGTGCGATATTGCCGCGCGTTCGGCGCCGTGAGGTAAAAGAACAGGAAGTAGCTCCGGTACTCCGTGTCTCGGAGGGCCCACCAGAGGGAGGTTGAGCCCACGACCCGGGACCCGCTCGGGACAAGCTCGTGCAGCTGCCGGCCGAGGGCTCCGTAGTCGGTCTCGGCGCCCGCCGTCCGGAGACCGTTGAGGCGGGCGGCGCTGCCCTCGGCCAAAGCCAGGAGGAGGCAAGCCACGGTGATGACCGCGGCGGCGAGACGCAGGCGGTTTCGCCGCGGTGGCCGGAGCAGGCCGAGCAGCGCCGGCGCCAGGGCTACGCATAGCAGGGGCACCACCGGTATCCAGTAGACATAGAGCTTCAGGGCCTCGAACAGCGCGTACTGGACCGGCAGCCCCGCGAGGAGCAGGAAGAGCAGCCGGTCCGGGCGCCTGCGCTCGTGCCAGGCCAGCCAGCCGCTGAACCCTAACGCCACCGGCATGCCGGCTATGAGGCCGAGCTTCGCCGAAGGCCGGCGCCGGACCGTCTCGCCAACGCTGAGGTAGCGGGGCTCGACGAGCCTCGGGTCCTCCCCCTTCGGCACTTCCTTGAAGCCCAGCGGCCGCGCGAAGCGGTCCGGCTCGCGCCGGACGCTTTCGACGTAGAACGCCGGCGTGCCGAAGTCGTCGCGCCGGTCGACAGTACCCGCCTGACCGCGGAAGTCCTCGTAGTGAGTGAGGATGTAAGCCCCGTAGGGAAGACACACGAGAACGGCGCCACAGATGAGTGCAGCGGCCATCCTGGCTCCGCTGACCCAATACCAGACTTCAGTCTGGCCGGCATGCTTGGCCCGCACCTCGATCAGCAGGAACACCACCGCGGGCATCAGGGCGAAGACACCGTAGAACTGGAAGAGGGTGGCGAGACCGAACAGCGCCCCCGCCCCCACGGCGCGCCCCGCCGAGTCGCCTCCGAGGAGCAGGAGGAAGCCGGCGAGCATAAACGGCACCGGCGCCAGGTCGTAGCGGATGCTCGCCGACAGCTCTTGCAGCGGCAGGCCGGTGTCGAAGCCCATGTTCAAACGCAAAAACAGGAGCAGGCCGAGGGCGACGATGGCGGCGGCCACGCCGTAGATCCTGCGCGCCAACAGGTAGGTGAGAATGAGGGTTGCCAAACCATACGCGACGCCGACCAGCCGCGCCTGCAGGACCCCCGCGCCCAGGACCCTGAACGCGGCGGCGACCACGAAGCTGTGGGCCGGCATGTTGAACAGGTACGCACGGTCGGCGTGATAGAAGCCGGCGAACATGTCGCTGCCGAACACGCTCTCGCTGCCCAGCTTGAACGCGGCTGACATTACCCAGACCTCGTCGTCTGTTATCGCCGGGTGGTTGGCCAGGTTGGGCAGGACAGAGATGAGAAAAACGAAAGCCGCGGCCGTGACCGCAACCGCCTCGACCGCTCGCTTGTGGCGGCGGGCCAGGGCGAAGAGGCGCTTGCCGCCGGCCGGCGAGGCGCTCGCCGGAGGGCGAGTCATGACGCCTGATTCTAGGCGGGGCGTCTTTAAGGCGCCAGCATGCTAGGATAGGGGCGGCCTCGCACGCCGTCCTCAGCCTTTACCGGCATAAGATCTCTCCCAACCGCGGCCGGCGTCGAACCGCGGGGCCCTCAAGCAGCCCTTCGGAGGTATGACATGCCGTTGTTCCCGTCCGTGGAATGGTTCGAGGCCATCCGCAGCATCGTCAACAAGGATGACCGCTTTAAGCACTTCGGCACCGTCGACGCGAAGCTCGGCGTCAAATTCGAAGACACATGCTTCGAGATCGTCTTCGAAGCGTTCGAGTGCATGTCGGTGCGCGGGATCACTGAAGCCGAACTCGACAGCTGCGACTTCTATCTCGACCAGCCGGCCGAGGCCTGGCGCGACATGATCGAGAACATCAAGAAGAACGGCAAAGCCGACATCACCCACACCCTCAACACCATCGACCTCAATATGCCACTGGGCCTTGCCCGCGGCAACGACGGCTATAAGGTCGATCTCTTCTACCGCTTTAACCAGACGCTCCAGGACTTCTTCGACACCTCGGCCCGCATCGACACGACCTTCGCCGCGGTGGGCGCCCCGACCTAGTCGCGGCCGGCCGCGGCGCGGGATTCACAAAGGCCGCGGGTCTGCACCCGCGGCCTTGTCGTTCGAGTGGCCGGTCCCGTTATTCGTTTCCGTTCCCGGCGACCGCCGCGGCCGCTTTCGCTCGCCCATTCCCGGCTTTGGAAGACGTACGCAACTCCTTTAGCAAGGTCCGGTTCTGGGCCTCCAGGTCGTCCAGGCGCTCCTCCAGGCTGATAACTCGCTCGAAAAGGCGGTCGATCTGGGTTCGGGAAGGCAGATGGAAGAACCGCAAGAACTCATTGACCTGATCGGAGACGCCCTGCGAATAGCGCTCCTGCATTACGAGGCTCTGCTCGAGAGTTGTGCCGAGAGTGCGGGCGAACTCCTCGGTGCTCATTGCGGCCGACATTTCCTGACCGACCGAATCCAGATAGCCGAGCCAGCCCCGTTCGGCGCTGCGGAACAGGTCGGCCGAAGGCGGCTCATTCGAGCTTTTCGTCATGAATTCCGTCCAGGTATTGAGATATTGCTGCAGAAGCTGCTGCCCGAGTTGCGTCGGTGTGAAGGCCTGGAAGGGGTTGAAGGCCTGGAAGGGGTTGAAGAACCCGAACTCAGCGGAGGGCCGACCCATGTTCAGGAATTGTGACGACGTCTCCATCCACTTCTGAAAGGTGGCGAGCCACAGCTCGACGGGATTCGCGGCGCTGCTCGTTCCCGTTGGCGTCCAGGCCTTGAACGCCTCTTGCCAGGCGCTGAGCGGCGAGGCGGCGCCCGAGCCCGCCGAGGTCCAGCCCGCGAGAGCCTGACGCCAGGCCTCGAAGGGGTGGGCCCCGCCAACGCCGCTTGTGCTCATCGACCGAGCCCAGTCCTGGATCAGCGTCTGCCAGGCGTCCAATGGGGTGGGCGCGCCGCCCGCGTTGGCGCTCGGTGGCCTGGTCCAGTCCTGAAACATCGTTTGCCATGCGGCGAAGGGATTGGGGGCTCCCGATTGATTGCTCATCCTTCAGCTCCTCGGATTCAGGGCATCCGGGCGGAGAGCCATTGATCGATCTTTGGCCACAAAGTCTGGTTGGCCTGGCGGCCTGAGAAGACCGAGATATGGCCACCCGGCAGTTCGACGTATTCCTTGTCAGAGGAAGATACCGCGTCCATCAGTCCCCTGGCCGCCAGGGGCGGAACGATGTAGTCCTGACGCGCCGCCACGACCAGCAGGGGAACATCGATTTTCTTGAGGTCCGTCGTACGGCCCGCGAGCACGAATTCACCTTTGAGGAGCTTGTTCCTCATGTAGAGGTCCTTCGCCAGGGTCGTAAAGAACCGCCCCGGCATCGCGATATAGTCGTTCGACCAGCGGTTCATGGCCTTGAACGAATCGGGGTAATCCGGATTCTCGAGGCTGAACCACAGAGAAGACATTGCGCTGGCGTCCAGCGTCGGGCGGAGCATCTTGAACGCGCTTCCCATCAGGTGGGCCGGCAGGCCGCCGAAACGCTGGACAATAGCATCAACAGGAAAGTAGCGGTCGTCGAGCCAGGCTCTGAACTGGCCGCCTTCCTCGAAGTCGATGGGTGCGACGATCGCGATGAAGTTCCGTACGGGCGCGTCGCGAATCAGGCCGAGGTAGCTGGCGCTGATCGTGCCGCCAACACAGAGGCCGTTGAGAGTCACCTCTTTGGCCTCCGACACCTCGAGCGCGCTGTCGATCGCCCGGGGAAGGATCTTCAAGGCGGCGTCTTCGAAGCTGAGGTCCTTGTCCTCCTCGGCGATGTCGCCCCAATCGAGCAGGTAAACGTCGTGGCCCTGGCGTACGAGGAACTCGATGAAGCTCTTGCCGGGCAGCATGTCGAGGACGTGTGTCCGGCTGATGCCCAACCAGGGGACCATGATGTAAGGCACAGGGTGCACGCGTTCGGCCTGCGGGCGGTACCGGAAGAGTTGGGTCTTGCCACGCCGCCAGACAACGTCCTTCGGCGTCGGGCCCAGGGGCGGATCGCCGGGCCGGACCACGAACGATTGAACGAAGTTGCGCAGGCGCGAGAGGTTCCGCTCCGCCTCCTCCCTGAAGACCTCCAGGGCTTCGTCCGATGCGGCGGTCTTTTCACTCATCCCTCAACCCCTTCACGTACACGCTCGCCCGGATCTCGCTTCCCTCGGGCGCGGCTGGGCTCGCCGGCGTCAGTGGCCGGCGCTCACGCCCGGGCGCTAGGGCATCGAGGGCGGCCGGGCGGCGTCCAATACCGGGCTTGCTCGCCGCAGCGGCGAAGCCTCGCCGTCATTCTGGACCTCCGCCTGTGGACCGCGGTTTGCTCTCCGCCTCCGGTTTGGAGAAGGCGCCCCAGGCCTTGAAGTAATCGCCAAGGAACTTGGAGAACTGCCGCTGGTACTGCTCTATGTCTTTGGCCCAGGCGCCGAGAACGCGCTCACCTGCTTCCGTTAGAACATAGGTCCGCCGGGCAGGGCCGCTTTTGGCCGTGTCCCAAAAGGACGACAGGAAGCCCTTCTCCTCGAGTGCCCGCAGCTCGCGATAGAGGACGGAATGATTGAGGTCCGGGAAGCCGGCGTTCGCGAGGGCGCTGAGAAGCGCGTAGCCGTGCGCCTGCCAGTTACGGAGCAGCAGAAGAATCCAGGCCTGGAGGAAGTCGCGAGGCACCGAGGCGTCGTCGCGCCTGGGCTTGTCTTCCTTTTCGCCCTCGGCTTCTCGAACCACAATATGTTCATTATGCACATAGGTGTAGGAGGGGTCAACGACACAAGAAAGGCGCCCCCCGCCGGGCGCCTTGAACGCCGGAGGCCCGCGCCTTATCCCTGCCAGGCGTCGAGTGTGACCGAGATCGTGGTCTCCTTGCCCTCGCGGACGATTTTGACCTCGATCTTGTCGCCGACCTGCTTGCTATCGATGTAGTTGGCAAGGTCGTTGAAGCTCTTGACCTCCCGCCCGTCGATTGCGACCACGACGTCCCCCAGCGTCGGGGTCCTGCCGCTGCCGGTGCCTCCGCGAAGGCCGGCGCGCGCCGCGGCGCTGCCGGCCTCCACGTTCGTAATCAGGACGCCCTGCTGGATGTTGAGCCCCAGGCTCTTGGCGATGGCCGGTGTTACGTCCTGCAGCCCCACGCCCATGCGGGCGTGGGTCACGGTCTTGCCGTCGACCATCTCGGGGAGGAAGCGCTTGGCGGCGTTAATCGGCACCGCGTAGCCGATGCCCACGAACACGTTCTCGCCCGAAGGGTTTTCGATCGCGGTCGTGATGCCGATCACCTCACCGCGCTTGTTGAAGAGGGCGCCACCGGAATTGCCGGGGTTGATCGCCGCGTCCGATTGGATCAGCTGGCGCAGAGGGCGGCCGCTGCCACCCCCGAGCGTGCGCCCGATGCCGCTAACGATGCCCTGCGTTAGGCTTCCGTCAAGGCTGAAGGGATTGCCCACGGCGATAACGAAGTCGCCGATCCGGACCTTGTCGGAGTCGCCGAGAACGGCCGCCTTCAGCTTGTCCGCCGACACGCTGACCTTGATCACGGCGAGGTCGTTGCCGGGGTCTGTGCCCACAACCGTCGCGGCGACGGACGTGTTGTCGGAGAATGTTACGTCCAGGATGTCAAAGCCGCGCACCACGTGGTTGTTGGTCAGGATTAGCCCCTGCTTGTCGAAGACGATGCCGGATCCGAGTCCGCCGCTGGTGCTTCTAGTTGACCGGCCCGTGATCCGCACGATCGATGGTCGGACGTTGGCGTAGAGGTCGGCGACGTCATCGACCGCCGCGCTCGAGATATTCGAGTTTGTCGAGGGCACCGCGTTCTGAATGACCGCCGGGCTGGACTTCTCGCCGCGCAGCCGGTCCAGGCCGACCACCGCCGCACCGCCCAGCGTCATGCTCAGGACGATCACGGCCGTCCAGGTCAGGATTGTTGATCTCATCTGCCCCTCCCTCTCATCCCCCTGATCCCATGATCGAGATCAAGATGCAAGGGTGAATTAGGGTTCTGCTAAGAGAATGTCAAATTGGGTCACGCCGATTCGGGCCCAACCCGGTGTCCTCGGAGATGTTACCGCGTGCCATCTCGATGGCCGCTTGTCCGTCCGTTCTGGCCCTGCCGCGGCACGGCCCGGGGCTGCGGCCCTCCGGCTGCGCCTCGAATCGATGGCGCGCGCAGAATCGACGCTGGGCCCGAGGTTGCGCCGTCGGCATTCGCCTCCTCGGAATGGGAAAGGCGTCGTGTGTGAACCTCTGCACAGTCCTCGATCTTCATCCGCGACCTGCGCCTTCAAGCGTTACATAATCCTTGACTCGGACCGGGCGCCTCCGGCACACTATCGCGGCGGCGGGGCCCGGAACGCCGGCTGGGGCATTTTCGATCCGCGACTCTCCCGCGCCGCGGGCGCCGCGAAATCTAGTGGTGGTGGAGGTGCTGCCGAGGCAATCAGACAACCAATTCGCAACCCTGCCGATCAAATCCTCGAACGGACGAAAGGAATCGAAATGCGAAAGCTTCTCATCGGTGGCGTCGTTGGGATCGCCGCGGCGGCCATACTTTTCCTGGGGCTCGCAGCCGGTGGTTCTAGGGACAGCGTCGCCAGCGCCGATAACAATGCCGCCACGGTCATCGGCGGATTTGCCTGCGGCATCCTGGACGGCAACGGCGTGGTTGTCGGCACGACCAACAGCATGGCCGTAATCACTCAGAGCGCCAACGGCAACGCCATGCTCAGGTGCCAGGCGGACGTGACGCCCCCGTCCAGCGGCCAGGCTGCACGGTTCGATAATGCCAGCACCGGATTGCTATGCAGCATTCCCGGCGTCGGCGCGACGGCGAACTGGCACGAGACGGTCAGCGCGGACGGTCACGCCACCCTGATCTGCAAGTCTCCGTAGCCTGCCAGGCGGGAAGCAATCCCGCAGTAGTCCTAAAGTCAGGGGATGGACATTCGTCCATCCCCTGAAACTTTCTAACGGCCTGACCTCATACCGACGCGAAGTCACCTCTCGGACAACAGGGTCTCAACAGCCGCCGAACCCGCAGAAGCTGGGCGTAGGCGTCCGCGTTGGTGTCGGTGTGGGCGTCCGCGTTGGCGTCGGCGTGGCCGTATTCGTCGCCGTAGGCGTGTTGGTCGCCGGGCCCGGCGTGTTCGTTTGCGTCGGCGTGCTGGTCACGGTTGGCGTGTTCGTCTGCGTCGGCGTATTGGTCACCGTTGGCGTATTAGTCACCGTCGGCGTATTCGTGGGCGTACTGGTGCTGGCAGGTGTCGGCGTGGGGGTCGGAGGTCCGCCGCTGCAGCTCGCCCACTTCCAGGTGCCCACCCAGGTCCCCCAGAGGATGCCGCCCGGCGCGTACTCCTCGAAGTGCCAGACCGTGCAGCCGTCGCTCGGGTCGATGACCTGGCCGGCGTAGTCGCCGTAACGGGCGCCGCTGATGAAGCCGCCGCCTGACTTCAAGACGACCTCGGACTCGAGCGTGCCCAGCGGGTCCGAGGGCTGCCGGCCGGTGTAGCGGATGCCCGGGTATTCGCTCGACGACGAGTAGGCGTAGCCGAGGCTGAAGTTGCCGGCGCTGTCGACGGAGAGGCTGGGGTAGTAGCGGTACTGGTTCCTGGCGCCCAGCTTCCCTTGCTGGAGAAGAACGGGGGCGCTGTCGATGCTGCCGACCTGGAACCACTGGACGCAGGTCACGGTGCGATTCCCGAACCGGCAGCCGATCGTGTGGGCGCCGTACAGTGTGCCGCTGTACCAGGCGGCGCCAAGCGTTCGAGTGTCGTTGGTCTCCACGAGGCCGCCGGGCTCCTGGGCGTTCGGCGGCTGGTTGTAGGAGCTGACCGACACCGCGCCGGTGTGGGCGAAAGCCGGTGCGCCGAAGGGATCGGAGAACTTCCAGACGTGGACCGTCGAGCAGGAGCTGCAGTTATCGACGGAGACGAAGTAGGCCGCGTTCGCTACGGGCGCGTCCCGGGCCGGCCAGAGCGTGTCGAAGGAGGCGGTGGTGTTGAAGAATACGAAGCTCGCCGGCAGGCCGGCGTACATCTCGGCCTTGTTGTAGGCGTAAACGCGAACGCCGATGAAGGAGGCGCCGTTCAGGAACTGGTTGCCCGTGAGATAGATCGCCGTATCCCCGATCGTGATGTGGGGATAGTCGAGCAGATCCGCCGGGACACCGACGGGAAAGGCGTACCTGGTCCAGGCAGCCAGCGGGTCGCCGGGCTGGCTGACCGCCATGCATATGCTGGAGTTGTAGCTCGCGTCGAAGCTGAGGACCTCGATTACGAAGCGGTCGGCGCCGGCGTCGTAGGCGGTGGAGGGGTCGGAGAAGAAGGGAAGGCAGCCCGGCGTACCGGAAAAGAAGCTCGGTAGGCCAGTCGGACCGGACAGCAGTCCACCACTCTTGTCCCAGATCTTGAACGAGGTATTGACCGTGGCAACGACGTGGGCGGCGCCCACGGCGATGTCGCCGTCCGGCGGGTAGCAGCCGCAGAAACTGTCATCGGAGTCGATGCCGGCGAAGCCGGTGCCGGGGGCGGGCGTGAACGGGTTGGGCCCGTTAGGCGCCGCCTCCTGGATGCCCTTGGAGGGCGAATCCGCCTCTGCCGCCCGCTTGTCGGCGTCGAGCGCGGCCTGGCCGCGCGGGTGCCTGAATGGTTGCGCTGGTTGCCTGACGCCGTTATCCGGCGGCACGTCGCGGAGCTGGACAATCGCGGGTGGCCCGGACTCGCCGAAGTTGGGCCCCTGCACCGGGGGACCCGGGGAGGGCGGTTGGGCGTGGCCCACGGCGGGCGCTTGACCCCCGCGAAGCCCGAGCGCGGCTATTGCGACGACGAGCGCCGTAAAGACGCCGAGCGATACTCGCTTCTGCAATAGCCGCAAGACTTGCCTTCCGATCCGGAACCCTTACCCGACAAGGCTTCCGCGTTGTGAGGTGCACCGTGCCGCCGCCTGGCCTCAGGACGCGGCTCACCAACATCGGCAGGCGCCTGCAAATTATGAGCGAGCCCACATAACAAGACAAGTAAGAATCGGAGCCATGCGGGGACGACGAATGATGGCGCGCGTGAGATTCGTGGCGTGCTTCAACAATGCGCGACGGCTTCATACGCTACATAACGCTTGACAGGCGGGCCGGCCGGCGGGGATAATCGCCACCTAACCGGGGAGCGGAAGGCGGTGATGCCTTTTTGCGAAACGCTCCCCCGTCGAGCCACAAGGATCCAATTAGCCTCCAGGCCCCTTCAACCCGAGCGAGCGGTGGCGCCCGCGCGGGTATCAAGCGAAAGGATTCGAACCGTGAAACGAATTGCATTGGCCATCGCCATCGCCATCGCGGCGTTAACCGCCGGCCTCTTCGCCTCGGGCCGGGCCTCCACCAGCTTCGCCGCTGCCACGACGACCATCAGCAACACCCAGATCCCCTTTGCCCTCGGGGTCGTCGTCCCTTGCGCAAACGGCGGCGCTGGCGAACTCGTCTTGCTGACGGGCACGCTCCACGTCGTCATCGAGACGACAGTCGACAACCAGGGCGGCGTTCACACCCAGATCCACTTCCAGCCCCAAGATGTGAGCGGGGTCGGTACGATTACCGGCGATGCGTACCGGGCCGTGGGAGTAACGAGAAGTGACATCAACGCCACGTCCGGCGGAGCGTTTGAGACGGACTTCGTCAACAACTTCCGCATCATCGGACAGGGTCCTGGGAACAACCTCCAGGTGCACCAGGTGACGCACGTAACCATCGACGCCAACGGCAACGTGACGGCCGTGGTTACGAATTCGACTGTCACCTGCAGCTAGCCTCAATCCGTCAGTCAGCGAGATGGGGCGGCGGGGCCTTAACGGCCTCGCCCCCTCTTGTGCACGCTCGCGAGCCCGGCGCCTCAGGTATTTAAGCGCGTCGTAGCGCATGCGCGCCGGCCCGACACCGCTTCGTCGGCTTCGCCTCCGCACAGTGGGTTTCCCGCGACGCCGCTCTCTCCGCGCCTTCTATAATCTTCACGTGACCACGCTCTTGCAGATCGAGCCCCAGTTGCGTGCGGTCCTGCCGCTCACCGCCGGCCTCAACGACGCCGGCCACCTCACGATCGGGGGCTGTGACGCCGTGGACCTGGCGCGCGAGTTCGGCACGCCGCTGTACGTTTTCGACGAAGACGACCTCAGGGCACGCTGCCGCGAGCTCCTGACCGAATTCGGGACGCGGTGGCCCCAGACTACGGTGCTCTACGCTGGAAAAGCCTACCTGGGCAAAGCCCTGGCCCGGCTCCTGGCCGAAGAAGGCCTCGGCCTCGACGTCGTCTCCGGCGGCGAGCTGGCGATCGCCCTCTCGGCCGGGTTCCCCGTCGAGCGTATCTACTTCCACGGCAACAACAAGCTACCAGCGGAGCTCAAGGAAGCGGTCGATTGCGGCGTTGGCCGCGTCGTGATCGACAATTTCAGCGACATCCGCCTGCTGGCCGAGATAGCGTCGGCGGGCGGAAGGCGTCAGCCGGTCCTCCTCCGCGTGACGCCGGACGTCGACCCCCACACTCATACGAAGATCACGACGGGCGTGCTCGACAGCAAGTTCGGCCTGCCGCTCGCCACCGGCCAGGCCGAGGCGGCGGTCCTTCAGATCATGGCCTCGCCCTCGCTCGAGCTCATCGGTCTCCACTGCCACATCGGCTCTCAGATCTTCGAGGTGGAGGCATACGCCGAGGCCGTGAGCAGGGTACTCGCCTTCGCGGCGAAGATGGTGGCGAGCCGCGGCATAGAACTGCGAGAGTTCAGTCCCGGAGGCGGCCTCGCCCTCCAGTACCTGCGCGATCAACCACCACCGCGGATAAGCGAGTACGCCGCCTCGATCGTCGACGCCGTCCGCCGCGCCTGCCAGACCCATGGTCTCAAGCCGCCTCGGCTGGTCGTCGAGCCCGGGCGCGCGACCGTCGGCCGCGCCGGAGTTGCCCTCTACAGCGTCGGAGTGCGGAAAGAGATACCGGGAGTCCGGACCTACGTCGCCGTGGACGGCGGCATGTCCGACAACATCCGGCCGGCGATGTACGGCGCACGCTACGAGGTGATCTCTGCCGAGCGGCCGGCCGCGGCAGCGCAGGAGACGGTCACGATCGTTGGCAAGTACTGCGAGTCGGGCGATATCCTCGTCCGCGACGTCGGGCTGCCGGTCTTGCACGAAGGCGAGGTCCTCGCGCTTCCCGCCTCCGGCGCTTACTGTCTCGCGATGGCCAGCAACTACAATGCCGCCCTCCGGCCGTCGGTCGTGTTCGTGCGCGATGGCAAAGCCCGGCTCGTGCGCCGCCGCGAGACATATGCCGACCTCCTCGCCCCCGAGGTCGGCTAGAGGCGAGAGTGGCATGGGCGTCATAGCCTGGAGGACGATCGGAAACGAGCGCGCGCTCGAGTCGCTGGAGAAGGCCGTTCTGAGCGGGACCCCGGCCCACGCCTACCTCTTTTGCGGTCCGGCCTCGGTCGGCAAGCTCCGCGCCGCGGTCGAGTTTGCCGCCGTCCTCAACTGCGAAGGCGAGGTGCGCCCCTGCCGCGAGTGCCGCTCCTGCCGCGACACCTTCAGCGGCCATCACCCCGACGTCGAGCTGATCGCACCGGGCGGCATCTGTGACGAGAGCGAGCACCGCGACCATTCCGACAGTCGCGACCTGCGCATCTGCCAGGTCCGGCGCCTGGAACGCGTCCTCTCGCTGACGCCCTACGCCGGCGGCTGGCGGATCGCGATCATCGACGCGGCCGACTCGCTGCGCACCGAGGCCGCGAACGCTTTCCTCAAGACGCTGGAGGAGCCGCCCGAGCGCACGGTGATTGTCCTCGTAACCGACAGCGAGGACCGGCTTCCAGAAACCGTTCTCTCCCGCTGCCAGCGCGTAGTCTTCCAGCGTGTCGACCGCGCCACCGTCTTGCGGGCGCTCGGCGAACGCGGGGCCGACGCGCGGTCCGCGGCCGCGATCGCGACGACGGCCAACGGGCGCATCGGCTGGGCCTTTCGCGTCCTCGAAGACGCGACCCTGTTGAGTGAGCGCGATGAGATGCTCGACACGGCGGTCCGGGTCACCCACGGCAGCCGCTCCGAGCGTTTCCTCTGGGCGCGGGGCGCGGACGAACGCGGCAGCAGCTCGCGCGAGCGTTATCAGCGCGAGCTCCACGTTTGGGAGACCTGGTGGCGCGACGTGCTCAGCGTGTCCTCGGGGGCGCGTGAAGGCCTGACAAATACGGAACGCCGGTTCGCCCTCGAGCAAGAGAGTAAACTGTACTCGCCCGCGGACGTGATCACGTTCCTGCGTCGCCTCCTGGAGGTGCGGGAAATCTTGAAAGGGAACGTGGACCCCCAGCTGGCGCTGGAAGTCTTGACGCTCGACCTGCCCCGGCCGCGTGCGGCCGCCGCTAGCGGGTCGCGATAAGAAAGGAGCGCCCTTCGGCGGAGGACTCCACCGCGAGGGCTTTGTCAATGGCCAACATCTGCGGCGTCCGCTTCAAGCAGGCCGGTAAGGTCTTTTACTTCGATGCCGCCGACATCGAGGTACACGTCGGCGCCTACGTCGTCGCCGAGACCGCGCAGGGGCTCGCCCTCGGCCGCGTCGTCATCGCTCCCGACCAGGTCCTCGTCAGCGAGTCGCGCGACGACTTGAAGCCGATCATTCGTTTGGCCAACCAGGATGATTTGGAGAAGGATGAGCGACTAAAGGAAAAGGCGAAGGAAGCAGCGGACCTCCTGCGCCAGAAGGTGGCGGAGCAGGGGCTGCCCATGAGCATCGCCGGCGCCGAGTACGACCTTGCCGGCAGCCAACTCACGGCGTTCTTCACCGCACCGGACCGCGTCGACTTTCGCAACGTCGTTCGGGACGCGGCGAGGGAGCTCGGCGCCCGCGTCCAGCTCCTCCAGGTCGGCGAACGGGACCGGGCGAAGCTTGTGGACGGAATCGACATCTGCGGCGAGCGTCTCTGCTGTGCCTCGTGGATGACCAACTTCCCCAGCGTCAGCATCAGGATGGCCAAGGAGCAAGACCTCCCTCTGAACCCCCAGAAGATCTCCGGCGTCTGCGGTCGCCTCTACT
>CAYRCD010000038.1:0-25337 GCA_964422735.1 uncultured Dehalococcoidia bacterium | reverse complement strand
CTACAGCAGCGTGAGTCACATGGGCTACGTGCTCCTCGGCGTCTCGGCGCTGGGCCAGGTCGGCCTGACCGGAGCGTCGCTGCAGATGTTCACGCACGGCACGATCACCGCCCTCCTCTTCGTCATGGTCGGCCTGGTGTACGACCGCGCCCATACGCGCCAGATCCGCGAGCTGTCGGGCCTCGCCCACGCTATGCCGGTCGCCGCCACCGTTTTCGTAATCGCGGGCCTGGCATCGCTGGGTCTGCCGACGATGTCCGGGTTCGTCGCGGAGCTTCTGGTATTCCTGGGTAGTGTCGGCCGCTTCGAGGCGGCGACCATACTCGCCGTCGTCGGTATCCTGCTTTCGGCCGGTTACATACTCTGGACCGTCCAACGGGTGTTTTTCGGACCGAGCGACGAGCGCTGGTCGGGCCTCGACGACACGACGGCATGGTGGGAGCAGGTCCCGATGGCGGGCCTGGTGTCCGTGATCATCGCCGTCGGCCTTTATCCCGCCTGGCTGGTGGACGTTATCGAGACCGGCGTCGAGCGCACGATGGGACTGGGGTAGGCGATGCTGGACGACCTGAGCCGCCTCGGCCCCGTGCTGATGATGGCCGGCGTCGCCGCCTTAATCCTGCTCTGGGACCTGTTGCCCCAGGGTAAGCTCCTACCGGCGCCGCGGGGGAAGGCGTTGCTCGCCGGCGCGCTGGCCGGCCCCGGCGCCGCGGCGGCCTGGGGGCTGGCGCTGATTCTCCACGACGAACGCGGGTTCGGCTTCGCGAGCTCGATGGTCCTGGACGACTTCACCTACTTCTTCACGTTCCTGTTCGCCGCCATCGCCGCGGCCGTAGTCCTGGCCTCGCACGACTACGCGCACAGGTTCGAGGAGCGCCAACCGGAGTTCTTCGCGCTGCTCCTGTTCGCCAGCGGCGCGATGATGCTGCTGGCGGCCAGTCGCGACCTGATCCTGATCTTCGTCGCGCTCGAGCTCACGAGCATCAGCCAGTACATCATGGCCGCGATCCAGCGCGACCAGCGTTCGAGTGAGGCCGGGATGAAGTACCTTCTCCTTGGCGCTGTGGCCTCGGCCGTGATCTTGTATGGCATGGCCTTCCTCTTCGGCCTGACCGGGACAACGCGCCTGGTTGCGCCCCCGGGCGAGCCCAGCATCGCGACCGCGATCGCGCGCGACGGTATCGGCTCCCAGTCCGCCCTGGTGCTCGCCGTCGTTTTCATGACGGCCGGCCTCGGCTTCAAGATGGCGGTCGTGCCCTTCCAGATGTGGGTGCCCGACGTCTACGAGGGCTCGCCGGCACCGGTCGGCGCCTTCCTGTCGGTCGCCAGCAAGGCCGCGGCCTTCGCGGTCGTCCTGCGCATCTTCTTCGAGGGCCTGCCGGACAAGACGATAAGCGGCGATTGGTCCGATATTTTCGCGGTCGTCGCGGCCGTTTCAATGTCGGCTGGGAATGTGCTGGCGCTGAACCAGTCGAACATCAAGCGTCTGCTGGGCTACAGCTCGATCGCCCAGGCGGGGAACTTCATGGTCGGGCTGGCGGCGATCTCAGCCGGCGGCAGCATGGCCACGGGCGCCAGCAGCGTGATGTTCTTCCTCGCCGCCTACGCGGCGACCAACCTGGGCGCGTTCATCGTCGTGATCGCGATCTCCGACCGTACGGGCAACGACCAGATCGCGGACTACGCCGGCCTTTTCCGGCGCGCGCCTTGGCTGGCCGTCGCCCTCGCCTTTGCTATGGTCTCGCTCACCGGCATCCCGCCGACCGCGGGCTTCATCGCCAAGCTCTATATCTTCAACTCCGCGGTCCAGAGCGGCCTTGTTTGGTTGGTGGTGATCGCGGTAATCAACAGTGTCGTGTCCGCCTTCTACTACCTGCGCGTGGCCGGGACCATGTTCGTCGGCGAGCCGAGGACGATGGAAGGCGTACCCACCTCCTATGCGGTGAGATTTGCCCTCGCCGTCGCCGTTGGCGCCATCCTCTTCGTCGGCTTTGTCCCCTCGCCGCTGCTCAACGCGGCCAGGGACGCCGCGGCCGTCCTTATTCAATAAGGCCTTGGCCCGAGCGCATCCCGTAGCCGTCCGGGTGCTTGCCGGCTGTCGCGGACGCGTGACGGTCGCCGAGCTGCGCCGGACCGCACAGGCGGTCCTGAGGGCTGAAGGCGTCGCACGCGACGTTGGGGTCGAGGTCGTGCTCGCGGACGCCGAGACCGTGCGGGAGTTGAACCGCCTCTACCGAGGCCGCGAGGAGCCCACCGACGTCCTGTCGTTCGCCGCCAGCGAAGGCGAGGCCCTCATCGAGGCACCGGACGTCCCGCGGTCGCTGGGCGAGGTCGTGGTCTGTCTGCCGGTGGCCGAGGCCCAGGCCTCGGCGGCCGGGCGCCCGGTCCGGGGCGAGATCGCGCACCTCGTGGTCCACGGCCTCTTGCATGTGCTCGGCTACGATCACGAGGCGCCGGCAGACAGCCGGCGGATGAAGGAGCGCGAGGACCGGGTGCTGGAGTCGCTAGGGCACGCGGGGGACTACGAGCACGGGCACTAGAGGGTGGCGGCGGGAAGCCCGCTGACCTACTTGTTCACCCAGGTCGCCGGCGATTGGGGCCGGAGGAAGAACGGCGGCGGATTCGGGTTGATCGCGTTCACGTCCGGCGCCAGGTCCAGAGAGATCGTATTGGGGAAGGTCTGGCTGGGCGCGATAAGGCGCACGCCGGCGAACCACTCTATCGACTCGCCCGACCGCGTTATCAGGTCGTCCAGGGGAACCCGCACGCTGATCGTGTCGCCGGAAATCGTGAAATTGATCGCATCTCCCGGGGCGCCGGTGAGTGGATTGCAGCTCACGATTTGGGACCAGGCCCCTGTCCACTCCCGCCCGTTCCAGGTAACCCCGAGCGCGTCTTTCTTGGTAGCCCCCGTCGCGCCGCCCAAGCAGCCGCCGCTGAACTGCCAGAAGTAGCCCAGGTATGGGTAAGGCGGCGTTCTGGGTGGGGCGCCGTAGAGAACAATCGTGAACTCGATCTGTCGGGGGCTCGGCTGCGTTATCTTGGCCGTCTTGATATCCAGATACGGAGCCGTTATGGCGACGGCATTTGCCGGCGCGGAGCAGGGTTGATTGGCCTGAGCGGGATTGCAGGCGCGCGCGTTGAAGTCGCCCTGCGCGTCCTCGACGACGGTGCTGCCCGGCACGGCCCTCGTCCCTGACTGGCCCGAAGTAGCGGAACTCTCACTGCCCCCGCCCCCGCCAAGGACCAGCACGCCGACCACGACTGCGCCGACGACCAGGACAACGCCCGCGGCGGCGAGCGCAACGGCGGGCACGCTTCTCTTCGGGCCGCCGGCGGCGCCTGGTTGCGCCGCCGTGGACGGAGGCGGAGCCCCGGCCGCAGGAACGGGCACGGCCGATTGGCTGGATGCCGGAGCGGCTCGGGCCTGCGCGGCCGCGAGGGCGGATGCGCCCCAGACAATCTCCTTCGAGGGCAGAGGCAGGGCAATGCCCTTGAGAGACACTTCGCCGGTATCGCGAAACTGGAAACTGCCCCGATTCCCGACGAGCGCCCGCACGAGGTCGGAAGCCAGGATTTGTCCGGGGCCGGCAAGGTCGCAGAGGCGCTTGGCGATCACCACCGGCGTGCCGAAGTAATCGTCACCCTCCTTGACGATCTCGCCGGCATGGAGGCCCACCCGCATCTGCACCGGGTGCACGCCCGGCTGGTCGTTGTAATTGGCGACGGCCTCTTGCATCGCGACCGCGCAGCCGATGGCATCGATGGCGCTGGAGAAGGTGACCATCATGCCGTCACCCATGGTCTTGACGATCTCGCCCGCGGACGCGTTCACGGCCTCGCGCAGGAGCTGAAAGTGCTCGCGCCGCACCTGGTCCATGGCCTCATCGCCGATCTGCTCCAGGAGCTCGGTGGAGCTGACGATATCGGTGAACAGAACAAAGACTGTGCCGGTACTGGGCCGCGTCATTTGGTACCTTATGGATTCTCGGTTAACCAGCGCGATGATAGCAGGGACTCAGACGCGACGGCCATCCGTGAGGCCCCTCAGGGCCCGCCGCAAACCCGTCCTGGCGAGTGGTGTTGACGCGTCAGGCAGTTCTCAGCGCCCGCACGACGCTGCGGTGGTCGTAGTGCCGCGTGACCGGATCGAAGATGCCGTCGCAGGTGATCAGCGTCATCACGTCCTGGCCGGTCTGGCCGACGTAGACGCTGAAGTCGGCGTCGGGGTCGGCTTCCTGCACCCACTGGACGGTATAGACGAGGTGGCGTCCGTCGTAGGTGTAGTAATCGATCACGTCGTTCGTCTTCGCGTTGCGCAGGGTCCAGAAGACCGCCTCGATATGCGGGTGGTAGTCGACGTGGCCGGCGTAAACGGCGTTTCCGCCCTTGCCCGGGTAGCCGCCGAGGCCAGGTCCGTCCAGGCCGCTGAAGTCGTACCAGACGATGTCGTAAGGCCCATCGGGGTTCCCCATCACGCCGTCAGACGCGACGACGCTGGCATGCACGGATGCGTCGATCCCCAGGCGCGAGATCACCATCCGGTCGGCGACCGGTCCTGGCGCGGCGCCTGTCACGAATGGCCCGCTCGGCGCGGGAGGTGGCGGCGGCGCCGTCACCCTGCTGACAACGGGCGAGGACGAGACCGCGGCAGTGCCCGCCGTCGAGCTGGCCATCGGCGTTCCAGAGCAGTTCGCGAGGTACCAGTCCCGCTCCTCGAGTGACAGATACCCGGAACCGCGGACCAGGGCGCAGTCCTTGCGGTTTGTGAGGGGTGTCGGGGAGGCGACCGCCGTCGTTGTCGCCTGGGACGTCTCCGCCGCCGCTATGGCCTGTAGGCTGGTACCACGAGTAGGTGCGGAGCCGGACCCTTGGGCCGAACCGGTCGCGAGCGTTATCGCGACCGCGATCAGCGCCAGGGCAATCGGGACCACCCCGGCCAGCACCGCCCGGGGCAGGCCGAAGGGAAGGGATGGCTCAGTGTGCGGGCGTCTCAGCGAAGGCTCCTGGACACGGCCGCGAACGACGGCGGCATCCGGCCGCGGCGTGGCCAGCATTCACCTTACCGTCTCGCCGGATCACGGCCGGCCCGCGGCATCATTGAAAAGTCATGCACAGCGCATCGCCACACCTTGCCGCCCTATGACGTTGCCCCGGGTCCCGACCGTTACCGCCTCGCCGGCGGCGTCGACTTCGAACACTTCCAGATCGCCGGTCCTGACGAAGACGCTATGCGAAATGTTGCCGTTGACGTCGGCATCGCTGAGGCCGAGAGCTATGCCCGGTGGAGTGACCCGAAAGCCGACTTCGGTCTGGCTCTTGCTTCTGCTTTCCAGGAAGGGCAGAAACCCGAAGCGGTTACGCTCGATGAGCGACTGAGGGCTTGGCCCGGATTCGGCCAGCACGACGAGGCCGCCGCCCGAGTTAACGAAGCGGATGAGGTCGTCCGAGCGCGCTACCAAAGCATCCACTTCGCGCTGACGCAGCCAACCGAGCGGGTCCGAGGCGACCACGACGAGGTCATAACCGGGGAAATCTACCTGATAGAGGTTGCGGACGGCGCCGGCGCCGTAGTCGGCGACGTCGAAGGAGAGCCCGGCGGCTCGTAAGCCCGTGCGAGGGTCGGTCCGACCCATTCCCGGGTCCTCAACATCGGTGACGAGCAGAATCCTCGGCGAGGCCTTGCCGTAAGAGACGTAAGCGACCGCCCGTTGCAGGAAACGTTGGGCGCCCGCTGTGTTTTGGCCGAAGACGCTGTGAAAGTCCGCGTCGTGGCCCGTGACCAGAATCCCGCCGGGGCGGGCTCCGGGCTGGCAAAGCGCGCGCGCAACTGTCGCCGTCGCCGCCGGAACGGGCGTCGAGGTCGAGGCCGGAATCGGGGTCGGGAGGCGGGCACTGGTGCCGGATTTCGTGCACGCCAGGGCGAGCGCCGCGCAGAGCGCGAAGCCGCCCGGGCGGAGGCGCCGGGCCACGCGGCGAACCAAATCGGCCCGGGCGGTTGCTACCAGGGAAAATCGATCAGGCTTCGAGCCCACGGCTCCCGCCTTCATGTCGTCGAGGGCCTCGTTGATCCTCCCGCTCTAAAACACCGCGCAGGTCACCGAGAGGATCGGCGGCAGGGTGCCGGGCAGGCGCTGCCAGTGGTCGCCGCCGTCTGCGCTGGCGAAAAGCTGGCCGTTGCTGGTGCCGATGTACACGCCCTCGGGCTCGAGGCCGTCGGTCGTCAGCCCGGCGCGGTAGACGCTCTGGTAGTCGCCGTCACCGGGCAGGCCGTCGTCGAGGGCCCGCCAGGTCCTGCCGGCGTCGCGGCTGCGGTAGACGGCGAGTTGGCCCGGGCAGACGCGGAAGTCGTTGGCCTCCAGCGGGACCACGAAGACCGCGTCGGGCTGGCGGCGGCTGATGGCGATCGGGAAGCCGTGGAAGGAGGGGAGGCCCTCCGAGACGTCCGTCCAGCTCTCGCCGCGGTCGTCGGACCGAAACACGCCCATGTGGGCCTGCGCCCAGAGGCGGTCCGGGTTCTTGGGGTCTATGCGCAGGCAGTGCATGTCGAACTCCGCGGCCGGATCGACCTCCGGCGGCGCGCCGGCCGCGTTCTGGGAGACAAACATGCGCACGCCGGGCGAAGTCGGGATGGCGTGGTGGGAGAACAGTGTCCAGGTCTGGCCCGCATCCTCGCTGCGGTAGCCGCCGCCCCCGCCGATGGACACATACATTCGACGCGGGTCGCGGGGGTCGATCTCGATGGAGTCGACGTTGCCGCCCGCGGGGAGGCCCGTGTTGCGGGCGATCTCACGCGCCGCTTCCTCACCTTTGCCGACGAGCATCGACATGATGCTGAAAGCCGCGCCGGGGATCGGCTGCCAGAATGATCGCCACTCATGGCGGACGATGCTCTCGACCGGCGACCACGTCTCGCCCCAGTCCTCGCTTCGGAAGAGGCCGGCGGGGTCGGTGCCGGCAAACAGGACCCCAGGCTGGCTCTCGTGTCCGTGCCGGATGCACCAGATGTTCTTTACCGTCTCGGCCATGTCCTTCGGGAAGCCGAGGCCGGGCGCGCGCTGGACCCAGGTCTCGCCCAGGTCGTCGCTGCGGGCGATGGTCGAGCCGAACCAGGCGCTGTTCGTGGTCGCGAGCAGGCGAGGCGGGTCGCGTCGCTTGTCGACGACAAAGTCGTAGACCTGCCAGCCCTTGAGCATGGGCTCCGACCGTTGCCAGCGGCCGCGGGCGGCGTCGGAGGTGTAGACGAAGGCGCCCTTACGCGTGCCAATTAGCAGACGGACCTGCGGCATAGACCCCTCGTTTTCCGCAGCTCGCGCTTAAGGTTTTGCCGGACCTTAGGTCCTCAAGCCCGCCGAGACTGGAAAGTCTCGGCTACGAGCGTCTGATTGCTCATCACTGATCGCTCTTGTGGAAGTCGGGCTCGCGCTTCTCGGCGAAGGCGACCGCCGCCTCGCGCCGGGCGTCCGTGCGGCCGGCGGCCGCGAAGATCTGGGTCTCGGCCAGGTGGACGGACCTCATGTTGCTGCTGGTCGCGTTGGCGTACAGGAGGCGCTTGGACTCGAGCACATGCCAGGTCGGATTGAAGGCTATTTCCTCGCCCAGCTCCAGGGCCTTCTCCATCAGCCTGTCCGCCGGGACGACGTAGTTCACGAGGCCGATCCGGCCGGCGTACTCGGCGTCGACGATACGGCCGGTGAGGATCATCTCCGCGGCGTTGGCCAGGCCGACGATCTGAGGCAGGTACCAGGTCGAGCCGAACTCGGGCGTGAGGCCGACGCGCACGAAGCGGGCCGAGAGCCGCGCCTGGTCCGACGCGATGCGGACGTCGCAGGCCAGGGTCAGCGTGAAGCCGACGCCGACGGCGACACCGTTGATCGCCGCGATCACCGGCTTCGAGCGGTTGAGGAAGTCGGCGAGCTGGTCGGCGTCGCTCGCCGTCCGCGCCGCTGGTTCCCTGCGTTCGCCATCCTGGCTCCGGCGCTGGTCGGCCCCGGAGCAGAAGCCGCGCCCGGTGCCGGTGAGGACGACCGCGCCGACGCTGGCGTCCTCGTTGCACTCCGTGACGTACTTGCGTATCAGGGCCGACATCTCGCCCGACCAGGCGTTCAGACGCTCGGGCCGGTTCAGGGTAATCACGCCCACGCGGCCGACCTTCTCGAACAGGGCATGCGGAGCTTCAACTGCGTCGTCATTTTGTCCTCCTGGTTGCGGCGGGGAGCGCTGACTGTCCGAACGATAGCGCCGCCGGGGCGCCATTTCAACAGGTGTGGTGGCGGTGAGACCCGTGCTAAGATCGGCCGGTCTCAGACTGGTAGCTGCGGGTTTAGGCCCGCAGATTCTGTTTCCAGCGTCGCGAGGGGAACGGCAGCATGGTTGATTTCCGCGTCCCGGCGCCGGCCGAGATCGAGGAGGCTCAGGCCGCCGCGATTCAGGCGGCCGATGCCATTGTCGCCGAGGTCGTCGCCGTCCCCGCGGGCGTCCGCACATTCGCCAACACGATGCTTCGCCTCGAGGACGCGGCCGACGCGATCGAGCGCGCCCACGGGCGCTTTGGCTTCATGTCCTACGTGGCCGAGGACGCCGCGGTCCGCGCGGCGGCCGACGGGCTGCGCGAGGCCCTGGAGAAGTATGAGATCGAGCTGAGCTTTCGCGAGGACCTCTACGACGCCGTGCAGGAGTACGCGAGGGCGCCCGAGGCCCAAAGCCTGGCCGCCGAGAACAAGCGCCTCCTGGAGTGGACGCTGCGCGACTATCGCCGCGACGGCTTTGAGCTGCCGCCGGAGCAGCGGCCGCGGGTGAAGGAGCTGAAGAATCGGCTGGTCGAGCTGGGTCTGGCCTTCCAGCGCAATATCGACACCTACGACGACGCCATTCTCGTCACCCGCGAAGAGTTGGCCGGCCTTCCCGACTCCTATATCTCCGGGCTCAAGACCGAGGAGCGCGACGCCCAGACCATCTACCGCGTCTCGCTCGACTATCCAGAGCTGCACCCCTTCCTCGACAACGCCGAGTCGGAGGAGCTGCGCAAAGAGGTGCTGGTCAAGTCGTTCCGAAAAGGCGGCAAGGAGAACATTGGCCTTCTGGAGGAGGCGATCGCCGTTCGCGACGAGCTGGCGCGAGTTCTCAGGTACGAGTCCTGGGCGGCCTACGTCCTGGAGGTGCGCATGGCCAAGACCGCGCCCGCGGTGCGCGACTTCCTCGCCGATCTGCGCCAGAAGATCGCGGCGAAGCTCCTTCGGGACATCGAGGGGCTGGTCGCGGCGAAACGGGCCCATACGAACCAGTCCCAGGCCACGCTCAGCCTGTGGGACTGGCGCTTCTACCACAACTACCTCCTGAAGACGAAGTACGCCGTCGACGACTTCGAAGTGGCGAAATACTTCCCCCTGGATGCGGTGCTCGACGGGTTGTTTCACGTCTATCAGACGCTTTGCGGCGTGCGCTTTGAGGCCGTCGAGCCGGCGAACGCCTGGCACCCGGACGTGAAATTGTTTCGCATTCTTGATGCTTCCGGCGGACGGGAGGTCGCGCACTTCTACATGGACCTTTTCCCTCGGTCGAACAAGTACGGCCACGCGGCCGCCTTCACGCTGGTCGGCGGCCGCCGCCTGCCCGACGGGTTTTACCAGAAGCCGGTGAGCGCCATTGTCGCCAACTTCACCAAGCCGAGCGCCGGCCAGCCCTCGCTCCTGCGCCACACCGAGGTGGAAACGCTGTTCCACGAGTTCGGCCACATCCTGCACCAGACCCTTACACGCGCCGAGCGCCTGCGCTTTTCGGGCACGCGCACCGAGCGCGATTTCGTCGAGGCGCCGTCGCAGATGCTCGAGCACTGGGTCTGGAATGCCGGCGTCCTGGCGGGCTTCTCGCGCCACGTCGAGAGCGGCGACCCCCTGCCCAAAGACCAGCTGGACGCGATGCTCGCGGCGAAGAACGTCGACTCGGCCGTCTTCTGCGCCCGCCAGCTCTACTTCAGCGAGCTGGACATGGCCTTTCACGGCGGCGGCGGGGAGAAGGACACGACAGCCATAACGACCGAACTGCATTCGATCACCGGATTCCCGGCGCCGGTAGACACGTACTGGCAGGCCGGCTTCGGTCACCTCTTCGGCTACGACGCCGGCTACTACGGCTACAAGTGGTCGGAGGTCTTCGCCGACGATATGTTCACGCGCTTCGAGGCTGTGGACCCGATGGACCCGGCGATAGGCCTCGAATATCGACGCAAAGTTCTCGAGCCCGGTGGCGCCGTCGACGGCGACGCGATTGTACGTGACTTCCTGGGGCGGGAGCCGAACTCGGAGGCGTTTCTGCGGAATATGGGGTTGTAAAAGCCTAAGCCAGAACTTTCAGGCGCAATCGTTCGAGTAATTTTGCGATTTCGTCGCGTTGCGGCAGGCTGCCGAGGGACACGCCCTCGCTCACGCACGTCAACTCAACACCAATGGGAGTGCCATCGACTGCGTAGTCCACCCGGCGCTCATGATCGAGGTCTTCACCAAAGGCGTAGGCCTTGTCTGAAAGTGTGATGTAGACGGCGTCGGCTTCTTTATCGTAGTCGACCTTCAGCACCACTTTTAGTCTCCAACCGTAATTACGAGCGGCGGCTTCGAGTTCTTTGCTACGACTACCTTGATCCGCCTGCCGGACACCTGAGCGATTCGGATGTCGTTCCCCTTCTTGTCAGTATAAGCGGTGTGGTAATTCTCCAGCGTCGCCTCAACTTCCTGCTTCGAAATGCTTCTCTGCACGAGACGCGTCTCAGCGTGGCGCGTAAAGCGAAGGTTCAATCCGCAGCGGCCTCTAGAACAGCGCCAGCGGGTTCAGCGGCTAGATTCTTTCATGGCCCGATCGGCGGCACGATTTCCACCGCCGGGTCGAACTCGACAAATGTCACAGTAGATCTGGTCCCAGAACCCTGGAAGACTATGCGCACGGGTAGGTTGGAGGCGATACAGATTTCCGCACCCTTGATCGCTTCCACGTACGTCTGGCAGGGCTTGCCGTTCACCGTGTCTGTTTCCCTCTTCACGAAGCCTGTGAAGGTTGCTCCCATAAGGTCAGTTACTTGCCTTGGATCAAAGACGTTTCCTGAAACGGCTGGCGCCTTACTCTTACCCCAGGCGCCACCAAAGAGCTTCAAGTACTGGTCGTCGCCGATGATGATGAGCTCGGCACCGGGTAACGTGAGCTGAAACTTGTCGGGAAGAATCGCCTCCAGGGTCCCCTCACGGGGCCTGGCAGGGCCGCCCTCAATCGATATCGATGCCTTGAACGACTTCACTTCAGCGAACCTGGCGCCCATTGCCGAGAGCTCGCTCCTTCCGGACGCGGCAGCCGGCGTTTGAGTGGCAATTGCCCGCGTCTCCTTTACGGTCCTGTCGGTGCCCTGATCGCTGCTTCCGCCGCAAGCGAGAGAAACAGACAGACAGACAGCAGAACGAAGCAACATGAGCAGAACTCGCGTTTTCAACACAGGAAACGTACCTGAGGCATTCGGTAGCCTCTTAGCTTCAGACCCTTGAGACGGCGCACCGCGACTCTAGCTCACGGCGTCGAAATTCAACACAGTCGCCTCGACCTCCTGGTGGCAGATGCTTCCCTGCGCGAGAGCCACCTGCGCGTGCCGCGGGAAGCGACAATTCAAGTGTGAGGCGGCCTATCAGAACAGCGCCAGCGGGTTCAGCGGCGAACCGGTGCCTCCGATCACCACCAGCGGCGCCAGCACGAGCATGAACTCGTAACGGCCCTCTTCTGCGCAGGCCGCCGCCAGAGGCTCCAGCAGGGCGTTGTCGACGAGCCCGACGCCGTAGGCGAAGAGGGCCGCGTGGACAGTCCAGGGCACGTCGTAGCCGCTTGGCCCGGCGTCCATCATGTCCCAGCCCAGGATGGCGACATCGTGATCACGGATGAAGGGCAGGCAGGAGGCGTGTAGGCCCGGCCGCACGGGCTCCGATCCCCAGGGCGCGTGGTCCTTGTTAAAGGCATCACGCCCGCTGCACACGATTACGGCGTCGCCGGGCTCCAGGGCGATGCCCTCGGCTTTCGCGACCTCCTCCAGCTCCCAGCCGTGGACCGGTTTCTCGGGCGTGACGTACGGCTCACCCCTGTGCTTCGGGATGTCGAGAAGGACGCCGCGGGTGACGATGCCCTGGGACCAGTGCTGGATGGCGCCGAAGCGGGCGCCCTGGAAGCCAATCTCCTCGGCCGGTTTGCGGCCGTTCCACATGCCGCCTCCATCCCAGACGTGGCAGAGGGCGTCGAGGTGGGTGGCGGCCTGGCCGTGATAAGAGATGCCGTAGAAGTCGACCGCCGCGCCGCCGCCACCGGGGCGATCGAACATGCGCATGAAGTGCTGGGCCGGTGTCGGGTTGTTCGGCGCCGGCGTCTTGGGAAACTCCCGGCTGAGCGAGACGGTGCGTCCGCTTTTAATCAAGGTCCCGGCGCGCACGCGCTTCTCGGCGGTGATGAGATTGACGGCGCCGGTCTGGTCGTCGGCGCCCCAGCGGCCCCAGTTTCGACGGTCGCGGATAAAGGAATCGACGTCTGCCTGGGTAGGAATAGGATGGTCGGTCACCGTGGCCTCCTCGCCGTTTCAGTCGCTCAGGCGCTGGCGCCACCTTCGCGCCGGCCCTCTAACTCCTGCCGCCGCCGAAGGTTGAAGGCGACGATCGGCGATGGTTCGTCCGGCTGCCAGTCGCGGTACGCCGTCGCCTGGTCGACAGGCCATTGGATGTCGACGTCGAGACGAGACTCCGGCGCCGTCGCCTCGGCAAGCAGCCGCAAGGCCGCGGACGCAACCCGGCGCTGCATGGTGCGGTCATTCGGCATGCCGAAAGCGTGCCCGAAAGGAAACTCAACACCGACGATCCTGGCCAAACGAAATTTCGCCGCCAGGTCGGGGATCATCGTGACAGTTACGGTTGGCGTTCCGGATGCTTCGATGAGACGCGCCAGCACGGGCACGTTGCGACAACAATCCGGTCAGGCAGGAGCGATGACGAGCGCATCGACGCCGGCCTCGTTGAGGTGCCGGGCCACTTCCGGCCCGTATCGTTCCTTCCATTCGCGGCAGCGCCGCTCCTGGTATCCCATGAACGCGTAGTGGTCCTCGGCGAGGTGTCCGATCTTGCCCTCGGCCTCCAACTCCGCGAATGCGCGGATCGGGAGCGCAACGTTGAAGTCCGTGTAGAAGTCGCGCCGGTTGAGATGGAGGTGAGAGCAGCCGATCTCATCCTGGCGCACGTCCCGCGGGATGACCCGGTACGTAGGGTCACCCCATAATGGATTCTGGCGCTCACCCTCCTCGTCAAACCTCTCCTGCGTACTCTTCACGAACAGTCCCGCGGATGTCAGCAGCGCGATTGTCGCCCGTTCGACCGGCACTCGCAGAGGAGCCCAGACCGGCGCTTCGGCCTGCATGCCCATCCCCTCGTAGCCGGCGCGGAAGCTCCGCGGCAGGTATTTGTAGCTGTCCACAGGCAATTTTCGCCTTCCATTCTCGCCACCTGCGCGGCCACGGGTGTTTCGGCGGCTGGCCGAGCAGGGTCTGGTCGTCCTTCGGCAGCGACGTTCGGGTCAAGCCACCTAATCGAGATACTTCCTGACCGCCTTCTTGAGCTCGTCCAGCTCCGGGAAGCGGCCGCTGGCCTTCTTCGAGAAGACCGTATCGCCGTTAACGGTCACCTCGAATTGGCCGCTGCCGCCGGGGATGAGGCTGAGTCCGGCAGTCCACTGGTTGAACGTCGAGAGCAGCTCTTGCGCCGTCCACGCGGCGCGAGGAGTGTAGTTTCAGGAGACGCAGTATGTGATCGTGATGGTCAGTTTCGGGTCCGTCTCTCTGGTCAACGGGAACCTCCACGGCGAAGTCCGGACGGCTCGCCGGCCGGTCATGAACATATACTACGCCGGGATCACAAGCGGAGGACCAGTCGTGCAGATATCCGGCCTTACGGCGATCGTTACCGGCGGAGCTTCCGGCCTGGGTGAGGCGACGGCGCGTTTGCTGGCCGACGCCGGTGCCCGCGTCGCCGTGCTGGACCGGCCGGGCAGCCGCGGCGAGGAGGTCGCATCGTCCCTTCGCGGTGAGGCGCTGTTCGTGTCCGCGGACGTCACCGACGAGGCCGCGGTCAAGAATGCTCTCGACACCACGGTCGAGCGATTCGCGGCACTTCACGTCGTGGTCAATTGCGCCGGGATCGCGGCCGCGATGCGGACCGTGGGCCGTGACGGCCCGCATGACCTTGGTGTGTTTCGACGAGTGCTCGAGGTGAACCTGGTCGGGACCTTCAACGTCATCCGCTTGGCTGCGGAAAGGATGCAGGGCAACGAGGCCAACTCGGACGGCGAGCGGGGTGTAATCGTGAATACCGCGTCGGTCGCCGCCTTCGACGGCCAGATCGGCCAGGCGGCGTATTCGGCCTCGAAGGCGGGCGTTGTCGGTATCACGCTGCCCATCGCGCGGGAGCTCGCCAGGGTGGGAATCCGCATCGTGACGATCGCGCCCGGGGTCTTCGAAACGCCGATGCTGGGCGGCCTTGACACGCAGTCGCGTGAAGCACTGGTTGCCGACGTGCCGTTCCCTCACCGGCTGGGCAGGCCCTCGGAGTTCGCCGCCCTCGTGCGCCAGATCGTCGAGAACCCGATGCTCAACGGCGAGACGATTCGACTCGATGGCGCCCTCAGAATGCCGCCGCGCTGAACCTGTTAGCTTCCTGACCAGCGGGATGCGCCGCCGTCCTGTGGTCCTCTGCCAGCGTGTCGAAGTCCATCGCCCGCCGTTGACGAGGAAAGACGCGGCATAGAAGGCGCAAACGCCCTCGACGTTCTGGCGGTTGGTCTCCTCGAAGACGCGACGTACCAGGGCGGCGTTGTCGGATGGCTGCACTTCTTACCCCGGCCGAAGTATAGTCGTGGCCGGCGAAACGCGATATTTTCTGGGCTGCTGGCGGAGTACGCCGGCGGCCAGAAGGGAAAGACTGTCCATGGCCGACCTGGTGACCGCCGGCCGCGCACTGTTTTCGAGCGAGGCCATCCATCCGGCCACCCGCCTGTTCAACGCCGAACTGCAACAGATGCTGGCGGCCGCGCCGGCGCTGAGCAACGCGAACCTGGCCCAGTTCCGGAAGATGCAGATGGAAGGGCAGGGCGCCTTTGGCGCCGCCGTCTTCCTCGATCGCGCGACGGAGATGAGGATTCCGGGTCTTGGCGGCGAAATAACCCTGCGCGCGATCGTGCCGGCCGCGGTCAAGGGCGTGTATATGCATATCCACGGCGGCGGCTGGACAATTGGCAGCGCCCGCCTCCAGGACGAGCGGCTGGCGGAGATCGCCGATGGTTGCGAGATGGCGGCGGTGAGCGTCGAGTACCGCCTGGCCCCCGAGCATCCGTATCCGGCGGCGGTGGACGACTGCGAGGCGGCGGCGCTGTGGTTGGCCGGGCGGGCCGAGTCCGAGTTCGGCAGCGATCGACTGGTGATCGGCGGCGAGTCCGCCGGCGCGCACCTCGCCGCCACCACCCTCCAGCGAATGCGCGACCGGCACGGCTACACCGGCTTTCGCGGCGCGGCGCTCACCTACGGCATGTACGATATGACACAGACGCCCAGCGTCCGCCGCTGGGGCGACCGGCGCCTGATTCTGAGCACGCCCCTGATCGAGTGGTTCGCCGATCAGTTTCTGCCGGCGGGGATCGACCGCGGCGACCCGGACGTTTCGCCGCTCTACGGCGACCTGTCTCGAATGCCGCCCGCCCTGTTCTCGGTCGGCACACTCGACCCTCTGATCGACGACTCGCTGTTCATGCACGCGCGCTGGCTGGCGGCCGGGAATGAGGCAGAACTGGCCGTGTATCCCGGCGGTACCCATGCTTTCGACATGTTCCCGATTGAGATCGCCCAGGAAGCGAAGAGCCGGATCGACGATTTCATCCGGAGGTTGGTCACGGGTGGCCAGTAGTCCCGTTTGCGGCCCAAGAATGGCCTTACTCAGACGCGCCGGCCTGACGCCGTAAGCAAGAGACCTGGACCTGAGGGAGGGTAGAACAGATGACGCTGATCGCGGGGGCACCGGCCGCTCGCCGGTTCAGCAGTAGCCCGATCATAACGCCGCACATGGACGCGAGGATGGGGTCGAATATCAACGGTCCGTCCTTGATCCGCGTGCCCGAGTGGCTGCCGAGCCCGCTCGGCCGCTATTACCTGTATTTCGCTCACCACCACGGGACCTACATACGACTGGCCTACGCCGACCGGCTCGAAGGTCCCTGGCGCACTTACGCACCAGGTACGCTCCAGATCGAGCAGTCGTACTTCGACGATCACGTCGCGTCGCCCGACGTTCACGTCGATCACGAGCGGCGGGAAGTCCGCATGTACTACCACGGCAAGATGAAAGCTGCCCCCGGCCAGTTCAGCCGCGTCTCGACCTCCGGCGACGGACTTCGCTTCGAACCACGGGAGGAGATCCTCGGGGCCTCCTACTTTCGCGTTATCCGCCGTGGCAGCGAGTACCTGGCCCTCGGGATGCCGGGAATTTTCTACCGCTCCCCGGACGGTTTGACCGGCTTCGAACGCGGTCCGACGCTGTTCAGCCCGGACATGCGTCACTCTGCCTTCAAGCTGGACGGCGAAGTCCTTTCGGTCTTCTACACCGACGTCGGCCGGGCGCCGCCCGAGCGCATCCTGCTGTCCCGGATCGATCTAAGCCGCGACTGGGGGCAGTGGCAGGCGTCGGCACCCGTGGCCGTTCTCGAGCCGGAAGGCCAGCACGAAGGAACCGACCTGCCGCAGGCTCCTTCGGTGAGAGGGTGGGCGCCGGAGCGCGTGCGCCAGCTTCGCGACCCGGCAGTCTTTCAGGAGGACGGCAGGACGTATCTCCTCTACTCCGTGGCCGGCGAGCACGGCATCGCGATCGCCGAGCTCACCGACTGAGTCGGGTGCCGCCGGTCGAATCCCTGCTACACTCGCTCCGCCCCGCATCTCAGCTGGAACAGGAGACCTCGATGGCTATCACGCTGGACTGGCTCGGCTGCGCTACCTTTCGGCTCAAGATTGACGACCTGGTCATCTTCCTCGACGCCTTCATCGACCGGGCGCCGGGCGCGCCGCCGGTCGGGCTGACGACGGCGCAGGTCGACCGCGCCGATTACATCCTTGTCGGCCACTCCCACTTCGATCACCTCTGGGGCGCGGAGCGCATCGCCCGCAACACGGGCGCGACGATCATCGGCTCGCACGAGAGCGTACGCCTGATGCGCGACGAAGAAGTCCCGGAGGAGCAGTGCATCGCCGTCGCCGGCGGCGAGCGGGTCCGGCTATCCGACGAGGTTGTGGTGAGCGTATTCCCCAGCCAGCATTCCTGCATCTGGGCGCGAAATGCGGCAGCCGATGAAGTCTGCCTCGGTGAGCAGGGACTGACCCTGCAGGAACGCGACGCCAACCTGGCCGCGCGAATGCAACGGCGCAACGCGCGCAACGACAGCGCCGGCGCGCAGGCCCAGCGCGCCTACAGGGCCCAGAACCGGCAGCGGCCGCGCGGCGAAGGCGGCGCCCTCGCCTACCTGATCGACACCCCGGAGGGCAGGATCTTCTACAAGGACACCTCCGGCCACTGGACCGGGATCATGCGCGACCTGCGCCCGGACGTGGCGTTGCTCGCCGCCGCGGGCCGGGGCAACATCGATGGCGACCCGGTTCAGGGTTCCCTGGGCCAGTTCATGGCGCGCGAGGTCGACCTGCTGCGGCCGCGGCGCGTCATCCTCAGCCATCACGATGACTGGAACGCGACCGGAACCACGGTTGAGAGGACCTTCGAGCCGGTGCGTGAGGAGCTGTCGCGCCAGGCGCCGCGCGTCGAGCTGGTGAAAATGGACTACATGGAAGGCTACCCACTGCTCGCGGTCCTTCCCTGGAAGGATTGATTCGTCCCGCTCGGGGCGGAGCACCTCAGACAGCATGACAGTCGACGGCATCGAGATCCGGCCTCGCGATTCAATCTTCGAGGCCGATGGCGGCTGGTTTCTGGCCCGCTGGCACTTCAGCTTCGACTACTTCCATGATCCCGCGAACATGCACTGGGGCCCCTTGAGGGTGTTCAACGACGACACCCTCGTCCCGGGCGCGGTCTGGCCGATGCACCCGCACCGTGACATCGAGGGCATAACTTACGTAGCCGAGGGCACGTTCGAACACGCCGACAGCCGCGGCAACGGCGGCGTGCTTCTGCCGGGATCAGTACAGCGCGCAACCCTCGGTTCGGGGATGATGCACTCCGAGCGCAACCACTCGCAGACCGAGCCGATGCGCTTCATCCAGATGTGGTTGATGCCGGCCCGGCGGGGCCTGGAGCCTTCCATCGAGCAGCGGTCGTACAGCGAAGACGAACGGCGCAACGTCTTGAAGCCGGTGCTCGTGCCGGCGCCCGGTTTCGGAGGTCCGGATGCACCCGCCGACGGGGATGCCGTGACGGTGCACCAGGACGCCGGGGTGTACGCGGGCCTTCTCGAAGCCGGCTTCGAGCTGACTCACCGGCTGCGCGACGGCTTCGGCGCCTACCTCATGCTCGTTCACGGAAATGCCACGCTTTCGTCGCCGAACGCACAGGGCGGCGTCGTGGACGAGAAGGGCGCGGCGAAGATTGGGGCGGTGGGTGAGATCGCGCTGAAGGCCGGCGCGCGCGGAGCCGAGGTGCTGTTGGTGGAGGTGAGACTGTGAGACGCCGAACCAGTGCTAGACTGAATTCGATGAAGTCGTACATATTCGGCGTCGAGTTGGAGCGCGAGGAAGACGGGCGCTGGAGCGCCGTGATTCCGGCTCTTTCCGGCTGCGCCGCCTGGGGCCTGACCGCGGACGACGCCCTCGAAGCTGTGCGCGAGGCTGCGAAGGCCTATGTAGATGTGCTTGTCGAGGATGGACGGGACATCCCGGAAGATGCAGACGCGCCGATTCGCGTCGTTGAAGGCGCCGCGGTTTCGGTGGTGGCCTCTTCGAAAGCTGTATAATCTCATTAACTATAGCGGCCCATCGCGCGACAGCGGCCCCGAAAGCGCAATAGCTGAGGGCCCATTGCGTGACAAACCAACCGAACATCCTCCACCTTCTCCGTAACACACCGGTCCGGGAACTGGAGGGCGCTCTCCTTCGCGACGGCTTCGTACTGCGCCGCCAGACGCGCACAGGAGGCCGGATCTACTCGCAGCGCGACGGCCGTATCACCGTCATTCACTACCACCGCGCGAACGACACCCTGACGCGGAGGACGCTGGCGAGCCTCCTGCTGGCGACTCGGTGGACTGAGGAAGACGCCCGGAACCTGGGCTTGATTCGCTAGCTAGATCGCGTGGGTCTTCCGGGCCTCGATGATGTACTGCCCCTCCGTTAGCACGATGCCTTCGCTCGTCGAAAGCTCCCGCTCCACGTCAAGCAACGGCTCGAGGTCAACACCGAGAGGGTCAAAAGCTGGGATCGTCCATTCGGCAACGACGCAGAGGACGTAGACCAGGACCCCTAGGTTCTCGAACGCGGCCTTCGAATAATGCTTGCGTGCGTCGATCAGCGTGAGGCCGTTCGCCATGAAGCCATCCTGATACTGGGCGAAGTGATCCTGAAAGGCCGCCAGGCTCGGAAGCATGCGCGGAAAGAACCGCCGCAGGTCTGGCCAGTTTTCCGGGCCCACCTGCTGCGTGAGGACACTGCCGCCCGGCGCCAGGACGCGTGCGACCTCCGCCGGTTCGAGAGCCTCGTGCCGGTCGAGGACGAGGTCGAAGCTGCCTGCGGAGAAGGGCAGCGTCAACGAGCTGCAGTGAACGATGTCGACGCCCAGTGGGCGCAGCCGTCGCGCGGCCACCGGCGCATTGACCACCCACTCCTCAGTGGCACAGGCACGGCCATTGAATCCGGACAGGAATCCTGAAAAGCGTTCGCCGCCGCCGGTGCCCAGGTCGACGACGCTTCGCGCTGATCTCAGGAGTTCGCGCGCTCGGTCGTCGTAGCTCCAGGGACGGCCCGGTGCAAGCGTGCGCTGCACGTACTCCCAGGTCCACCCGGTCATGAGCCTCGCGCGCTCGACGTAGGGGCGAAGCCGGTCGCGGGCTTGCGCGAGGGTCCCGGCGTTCGCCGTCATGAACTCAGGTTCGGACCGCTTGCTCGACCTCGAAGCGGTAGCTCTCGATGATCGGGTTCGCGAGCAGCCGGTCACACATTGAGTCGACACGCTGGCGCGCGGCATCGGAGTCGGGCGCTTCGAGGTGGACCTCGATGTACTTGCCCGCCCGCACGCCGGTCACCTCGGAGAAGCCCAGGGAGCGAAGGCCGTCGGCGATCGTGAGACCCTGAGGGTCGTTGACCGTGGGCTTCAGGGAGACGTAGACGCGGGCAACGTACCCGGGCACTGGTTATGGCTCCATCAGGTCGCGGCCCGTGAGGCGGCGGTAGGCCTCGCGATAGCGTTCGGCCGTCTTTTCCACGATATCGGGCGGCAGCTGCGGCGCCGGCGGCTCGCGGTTCCAGCCGCTATCCGTCAGCCAGTCGCGCACGAACTGCTTGTCGAAGCTGGGCTGGGAGTGTCCCGGCTCGTACCTGTCGGCCGGCCAGAAGCGGCTCGAGTCGGGCGTGAGCAACTCGTCGATGATGATCGGCTCGCCTTCGACAAGCCCGAACTCAAGCTTCGTGTCGGCGATGATGATGCCGCGCTCGCTGGCGTACTGGGCCGCGTACTTGAAGATCGCGAGCGACCTCAGGCGCATCGCGGTCGCCACCTCGGGGCCGACCTCCTGGATGAGGTCGGAGAAGCTGATATTCTCGTCGTGGCCGACCTCGGCCTTCGTGGTCGGCGTGAACAGGGGCTCGGGGAACGCTTCGCCTTCGCGCATGTCCGGGGGCATGCGCACGCCGAATACGCGGCCGCTGTCGCGGTACTCGGCCCAGGCCGAGCCGGCCAGGCAGCCGCGGACGATGCACTCAACGTCGAGGCGCTCGGCCTTGCGGACGATCATTGCCCGGCCCTTGAGCTCTTCGGGCAGCGCGAAGGGGAGGCCGTCGGCCTCGGAGCCGTCGGCAATGCGGAGGAAATGGTTGGGGACGACCTCAGTCGTGCGCTGAAACCAGAAAGCGGACATCTGGGTCAGCACCGCGCCCTTGTCGGGTATGCCGTTGGGAAGCACGGCGTCGAAGGCGGAGATGCGGTCGGTCGCGACCATGAGCAGACGCCCGCCGCCAAGGTCGTAGGTGTCCCGCACCTTGCCGCGATGGAAGAGATTGGGGAGGTCGGTATCAATCAGCATCCTGCTCTCCCTTTCTGATTTTCCTGCCTCTGAACGTCCGTTGGAGATGAGTTGCTCGGACTCGAGCGACAATTTTGGCAAGCGATCTAACCTTCAATCAAATCCGCTTCATCGACAGACAGCCCCTTTCTGCGGCATGCCCCGCCTAGAAGCATGGGGATGATCACAAGTCCTCTTAGATCAAGCAGGACTGACGGCGGCATTCACTCGCTTCTCGAGCCTGTAATCGAAGTAGATGAGCGTAGAGGCAATGATTGTGAATGGCATTACGACGGCGCCAAGTATGGCAGAGATCGCGCTTCCGACGAGGAGGGGCGCCGCCGCGCCCGCGAGGGTGACGATGGCGGTGGGTATGGCGAACAGGACTCCGATCAAGAACGTCCTGCCCACAGTCAACCACCAGTGGCCCTGTACGAGGCTCGCGCTGAACGAGAGGGCAGAGTCTCCGGTCTGCTTGTCCACCAGTATTGCCTGCACGACGAAGAGCCAGCGCACCAGCCGCATTATGCCCCAGGGGATTCCGACAATGGTTACGCAGAACAAGAAGACAATCGCGGTGGCCCGCAGCGTCGCGCTCGCCAGGTCGTCGAAGCGAGCGGTTGCGGCGCTGATCGCGGCGCCTGCGGACGCGGTGCGTCCCGAGTCGAACTCAAGTAACGCGGCTACAATGCCGGCGGAGATGACCTGGTAGGCCACAAGCTCAACCGGAAGCATGAGGAGCGCTAGCAGGCCGTTGATCGCTGGCCTGTCGGTTAAAGACGAAACCACGGTGGAGACGAGTGACACCGGTATGTTCAAGACCGCGATTGAGAGCAGGACTGCGGGCGTAGCGGAGTACAAGTTGAAGGAGGCGCCGATAATGTCGGCGATGCCCCGATCTTGGCTCAGGCGTCCGCGTGACTGGTTCACGCCAGCCCCATGCGCTTGAAGCTCTTGTCGACCTCCCGCACGAAGTAGCGGTAGTCGAAAAGTGCATCCAACTCAGAGTCCGGGAGGCGCGAACGCGCCTCGGGCTCTTCACTGAGCAACTCCCTGAACGGCCGCCTTTCACTCATCGCCAGGTGGCCCGCGCGCTGCACCACGGGATAGGCCGCCTCACGTGACATGCCTTTTTCAACAAGGGCCAGGAGCACCCGCTGGGAGAAGACTACGCCGCGCGTGATCTCCATGTTCTCGAGCATGCGCTCGGGGTAGACGACCAGCCCACGCACGATCTCCGTGAACAGCGCCAGGGCGTAGTCGAGGGCTAGGCAGGAGTCCGGGATGATGATGCGCTCGACCGACGACTGACTGATGTCCCGTTCGTGCCAGAGGGCCACGTTTTCGAGAGCCGCGATCGAGTTGGCGCGCAGGATGCGGGCGATGCCGCAGACGCGCTCGCACTTCTCGGGATTGCGCTTGTGAGGCATCGAGCTGGACCCGCGCTGGCCTTCCCGGAACGGCTCTTCGGCCTCGCCGACTTCGCTGCGTTGCAGATGGCGCAACTCGGTCGCGAACCGGTCGAGCGAGGAGCCGATCAGCGCCAGCGTTTGCAGAAAATGAGCATGGCGGTCGCGGGAAACGACCTGTGTGCTGACCTTGTCGACGCCAAGACCCAGGCGCGCGCACACCATCTCCTCGAGCTCTGGAGGCACGCTGGCATGGCTGCCAACGGGGCCGCTGAGCTTGCCGACAGCAATGCCGGCCTTCGCCGTTGCCAGGCGCTCCTGACCACGGCGGACCTCGTCGAGCCAGTTCAGGAGCTTGAGGCCGAAGGTGATCGGTTCCGCGTGCATGCCGTGCGTGCGGCCCATGCAGATCGTGTCTTTGTGCTCGAGGGCGCGAGCCGCCACCGCGGCCTCGAGCTGGCGCAGGTCTTCTTCCAGGATCTCCGCGGACTCGACCATCCTCAGCGCGAGGGCCGGATCCTCGACGTCGTAAGAGGTGAGACCGAGGTGTACCCAGCGCCCTTCCTCGCCGAGGCTGTCCGCCACGGACCGGCCGAAGGCGGTCATGTCGTGGTGCAGCTCAATCTCGTAGCGGTCGATATCGGCGACATTGACCGCGGCTTTTCGCGCGATCAGCTCCGCGTCGGCTTTGGGGACGGCGCCGAGTTCGGCCCAGGCCTCAACGGCGGCGACCTCGACCCGGAGCCAGGACGCAAACTTGTGCTCGTCGGACCAGACGCGCGCCATTTCGGGACGAGAGTATCTGGGGATCACGGCTTAGTGTAGCGCAGCGCCGAGCGAAGGTACAGAAGTTCGGAAGCCCACCCCCGGTTATCTGAGCTGAGGCCCAGACCTGCAAGAAGGGCGCCTGTAAAGAACCCGAGCGGTGACCCCAGGCGGCATTGAGCCTAAACGCGAACGCCGGCGACGATGTGTCGCGACGTGTACTCGTGCGTGGTCCGGTTGAAGTCGCCACCGCAGGTTACAAGCGTGATGGATTCGGCCGGAGTCGAGGCCCACACCGCGTCCCACCTCTCCTGATCATCGGGTTTGATGTCCTGGGAGCCGGTCACGCGATATCTAATGACAGCGCCCTTCACGTGGACCTCGATGATGTCGCCGGCTTCTAGCTTGTCGATGTCCCAGAACACCGCCGTACACGGCGGCGGCACGGTACCGTTCTTGCACGGCCCTGCACCGTAGTCGACATGACCTGAAAACACCGCGTTGCCGCCTCCGCCAGGAAACCCACCAAAGCCGGAGACAGCGGAGAAGTCGTAAAAGACGACGTCATCGGCGCCCTTTGGCGACGCCAGAATGCCGCCCGTGGAAGGCACCGCTCGCAGCGTAATAGGCGCGTTCACGCCCGCTTTGGCGATGACCACGCGGTCCCCGGCATCGGTCCCTGGGACCGCGGCCGGAGTCGGGACTGGCGTCGGCACCGGTGTCGGCGGCGGTAGCGTCGGCGTTGGGGTGAGGGTCGCATCCACGATTGGCGCCCCGGCATTTGTGTCCAGGCCCTCGGGACCGCAGGCGCAGGGCAGCGTTGCGAAGACCACGCCGGCGACGACAACCAGGATGACCCCGATGCCCAGCGCCAGCATCACTCTGCGCATTGACGGCGCTCCAGGCGGCTCAGCACCGCAGTCCTCTGCTCTCGGCGGCCACTGTCAGGCGTCGGGCTGGAGCGTCAGACCAGCGACTGATAGACCAGCCGCTCGAACTCTTCCCAACAGGTGTTCCCCGGCATCATCAGACGGTTCAGCACCTGGGTGAAGCGCACGAGGAGGAGGCCTTCCTTGGGTCTGCGAGGTATTGGGTGCCGGCTGCGCGCCGGCCCAGCCGTAAGCGCCGATGGACCGCATCAGGGGCAGGCCGCCAACGCCGTTGCGGACCGCGACGCCCATGCCCCAGCCGAAACCCGGACCCCTCTGAGGCATGAGAACGCTAGTCGAGGTACTCCGTGCGGGGCGGCGAGAAGACATCGACCAGGACGGCGTCTTCCCCGGCGATGACCTCGTGTGATTGGCCGCCGGGGACGACGTACGCGTCACCGGGGCCGAGCTCGCGCACGTCGTCCGCGATCGTGAAGCGCACGCGGCCGCGGGCGACGTAGCCGGTCTGCTCGTGCGGATGAGTGTGGCTCGGTACTTGCGCCCCCGCCGCGATGCTGATTTCGTGCAACGTCATTCGCTCGCCCGCGCTCAGTGTGCGTCGGACGACGCCGGGGAACATCTCGACGGCCTTGGCCTCGTGGCTGTGTTTGAACACGGCTACCTCAAGTCGTCCAGGGTTAGGCCGAGTTCCTCGAGGTTACTCCTGAGGGTACCTTCAGCAACCTCGCGACCGGGATGACGTGGCACCAGTGTGCGGTAAGTGGTTTCGCCAACAACCCTCATCCACCGCTCGTGGCGCTTCCCTGTCCCTACTCGGCGGGCTCCGACGCGCCGCAGACGTCGAGCCAACTCGCTGTATCTCAAGGAATGGCTATGGGCAGAGCAAACTCGAACGGGACACTAACAACCTCAACACCCTTAGCCTCCGTCGGGCTCGCGCCGCCGTCAACTCGAAGGCAGAGGACGATGGCATCTTGGATGTCGGCAAGCGCCTCTTCGAGCGTGGGGGCATCGA
>CAYRCD010000037.1:0-25700 GCA_964422735.1 uncultured Dehalococcoidia bacterium | reverse complement strand
GACCCTCGGCACCTTCCACGGCGTCTGCGCGCGCATCCTCCGCATTGACGGCGAGGGCATCGGCGTCCCCCGCTCCTTCGTGATCTACGACGACTCAGACCAGCTCGCGCTGATCAAGCGGGCGATGGAGGAGTACCATCTCAACCCGCGCGAGCACGCCCCACGAGCGATCCTCTCGGTCATCTCGCGGGCCAAGAGCGAGCTGGCCACGCCCGAGTCCTTCGGCCGCACGACGAAGACCTACTTCGAGGAGATAGTTTCCCGCGTCTTCGCTCGCTACCAGCAGCTCCTGACGGACAACAGCGCTCTAGACTTCGACGACATCCTCTGCAAGACCGTGGCCCTGCTGCGCGACGACGCCGAGGTCCTCGAGCGCTACCGAGACCGCTACCAACACGTGCTGGTCGATGAGTTTCAAGACACCAACGTCGCGCAGTACGTGCTCGCCCGTCTCCTGGCGCCGCCGCCCGCGGCGAACATCTGCGTTGTCGGCGACCCCGACCAATCGATCTACTCCTGGCGCGCCGCCGACATTCGCAACATCCTCAACTTCGAGCACGACTACCCCAAGGCGAAGATCGTCCGCCTCGAGCAGAACTACCGCTCGACCCAGACCATCCTGGACAGCGCTCAGCGGATCATCGCCTCGAACAAGCAGCGGAAAGAGAAGGACCTCTGGACGGATAAGGGGAAGGGCGACCCGATCGTGGTCTATGAGGCCTACAACGCCGAGGAAGAGGCGGGCTTCGTAACGAACGAGGTCCGCCGTCTCGTGCGTGGCGGCGCCGTGGCCTACGGCGACATCGCGATTATGTACCGCACCAACGCCCAGTCCCGCGCCCTAGAAGAGCGCTTCGTCGCCGACCGCATCCCCTACCGCCTGGTCGGCGGCACGCGTTTCTATGAGCGGCGGGAGATCAAGGACCTCCTGGCCTATCTGCGCCTCGTCCTCAACCCGTTCGATTCCGTCAGCCTCGACCGCGTAATCAACGTCCCGGCGAGGCGTATCGGCCAGCGCACGGTCGAAGAGCTGACGGCCTGGGCCGGCTCGCTCGAGGTGCCGGTTTACGCCGCGCTCCAGATGCTGGCCGGGGTCGAGGGTGAGGACAGTGTCGAGGCTGCAAAGCCACGGCTACTCAACGCGCAGCAGGTTTCCCATATCGGTCCGTTCACGGCGACGGCGCGGCAGGCGTTGTTGGGGTTCCTCGGCCTGATCAATGCGCTGATCCGCGAGGCGCCCGTCCTCACCCTCTCGCGCTTGCTAACGCAGGTCCTCGATAAGACGGCTTACCGCGACTACCTCCTGGCCCAGTTTCCCGGTGACAACGAGGAGCGCTGGGAAAACGTCCAGGAGCTGCGCAACGTCGCGGGCCAGTTCGACGAACTGGAGCCCGAGCACGCCCTCATGCGCTTCCTCGAAGACGTCGCCCTGATGTCGGACGCGGACGAATACGACGAGAAGATCGACGCCGTCACGCTGATCACGCTCCACGCCGCCAAGGGCCTCGAATTCCCGGTGGTGATGATCGTGGGCATGGAGGAAGGCCTCCTTCCCCACATCCGCTCGTTCGAGGACCCGGACCAGATGGAGGAAGAGCGCCGCCTTGCCTACGTCGGTGTCACGCGCGCAAAGGACCGCCTCTACCTTCTGCGTGCCTTCAAGCGACAGACGATGGGCCAGAGCGGCCATAACCCGCCCTCCCGCTTTCTCAAGGACCTTCCGGAGGAACTCGTGCACTTCGCCCAACAGACGGTCGAGACCGCCTACAGCCGGCCTCGGCCGGCGGCGCACTGGGACCCGCGCTCCCTGAACGAGGGTCCGGTCGAGGAGGCGCCATCTCGCGCCGCTCTTGGCCTCTTCCACGCCGGGGAGCACGTGCGGCACGCGAAATTCGGTGAGGGCATCGTCGTCAGCGCTGTCGCCACCGTCAACGGCGCCGACCAGGAGGTAACGGTCGCCTTCAAGGTCGGCTTCGGCGTCAAGAAGCTGCTGCTTTCCTTCGCGCCGCTGGAGCGGATGGAGGGATAGAGGCGCCTTAATCGAGGGTGATCAGGCCTGTACTCTCCTGGAATATCAGCTTGAAGTGATAGAGGACATCGCGGCCGAGGAGCGATGGCATGAGCCTGTTGTCATCGGTCGGGAGAGCGATTGCCAGATCCAGCGGTATTCGATCCCAGTTGCCATCGTCATGCCGGAGGAGCAACTCCCCAGGCTCTATGACCTCAGTGGAACTCCCTCCGAGGCCGCGACTGGTGGATATTGGTGACGCCTGAAAGTCCGGATCAAAGTTAATTCCCAGATAGCTGGCATCCCTCGGACTTAGCAGAGAGACGTCCGCGACGGTACCCACGAGAAATGCCGCGCCGCCGCGAACACTCAGCCGAGGAATGACCACTATGGCTCTGACGAACGGTCTGCCGAATATGATGTCCCCACGGATCATCCCCGGTGCACAATCAGCTTTACCGGCCTGGTGTCAAGAAACTCGATCAGGGGCCAAGCCTGGTGCAAACCCATTTCTCTCACGCTATGTAGGAGGACTGAGTGTTCGTGACCATGCGCGACCACCGACCCGTCGAGCAGCGCGATCCACTCATCTGGATACTGCTCGAGAAGCGCCTGCCAGTTTGCCTCCAAGTAGACCGCGTCCTGATGCAATCCGGTGAATCTTTGAGCAGCTTCCTTGAGCCATTCATCCGGCTCAATGTTTCGCTGTATTGATGAACGCTTGCTTATGGCCATCGTCGACGCCCCTACCACTCAATCGCATCCGCGACTCTGCCCAGTGTCTCCTAATGGTGGGTCAGCGTCAACGTCATGTCGGAGCCAACGAGTGCTCCACGGCCTGCGTGAGGTCGTAACCCTGGATCGGCCGATCGCCGCGATCGGCGACCCAGAACGGGACATCGTCGCCGGCTCTCAGGCGTAGCCCACCCCGGGCGAAGACGCCCAGAGTCTCGACGAGAAGGGGCACCTCGCGCACGACGCCAAGGGCGCGTATGGCCTGGAACAGGGGGGTGCTCTCGCCCTCCTCGCGTAGCTCCGCCATCGGGCGGCGGCTTTGCTCTGCCCAGAGCGTGTCGAGTTGGCCGCCACGCAGCGAGTAGCGGCAGTGGGTGACGACGGGGCCTTTGTCGAGGTCGGTCGTAACCAGCTGCCACTGGACGCCGCTCTCGGTGGCCTTTCGTTCGATCAGTTGCCAGATAACGTTCTGCCAGGTGCCGATGGGGCCGCCGGGGGCGGCCGGGTGCAGGTTGAGGAGCGGATAGCGATTACAGAGCACGTCGGTCGTGATCAGCATGTACCCGGCAAGGACACCGAGGTCGAAGTCGAAGGGTGCGATCAAAGCCGCAACGGCCGCGTCATATTCGCGGCGGTACTCGGGCAGGGGCTCGCCATCGCGGGAGCGGCGGCCGCCGACACGGTGGCGGAACTTCGTGTTCGAAAGCGTGACCAGGGGAATGCCGGCCGCGCGCACGATCTCGAAGAACTGATCGGTGCTCTCGTGCTCGCCCGGGTCGCGGTTCGAGAAGACGAACTCGATGCGGGAGTCCATCCCGCGCTCGATGGCATCCAGCGCCGCCCTCAGGAGCTTCGCCGAGCTGCCGCCGGGGGTGCGGGCGGTCGAGAACCAGCCGACGCGCAGGGTCATTCTGCTCGACTCAATCCCGGATGGCCGCGACATACGCGCGAGATTGCCACGTCGCTCCGTCCTTCCAGGAAGGACTGCGCTCCTCGCAATGACAAGGAATGGGTCATGTCGGGACGGGGGCGTAGGCCGGGCGCAAGCCCAGGCGCCAGCGCAGCTTCGCGTAGGTGCTGATCCAGTGCACCACCGGCAGCGATCGCCGGAAGGTCACCCGCCCTCCGCTGAGGGCGGCGACGAACTCCGCCGGCGTCGCGAAGTCGTCGATCTCGATGCTGGCGCCACCGACCTCCCAGGGCGAGTGGGAATCGGAGCCCACGGTGATCGGTTTCCCGTGACGGTCGGCCACTGCCCGCGCCCGGGCGTCGTGTCGGCCGAGAATGTTGCGGCAGTTGAAGCCTTCGATCGCATCGACCAGGGGCGCGACCCGCGCCAGCGCGTCGGGCGTGATCACGGCGCGACGGAAAATGTCGAACGGATGCGGCACGGTGGCCACGCCGCCCTGGTCGTGAATGGCGCGCACCGTGTCTTCGGCCGACATGCCCCGCGGCACCAGCTCTTCGAGGAAGAGGCCGATGACCTCTCCCTCGGCCGTCTTCACTTCCTCGCCGATGATGACCTTGAGGGGCGCGCCAAGCTTCCGCGCCAGCTTCTCGATAAAGAATGCGCCGTCGAGGGTGTTGTGGTCAGTCACGGCGGCGCAGGTGATGCCCTTGCGCACGCACTCGCGCACGTAGGCCTCGGGCGACAGGACCGAGTCGCGCGAGTAGTGGCTGTGGGTGTGGAGGTCGGCGCGGAGACGCGGCATTGGTCAGTGCAGAGTGCAAAGCGCAGAGTGCAGAGTCTGGCGGGCGACTGCGTGCCGTCCCGTCAGAGAGCAACCGGAGTCGCCCTGAACAACGAAGCCAGCAAGGTCTTCCACAACGTAGCCGAGGCTTTCCAGCCTCGGCGGTGAGTCGGCGGGCACGCATGCATTGGCCGCGAGGCAGTCACTCATCCTCGTTCGCCGCCTGGTCTGCTTCCTCGAAAGGGCCGCCATCGGCCGTCACGGCTGCCCCGGCGAGGGACTCCTTCAGGCGGGTGATCCTCAGCTCGGCCCGTTCGAGCAGCTGCTGGCAGCGCTGGGCTAGGGCGACGGCCTCTTCGTAGGCGGCGAGCGAGTCGTCGAGGCTGAGGCCGCCTTGCTCCAGGCGCGCGACCGTCTCCTCCAACTGGCGGTAGAGGTCTTCGAATGGCTGCTTCGACTTCGCGGCCGGCATCGGCCTCAGTTTACCGCGACGGGCGCCGGGGCTATCGGGCTCCGTGGTGTCTCAGGCATAAGGGTGCACGGGGCGTGCGCCCTGGTCGGGCCGTCGGCCCCAACTGGCGTTCCCTGCGCGGCCCACAGACACCCGGTAACGAGGCTCGCGCACATGACGCAGGCCGATTGCCAGGGGCTCGTGCCGCAGCTCAGCGGCCGCAGCGGGCAGTCGGCGACCCATTGGGGCTCAGGCATGGCTCACACGAATAGCGCCGGCTGCACGCCCTTGCCCGGCCGGCGCCCGCCGTTGACCGAAGGCACGGTCGTCCGCCGCCGGCGCCCGGCGGGCGCCGAGACCGTGGCGGGGAAGCCGCCATCGGCGACACGGATCACGAGGGGGTCGCCGGTCTCGACGGCCGCGACGCTGCTCACGACCTGTCCGCCCTTGTGGACGACGGCGTAGCCGCGCTTCAGCGTCGCCTTGGGGTCGAGCGCGACGAGCTGGCGCTCGAAGCCGCCGAGCCGCTCGCGCAGCGAGCGAGCCCCTCCCGCCGCGGCGCTCAAAGCCCGGCGGTCGAGGTCGGCGACGCGCTGACGCAGGCGGCCGGCGTCCGGAATGGCCCGTTCGCAGCGCGCGAGCGCCCTCTCCACGGAGGTGCGGTCGCGGGCGGCGACGTTTCGGAGCACGGCCAACCCGTGGCTCAGCCGGCCGTCGATCTGGCGCGCGATCTGGGCGCGGTCGGGCGCGACCAGCTCGGCCGCCGCTGAGGGCGTCGGCGCCCGCAGGTCGGCGACGTAATCGCACAGGGTTGTGTCGGTCTCGTGGCCGACGGCGGAGACGACGGGGACGACGGACGCAAAGACGGCCCGCGCCACGGCTTCCTCGTTGAACGTCCACAGCTCCTCGGCGGAGCCGCCGCCGCGGGCGACGATGATCGCGTCGATTCCCGGCATTGCGTTCAGGCGAGCCAGAGCGGCGACGACACCGGGCGCGGCCTCCGGCCCCTGGACGGGCGTTGGCGCCAGCACGACCTCGGCCAGCGGCCAGCGCCGCCCGAGCACGTTGCAAATGTCATGAAACACCGCCCCCGAGGGCGAGGTCACGACGCCGATGCGGTCCGGGAAGGGCGGCAGCCGTCGTTTGCGCGCCGGGTCGAAAAGCCCCTCCTCCTCGAGCTGCATCTTCAGCCTTTCGAGCTGCGCCTGGCGCAGGCCGACGCCCTCGGGCTGGACGTAGTCGGCCGCCACCTGCAGCCGGCCGCGCGGCTCGTAGAAGGTGATTCTGCCGTGGACGATGACCTGGGCGCCGTTCTCGAGATAGTCGAGTAGCTGGCGCTTTCGCGGATCCTGGGGCGAGAAGAACACGGCCTCGAGCGCCGCGGCGTGGTCCTTGAGGGTGAAGTAAGTGTGGCCCGAGCGGGCCCGCGAACGGTTTGAGACCTCGCCTGAGATCCAGAGGTCGGCCAGGAGCATGTTGCTCTCGACCATCTCCTTCAGGTAAGAGGCGACCTGGCTGACGGTGAGGATGTTCATGTTCTACCTGGAAGGAGTATAGGGTTTGGCGGTCAGTGGTTGGTCTCCGAGAGCTCAACCGCCGTCGTTCAGACCCGCCTGCGAATGCGCCCGCCGAAGCGCAGCCAGGCGATCTCGCCCGCTTCGCCACGGAGGAATTCGCCCTGGGCGTCCTTTGCCGCACCGTCGAGAGCCACGAAGCGGTCGGGCCCGCAGAGAGCGATGCGGAAGGTCGCCGGCCTGGGCGGCACCTCGGCGAGCCGCGTGGCCGCGGGCGTGGGGGTCGTCGTCATGCGGAGGTCGCCGTCCGTGACGCGAAGCTCGACATCGACGTTGGAGCTGGTGTAAAGGCCTGCCACGGCGTCCAGGTCGGCGGCGGTAACCGCAATGGGTGCGGGGGTCGGGTCCTCGATGTCGAGGTAGCGTTTGAGGGCCCACTTCGTAACTTCTGTGTGCATCAGGCCGCCGCTCGCGGCGTTGGTCAACAGCGTTATCGCGAATCCCCGTTCCGGCGCCATGAGGAAGGCGGACAGCTGCCCGTTGGTCGCGCCTCCATGCATGACGAGACGCACGCCGCTCAGCTTGCGCAGCTGCCAGGCGATCCCTCGCTCGGCGTCGAGCGCGCCCGCGCAGAGCGGCGATTGCATCAGCGTGAGAGCCTCCGCCGAGAGCACGCTCGCTCCGTCTGCTCCCGTCCCATCTCCCAGGTGGAAGCGGGCGTACCGCAGCTGGTCCCTCGCGCTGGAAGTCACCGCTCCGGCGGGGTTACTGCTGCGTGGGATCGGCCAGGGGCGTGAGACCGTGGTCCTGCCGTCGGGTGCGATATGACCTACCGCGAAGCGGTGGAGCATCACGTCCTGGGGAAAGAAGAACGAGCGGTGGAGGCCGAGGGGCTCGAACACCAGTTCCTTCACGGCCGCCTCATAAGTCCTGGCGGCGACGGCCTCGATCACCCTGCCAGCGAGGCAGAAGCCGGAATTGCTGTAATGCCAGGTGGTCCCGAGCGGTGTGACTTGAGGCAGGTCCGCCATTTTCTCGACGTACCTGGCGAGCGCGTCATCGCCCCAGCCCGTGTCCTGGAAGAAATCGCCCTCCCAGCCTCCCATGTGTGTGAAGAGGTCGCGAAGCGTGACCTCAGCGGCGGCTTGCTCGTCGGCCAATCGCAGGTGCGGCAGATACCGCCGCACGGGGCTGTCGAGGTTAAGCTTTCCCGCCTCGACGAGCCGCATCGCGGCCGTGGCCGTGACGGTCTTCGTGGTAGAGCCGATCTGAAACAGCGTATCGCCGTCGACGGCGAGCGGGTGATCGATGTTGGTGACGCCGAAGCCCGCGAGGAAGTCGCGATTGTCCCAGACAAGGCCGAGGGCAACGCCGGGCACGCCATGGCGCTGCTGTGCTTCTCGGGTGAAATCGCAGAGCTCGCGAAACGCGGTCTGCCCCGGATCGGTCTTCATCTCAGCCCTTTCTTCCCGGGCCATAGATCGCCCTGCCCGCGAACTTCCCCGCGAATTCGCCGTTGCGCAGGGTGACCTTACCGTTCACGAGGACGTCGCGCACGCCCACGGCGTACTGATGCGGGTCCTCGAAGGTCGCGCGGTCGGCAATCGTGGACGGATCGAAGACCGCGATGTCGGCGAAGCAGCCTTCGCGCAGCAGGCCGCGGCGGTCGAGCCCGAGGTTCTGCGCGGGAAGGCCGGTCATGCGCCTCACGCCCTCCGCAAGCGGAATGAGGCCGTCGTCGCGAATATACTTGCCGAGGAAACGCGCGAAATTGCCGTACGGGCGCGGGTGCGTGGAACGCAGGGTAAAAGGCGGCTCGGCGGCCATCGAGGAGGCTTCGGAGCCCAGTGATACCCAGGGCTGCTTCAGGCCGAGGCTCACATTTTCATCGGACATCATGAAGTAAGCCGTCGTGATCCGCGACCCGTCCGCCAACACCAGGTCCATCATCGCGTCGACGGGGTCCTTTCCCAGCTCTTGGGCAGGGCGCGGCCGCCAGCGAGCCTATGACGGCGATCCGATCGTCCCTGATCGCGATATCGGCGACGCAGCCGTCACTACCGCTGCCGTCGACGACGGTGCCGCCGCGGATGATGACGTCGAAGACCCCTTGCGGCTGGGCCTCGCTCATGCGCCGTATTTTAGCCCGGCGAGATAGCGCGGGCCGCCGCGGCTTGCAAAGCCAGCCCCGGCCTTCGGATCAGGTGCGGGCCACGATATCGAGGACGGGCCCCAGTGGACCGCCGACGCCGCTGCCGCTCTCGAAATAGTCAAGGTCGAGCGCGAAGGCAAGGGCTAAAACCAGGGTTCGAAACCGTTCGTCGGCCGGGGCCAGGAACTCGACCTGGAAGCGGTCGGCCTTCGTGAACATCTCTTTGATCGCGCCGCCCCACTGCTTCGTGATCCGCGCCGCGTCGACACCGCGGTGCTCGACGGTGAATGTATTGGGCTTGAAAAGACCGCCGCGAACGCTGCCGACGAGCTCGCCGTCGGTACCCGTGAGGCTGTAGCGGCGTTTCAGGAAGGAGAAATGGCGCTGAACGAATCCCAGGCTCTGGTCGTGTCCGTCGCGGACGTCGAGGTGCGACCAGAACCAGAAGAAGCGCCGCTGGGCGGTGGCCGCTGCCTGGCCCTGGCCGTCGAGGATGCGCAGCCTCAGCGGCCGGTGATTGCCGAGGAACATACGCAGGTACCAGCGGGATTCCTCGAACATGAAGGCGACGGTCTCGTCCTCAGGCGTCGTCACTTTGAAACGGTTCTTCGTCTCGAAGCCCGTGAAGATCTCCAGCATCTCCTTCTGCTGCTTCACCATCAACACACCGGCACCGGTTGCGATCGCCATGACTGCTGCCTCCTCGCACGCGCATGATGCGACGAAATATCATCGCCTGGGAATAATCGGTCCAGCTCCGGCCTTCCACAGTGAGTCCAGTGTCCGCCCCATTATGGGCGCGCTGCCAAACCGCGGATCGAACGCTATACTTACGCCGGCTTGCTCCGGCCACGCTCAAGCGCCCTGAGCTATGGCCGCTAACCGCGTCCTCGATCGTCCGGGTCTGAATCTTGCGGGCGGCGCCGGCCGCCTTCTCGGGAGGAAGCAATGAAAACGCGCGCCGCCGTACACATCGAGCACGCCAGGCCGCTGGTTGTCGAAGAGGTCGTCCTGCCCGATCCGGGACCGAACCAAATCGTGATCAAGCAGTTCGCCAGCGGCGTCTGCCACTCCCAGCTCCACCAGCTTCACAATGCGGCCTCGCGCACGCCGCTGGTCCTGGGCCACGAGTCGACGGGAGTTGTGACGGCCAGAGGTAAGAACGTGACCCATGTCAAAGAGGGCGACAGGGTCATGATCACCTGGATTCCGCGCGACGCCCATGAGGGCATGGCGCGGCCCGCCCCTGCGACCATCACCTTCCGGGGCGAGACCTTGCAGGCGGGAGTATTCACGTGGGCGGAGGCCACGATCGCCGACGAACAGTACGTCGTAAAGATGGCGGATGACGTCCGCACCGACGTGACGGCGATAATCGGCTGCGCGGTCATGACCGGCTGCGGGGCGGCCCTCAACACCGCGAAAGTCCAGAAGGGCAATTCGGTCGCGATCTTCGGTGTGGGCGGCGTCGGACTCTGCATCGTCCAGGCGTGCGCCAACGTCGGAGCCGACCCGATCATCGCCGTCGACCTCGCCGACGAGAAGATCGAGTTCGCGCGCAAGTTCGGCGCCACCGCCGGCGTCAACGCCGGCAGCGAAGACGCGGTCGCCCGGGTTCGGGAGCTTACGAACGGGGGTGCGGACTTCGCGTTCGACGCCATCGGAGTGCCGAAGACCATGGAGCAGGTCCTGCCCGCGGTAAGGCCCGGCGTCGGCGGTCTCAAAGAGGGCGGTGTCGCGGTCCTTGTCGGCGTGCCCCAGACCACCGCCACCTTGACCATGCGCGACCTCTTCGCGGCGCGGACCTACAGGGGTTCGATCGGCGGCTCGAGCCGGCCTGAAGTCGACTTCCCCATGTACGTGCGCTGGTTCAAAGAGGGCATGCTGCCCCTCGACCTGCTCGTCACCCGGCGCTTCAAGCTGGACGAGATCAACGAAGCCTGCCGCGCCCTGGAGAAGGGTGAGATCGCGGGTAGGTCGATCCTGGAGTTCTAAAAGGACGGCGCCGAGGCTTACCAGCCTCGGCGTCGTCCCAGTTGACATCGTGCCGGGGTTGAGACGCGGGGCGGTCCTACTTAGGCTTCTGACGCTCCAGGGGTGGCCTGGCCTGGACGGCCTTTCTTGCGCATGCTTGCTGGGCGCCAGAGGGCAGCATCGAGCAGCCGGCCGAGCGAACCGCCTTGCTGACAGCTGCGCCGCGGTCAGGTCCTGACGGCGTCGATCCCTGGGCCTTGTGAACCGACGTGCTGACCGCGCAGCCGTGAGTTGGCCTGTCCGCCTTACAAGGCCCGTTCGCTTCGTTCTTCGCTGCCCCTGCGTCGTCCGCGCCCCGGTCGACGTCGTCCGTCATCCTCGTATGCCCGCCTTTGTCTTGCGGGCCGCCCCTGCCGGGAGCTGATGGGGGGTCCATGCGCGCGGTCTGGTCTGCTGTCGTTCGCGGCTGGTCGGACACGACGCCGATGACGTCGGTCTGCATCACACCGGCCGCGGCGAGCGCTTGGAGGCCGCCGACACCCAGGGCAATTGCGGCGATCGCCGAAACCACAACCTTCATCTCAGACCTCCATTTCTAGCGTCGGTCGCCAGGACCGGGAACCGAAGCTCCATCTGATCCCAACGCTGCCGCGGCTCGGGTTGTTATGGGCCGGCTTCGCCCCGAATTATTAGAAAAAGACTTACACGGGTGACCAATTCCGTGTATAATCCCGGCGTCGCGGTAGGCAGGCTAGCGCGCGGGGTCTGCGATAGGAGTCAATCTCTTGCCCCGCCGGCTCCTCATCGCCCTTCTTGTCCACCCGGCCTGCACCCGGGGGCGCCCGGCCACGGCGCTGCCTGCCGCGACATCACACCCCTAAGGCTGACTCTACAAAGCCGTATCTGGGGTGAGGCGCCGTTTCCGGCGTCCTACTCCACGGTCACCGTCTTGGCCAGATTGCGCGGCTGATCGATGTCGGCGCCGCGCCGAAGCGCGACGTGGTAGGCGAGGAGCTGCACGGGCACCGCCGTGACCAGGGGGGCAAGGAGCTCGGGCGCGTCGGGGATATAGATGACCTCGTGTGCCTTGGCGGCGATGACCTGGTCGCCCTCGCTGGCGATGGCGATGACGATTCCATCCCGCGCCCGCACCTCCTCGATATTACTCATCATCTTGGCGTAGTGTGCGTCGCGGATAGCGATGGCAACAATCGGCATCTGGTCGTCAATCAGGGCAATGGGGCCGTGCTTCATCTCGCCCGCGGCGTAGCCCTCGGCGTGGATATAGCTGACCTCCTTGAGCTTGAGCGCGCCCTCCATTGCGACCGGGTACTGGAGGCCGCGGCCGAGAAAGAGGAAATGGCGCGACGACGCATAGCGGTGGGCGATGCGCTCGCATGCCGCTTCGGCGCGCAGGGCGCGACCGACGAGACCCGGCATTCGGCCCAGGTCGTTCAGCGCCGCCGCCAGGCCGGCCTGGTCGAGGTCGCCCCGCGCGCCTCCGGTCCGGCAGGCCAGAAGATAGAGGGCCGTGAGTGACCCGAGAAGGGTCTTGGTTGCCGCCACTGCGATTTCCGGACCGCAGCGTGTGAAGACCGTCCCGTCCGCGACGCGCGTGGCCTGAGATCCAGGCGTGTTGCAGACGGCGACCACGGCGGCGCCGCGCGCCCTGGCCTCGTGCATGGCCGCGAGCGTGTCCACGGTCTCACCCGACTGGAGGACCGCGACCAGCAGCACCGATTCGTCGAGAACCGGCTCGCGGTAGCGGTACTCGGAGGCGTTGTCGGCTTCGGCAGGCAGGCCGGCGAGCCTCTCGAAGTAAGCCCTCCCGATCTGGGCGGCGTGGAAGCTCGTGCCCATGCCGACCAGCACGGCACGCTGGAAAGAAGCCAGGCGCGCATCGGTCAGGTTCAGATCGTCGAGGTCGATGGAGGGAGCGTCGAAGTCCACGGCACCCCGGAGCGTGTTGAGCACGGCCTCCGGTTGCTCGGCGATCTCCTTTGCCATGAAGTGTTTGAACAGTCCTTTGCCGGCGGCCAGGGGGCCGGGGGGCATGTCTTGGGGCGTCTTCTCAACCACGGCGCCATCGCGGCCGCTAAAGGTGGCGCCATCGCGAGTCAGGCGGGCGACGTCGCCGTCCTCGAGAAAGACGAAGCGGCTGGTGTGGGGGACGAGCGCGGGCAGGTCGCTGGCTACGTACATCGAACCTTGGCCGTAGCCAACGACGACCCCTCCCGCGTTGGCGACGCGGGCGGCGACGAGAACGCCGGGCTCCTGACGGCGAATGGCGACGATGGCGGCAGCGCCCTCGATCTGTCCGATCGCCGCGCGTACGGCGCCCGCGAGGTCGAGGCCTTTGGCGGCGGCTTCGGCGATCAGGTGGGGGATGACCTCGGTGTCGGTCTCCGAGACGAACGTATGGCCCGCTGTGGCCAGCCGCTTCCGCAGGTCGAGATAGTTCTCGACGATGCCGTTGTGGATCACGACGATGTCGCCGGTCGAGTCCGTGTGCGGGTGGGCGTTTATTCCCGTCGCCTTGCCGTGCGTCGCCCATCGCGTGTGGCCGATGCCGGTGTGACCCCGCGGCAGGTTGCCGCCCAGCATCTCGCGAAGCCTGGCCAGCTTACCGGCGTCCTTGGCAATTTGAATGTTGCCGTCATCGTCGAGGACGGCGATGCCGGCGCTGTCGTAACCGCGGTATTCGAGGCGGCCGAGGCCGTCCAGCACTATCGGGGCCGCGTCGGACTCGCCGACGTAGCCCATAATTCCGCACATGAGTGACCTCCTGGAAATCCGGAAGGCGGGCGAGGCGAGGCCGGATCCGGGGCCACGTCTCGCCACTGCCGGCTCAAGGCAAAGTCCGGGCGTTTGGGAGGACTCTGAGTGGGTTCAGGGATAAGCGTACGAGCGTGAGTGCCGCGGGCGTTTGAGCCCGTCCGGCTCCCTGTCGTTCGCCTGCACGCCGGATTGGGATTTGTCGGGCGCTCTAGCGCCGCGTTTTGTCCCTCCGTAACGGCCGTGCCAGCCGAGAGGTCATCCGCCGAGTATTTCGATCGACCTCTTCCTCGTCATCCTTCGCGGGCGCTCCGTCGAGGGCCGGAGCCCTCAGCCGCGCCCCTGGAAGGACCTGGCGCTTTCCTGGTGTCCCTTAGACCCGGGGCATCACCTCCCCTCAATTTGAGAAGGCCGATAGGCCAATATAGCACGGCGCTCGGCGGCGCCCGACGTCCGACGCAGGTCAGACCCGTGGCGCCGCGTTCGAGTTGGCTCTGCCTTCGCGGGCACTCACGGGGAGCGGCACCAGTTGCTTGTTCTGATGAAAGCGCGCAGACAGATCACCGCTGACGCCCCGTGTAAAGGCCTGTCTTTGCGAGGCCGCCGCAGCGGCCGCGGCAATCCCGGGCGCCCGCCCTCGACCCTGACTTCGGCCGCCTCCTCACTTCGAGGCGTCGGCCCGGGATTGCTTCGTCGCCTGAGGGCTCCTCGCAATGACAGCTGGGCCTTGAGCTCCGAGCAGACACAGGTGAGGCCTCTGGCTCCTAGGAAATGCTAACCGCTGACCGCGAGTTTCCCTTCCCTCCACCTCTGGAGGTTGCCGAGGCCGTCGTAGGCCGCGTAGGTGTAGAGGTCGGAAAAGGTGGGGAAGTTGAAGACGTTCTGGATGAAGAAGTCGATAGTGCCGCCGAAGTAAATGCAGGCCTCGCCGATGTGGATGATCTCGGACGCGCGCTCGCCGATGATATGGACGCCGAGGAGCTTCTGGTCTTCGGGGTCGAACAGGAGCTTGATGAAGCCGGTGGTGTCGCCCGCGATCTGGCCGCGGGGGTTGTCGCGGTAGGAGGCCCTGCCGGCCAGGTAAGGGCGTCCCGCCGCCTTCAGCTCCTCCTCCGTCGCCCCCACCATGGAGACCTCGGGAATCGTGTACAGCGCGTAGGGCAGGAGCGACGATACCCGCTGCTTGTACTCGAAGCCGAAGGCGTGGCAGACGGCGACGCGTCCCTGCTCCATCGACGTCGAGGCCAGCGACGGATACCCGATCACGTCGCCGGCGGCGTAGATGTTGGGCACGGCGGTCTGGTAGCTCTCGTTAACGCCGACGCGGCCGCGTTTATCGGTCTCGACGCCGAGGGCCTCGAGGCCGAGGCCCTCGGTATTGCCCTGACGCCCGCCGCAGTAGAGCATCGCGCCCGTTTCGAGCTCTTCGCCGCTGGCGAAGCGCAGGCGCACGCTTCCCCCCGCTGCGTTGGTCTCGACCTTCTCGATGGACTCGCGGAAGCGCACCGTTACGCCGGCGGCCTCGATCTCGGCCAGGAGCGCCTCCGCGACCTCGCGGTCGAGCGAGGGCAGCAGGACGTCGCCGCCGTCGATCAGGGTCACGGGGATGCCCAGGGCGGCGAAAAGCGTGGTGTACTCGCTGCCGATGACGCCCGCCCCCACGACGGCGAGCGTTTTCGGCAGGCGTTTCAGGCGCAGGATGCTGTCGCTGTCGTGAACGTACTCGCCGTCGAAGGGGATATGCTCCGGCCTGACCGGGTGCGACCCGGTCGCGATCAGGATGAAGCGGCCCTGGAGCTCCAGCCGCGTGCCGTCCGGCCGGGTCACGGCCACGCTGTTGGGGCCGGTGAGCAACGCCCGGCCGCGAACGAGGTCGATCTGGTGCCGGACGATGTTCTCCATCACCAGGGCCTGGTAGTTGGAGACGACGAGGCGCTCGCGAAAGAAGAGGTCTTCAGGCGTTAGCTCGCGGTCCAGGGTCGGCCCCAGGCCGAAGCGGTCGCGCTGGCGCAGGTTGGCGATGTGCAGCGCGGTCTCCCGCAGCGTCTTGCTGGGCAGGGTGCCGGTGTTAGTCGACGTCCCGCCGACGTCCCCGGACTCGACGATCGCGACCCGCTTGCCGAAATAGGCCGCCTGCGCCGCGCCCTTCTCACCCGCGGGTCCGGCGCCGATCACGATCAGGTCGTATGTCTCGCCGGGCTGTTTCTCGGTCAATTGCGTTTGCCCCCGCCCACTTTACCGCCCGCGGCGCGGGAAGGCCCCTGCCTGCGCCGATCAATTGACAGTCTGAGCCTCCCAACAGATGATCGCCGCGATCCCCGCCTCCGAACGAGGGAGCGCCCGCGCTTGCCCAGCGAACGCATCCAGCGTCAGGTAGACCGCCTGCTCGACGAAGCCGAGGAGGCCCTGGGCCGCCGTGACTGGTCCACGGTCCTCGAGCGGGCTGTCGATGCCCTGGCCCTCGACCCCGAAAACGCCGACGCTCGCGGCTTTCTGGACGCGGCCGAGCGGGCGCTGGGCGGCGACGGAGACCGGAAGCAAGAGACGCGGAATACATCTCCCGCGCCCCAACCTCAAAGTCCCCTCCCTTCGTCGTTCGCCTCCGGCCGCTACCGGGTGAAGTCCTTCCTGGGCGAGGGCGGGCGCAAGCGCGTCTACCTCGCCCACGACACCCGCCTCGACCGCGACGTCGCCCTCGCCGTAATCAAGACCGAGGGCCTCGACATGGCCGGCCTCGCCCGCGTCCGCAACGAGGCCCAGGCCATGGCCCGCCTCGGCGACCACCCCAACATCGTCACCGTCTTCGACGTGCTCGAGGAGGCAGCGCCGGGACCAGGTATCTCCTCCGACCCGCGTAGCCGAGACTTTCCAGTCTCGGCGGCCACCGCGCCCGTCATCGTATCTCAATACATGGCCGGAGGGTCGGTTGAAGACCTGATCGCCGCCGCCGAGGAGCACAGGCTCGCGACGGATGTAGTGCTCTCAATCGCCACCCAGGTCTGCGCCGCCCTCGACCACGCCCACCGCCAGGGCATCGTCCACCGCGACCTGAAGCCGGGGAACGTGTGGCTGAGCGCCCTCACCCCAACCCTCTCCCAGAGGGAGAGCGAGAAGGATCGCCTCTCCGAGAGGGAGAGAGAGCACGATTCCTCCTCCGAAAGGGAAGGTAGGGAACGTTCCCTCTCCCCGGGGGAGAGGGCCAGGGTGAGGGGTTCGCCCTCCGGGGACGCCGGCCCCCTTGCCCCCAATCCTGGGGGAACTCTCGTCGCCAAGCTGGGCGACTTCGGCCTCGCCGTCGCCCTCGACCGCTCGCGCCTGACCATGCAGGGCATGATGCTGGGCACGGTCGCCTACATGCCGCCGGAGCAGGCCCTGGGCGGCGAGTCGACACCCAAGGCCGACCTCTACTCCCTCGGCTGCATGCTCTACGAGATGGTCACCGGCCGCCCGCCCTTCCTGGGCGAAGACCCGACAGCGGTCATAAGCCAGCACATCAACACCCCGCCGGTCGCGCCCTCGTGGCTGACCGAGCGCTGCCCGCCGTCGCTGGAGGAGGTCATCCTCCACCTCCTGGTCAAGGCGCCGGACGACCGCCCGGCCTCGGCGGCCGAGGTGGGGGCGGCGCTGGCGAAGGTCGATGCCACGCAGAAGTCGGCGTCGCACTCCGACTCTTCGGAGAACCCGCTCGACCGCCTCGCCCGTGGCGTCTTCGTCGGCCGCACGGCGGAGATGGAGAAGCTGCGCAAGGCCTTTGACGAGGCCTTCGCCGGGCACGGCGGGCTTGTCATGCTCGTGGGCGAGCCGGGGATCGGCAAGACCAGGACCTGTCAGGAGCTCGAGACCTACGCCCGCATGCGCGGGGCCACGGTGCTGTGGGGCCGCACGCACGAGACCGGCGGCGCCCCGGCCTACTGGCCCTGGTACCAGGCCGGGAACCAGTTCGCCGCGACCTATGACATCGCGACCGTGATCGCGCCCAACCTGCCGCCGGGCGCCGGCGCGGAGCTTTCCCGCATCTTCACCTGGCTGCGGCAGCAGCCCAACTTCGTCGAGCCGGAGCCGATCACCGACCCCGAGGTGGCCCAGTTCCGGCTCTTCGACGCCTATGCTTCCTACGTGCGGGCGATGGCGAACCAGACGCCTCTTGTAATCGCCCTTGACGACCTGCACTGGGCAGACAAGCCCTCGCTCCTCCTCCTCCAGCACATAGCCCGCGACCTCTCTCGCCTCCGCGTCCTCGTCGTCGGGAACTACAGGGACACCGACATCACCCGCCAGAGCGCGCTCTCGGAGACGCTGGCCGTCCTCAACCGGGAGTCCGGCTTCGAGCGCATCGTCCTCAGGGGCCTGTCCAGGGCGGAGGTGGCCGGCTACATCCGGGCGACCGCCAATGTCGAGCCGAAGCGCGAAGTCCTTGACCGCATCTTCGAAGAGACGGAGGGCAACGCCTTCTTCCTCAGCGAGGTCGTGAACCTGATGGCCCAGGAGGGGACGCTGACCCGGGAGTCGGTCTCCGATATCCGCATCCCGGACGGCGTCCGCGAGGCCCTGGGCCGGCGCTTGAACCGCCTTTCCGAGGAGACGAACGACCTCCTCCAGGTGGCAGCGATCATCGGGCGCGAGTTCACCTACGACATGCTGACCCTCCTCGGCGACCGCGACGAAGACGCCCTGCTGAAGCTGATCGAGGAGGCGCTGGAGGCGCGGGTGATCGAGGAGCTGCCCCAGGCGGGGCGCTACCGCTTCACCCACGCCCAGATGCAAGAGACGCTGCTGGAGGAGCTCTCGACGACGCGGCGCGTGCGCCTGCACGGCCGGGTCGCGGAGGCGCTGGAGCGGCGCTGGGGTGAGGCGGTGGCGCGCCAGCGGCCGTCGCGTCTCGCCCACCACTTCGTCGAGGCGGCTATGCTCTCCCCCCGCCATGCCGGGAAGGGCGTCCTCTACTCGAGGCTGGCGGCTGAGGAGGCGGAAGCGCGCACCGCCTGGGACGAGGCGGCGCGCCACTACGAGAACTGCCTGACGCTGGCCACCGGCTCGGACGACCGCCTCGGTGAGGACGAAGCCGGACTGCTGATGGCCCTGGGCCGCTGTCAGGCCTCCGCCGCTACATTTCGCCCCGCCTGGCGCAGCCTCATGCGCGCCATCACGCTATACCGGCAGCAGGGCGACTGGCCGGGTGCGGCTCGGGCGACCGTGCTGGCCTGCACCGTTCCGGCGCCGCCCGCGCGCCATATCGAGATACTCACGGCCGCCCTGGACGCCCCCGGAGAGCGAGAGCCCCACCTCGAGGCCTTGCTCTATTCGCGCCGGGCGGCCATCGCGGTGAACAAAGAGGTAGAGCGGGACATCGAGCGGGCGGCGGCTCTGAGCGAGGCGCACGGATTTGCGGACGTAAGAGCGTCTCTCACATTTCTGGCGGCCCTGCGAGCGGCCGGTCTTGAGGAGGCGCTCAGACTCTACCGTCTGGCGGCGCAGCAACTGCGGGACGTGCCTGACCATCGGGGCGCCGCCCAGGCCTTGCGCTGGGTCGCCGTCACCCTCGTGAATAGCGGCCACCTGGACGAGGCGACGGCGGCCTTCGAGGACGCGCTCAGCTACGCGCGCCGAATTCACGACGCCTTTGAAACGCAGAACGCCTTGTTCGGCCTCGGAAACGTCGCCTTCCTGCGCTGCGACCTCGCTCGGGCGCGCGAGCTGGCAGGGGAGATCGGCGGGGGGAGCTTCTGGCGAGAGGATCTGCTCGCTGGCCTGGCGGAGTTCAGCGCCGACCTGGAGGCGGCGAGAGAGACGCTGCCGGCGCCGGAGATGGTCGGCGGGGTTCCCATGTTTGCAGTGATGGTCCACGGGATCAGAGCTCGAATACTCGTCGAGAGCGGTGATCTGGAGGGAGCCAGGCGGGACTTCGATGCCTGGGCGCGGGCGGCGCTAGAGGTGAGGAATTCCCGCGGCCTGATCGGCAACCCTGGCAATCTCGCCGCCATCGGCCCCGCTCTCGCCCGTATTGGAGACGACGACACGGTGGGCCAAACTTACGACTTCGTTGCCGCCGTCCCGGACCTGCACTTCGGCCTCCTCGGCAGCCTGGACCAGTTCCGGGGGACGCTTGCCCTGCGCCTGGACAAGGTGGACGAGGCCGAAGGGTGGTTCCGAACAGGCGTCGAGGTCTGCGAGCGCGAGCGCTGTCCGGTCGAGGCCGGGCGCTGCCTGCAGGGGCTGGCGGAGGTCGCCGAGCGCCGCGGCCAGACGCGCGACGCCCTCCAGCACCTCGACCGTGCCACCGCCCTCTTCCAGCAGCACGGCGCGAAGCTGTACCTGGGCCAGGCCCTGGCAATGAAAGTCCGTCTCCAGGGCGTCGGCTCCGGCCTGCGGTCTATCGACGCCGTGGCGGAGTCGGTGCGGAGCGAGCACCCGGACCTCGCGCTGGTCGCCGCGCCGGACGGCGGCGTGACCATCTTCGTCAGCGACATCGAGGACTCCACGGGCTGGAACGAGCGCCTGGGCGACGCCCAATGGCTGGAAGTACTGCGGGAGCACAACGCGATCATGCGCCGCCAGATCGAGGCGCACGGCGGTTTCGAGGTCAAGACCATCGGCGACGCCTTCATGGTCGTGTTCGCGGACCCGCGCCACGCGGTGGAGTGCGCAATCGCCATCCAGCGCGAGTTTGCCGAGCGCAACCGGACAGTGGATCTGCCCATACATATCCGCATCGGACTTCACTGCGGTGAGGCCGTGCGGGACCGCGATGACTTCTACGGCACGAATGTCACGCTGGCGTTTCGCATCGCATCCCAGGGCGCGGGCGGGCAGGTACTGGTGTCTGAGGCCTTACATGACCTCGTCGGCGAGGAGTTCAAGGTAGACGCGGGGCGCGAGATGGAGCTCAAGGGATTGTCCGGCACGCAGCGGCTATTCGCCGTGAGGTGGGATTGATAGGGCAGGAGTGTGAGGGACCTGTCTTTGCGAGCCTCCCGGCGGCGGCGAAGCAATCTCGGGACTGGCGTTCCAGGCACAGACGTGGCCTGGCGCGTGCACGAGCCGCGTGCCCGAGGTTGCCGCGGCCGCTGAGGCGGCCTCGCAAAGAGAGATGTGCCGATTGCCGTGGGCGCTGCGGCGGCCTGCCCAGACAGCTAAATTCGCCCTGAGAACAGAGGACCGGACCTGTCTTTGCGAGCCTGCCGGCAGGCGGCGAAGCAATCTCGGGACTGACGTTGCAGGCGCAGACATGGTCTGGCGCAGGCAAGAACCGCGTGCCCGAGATTGCCGCGGCCGCTGAGGCGGCCTCGCAACGACAGATGTGCCGATTGCCGCGGCCGCTGAGGCGGCCTCGCAACGACAGATGTGCCGATTGCCCCGGGTGCTGAGGCGGCCTCGCACAGACAGATGTGCGGACTGCCGCGGCCGCTGAGGCGGCCTCGCACAGAGAGCGGGAAGAGATCTCTCCCCGGTCGCTACGCCTCTGCCAGGCGCCGCAGCGCCGGCAAGACCTGCTCGTAGCTCCGGGTGATGGTCGCGGCCTGCAGGCGCTGGATGTACTCCTCGACCTGCTGCTTGCGCAGGGCCTGCAGCTTGCGCTTGCCCGCGGCCGGCCGATCGTCGAGGAGGAGGATCAGCGCCTCGTTCTGGGGCACGTTGGCGTTGATCTCGCCGGCCATGAAGGCTTCGCCGCGGCCGAGCCAGGCGCTGACGTAGCTCCGTTTTTCCGGCTGGCTCTGGACGTAGTACTTCAGGTGCTCGAGCCCGTACTCGAGGTGGCGTTTGAGGTCCTGGACGGTGTAGGCGTAGAGCTTGCGCTCGGCCTCGTTGTGCGCCAGGGCCAGCCCCTGCGTCTCGAGGAGGGTGAGGAAGAAGCTCGTCCGCTGGACACAGAGGTAGGTGATCATCTCGGTGTACTTCATCGCCGAGAAGATGATCCTGTGCACAGCGCCCGGGGCCTGTACTCCCAGGCCGCCGCCGTTAGCCAGGGCGCGCTTGCGGAAGGCCTCGACGTGGCGGGCGAGGTCGAAGGCCTGGGTGCTGAGGAAGAGCTTGACCTCGTGGTAGCCGTAGCTGATCTGCTCTAGCCACTTGCAGATGGTCTCGGCGCCGATCATCGCGTCTTCGGACCAGTTCGTCATCAGCTGGCAGACCGACGCTTCGATGTGGTCGGGCAGGGGCTCGATCGTGCCCCAGGAGATGTCCCTGGCCGCCGACCAGCGGTCTTGGATCGCGTCTTCGTAGAGGTCGCGGACGCAGTCGGCCCAGACCTCGGACTTGTCATAGATCGTGTAGCTGGAAGGGATGCCGTCGTTCGGCGGCGGATTGGCGCCGCGCGGCAGCATGGTCTCGTGACGCCAGCGGTCGGGCACGAAACCGTAAGCGCCGATCTCGACGTCGGCGAGGCGCAGGCCTCTCGGCCCCGGCTTCAGTCTGGGAAGGCGGTCGGTCGGCACCTGGGCCCATTTCATGTCCAGCGCCGGAATGCCGCCGAGCGACTTGAAGGTGGCGAAGCGCTCGATCGCCTGCTCGTCCGTGACGCCGGGCGCCTTGAGCGTGTTCTCGATGAAGCTGGCGGCGACGCCCTGCTTCAGGTATTCGCGGAGCTTGTCGATCGGAAAGCCACGCGCCTGCGCGGCGGCTCTCATCCCCTCCGGGACCTCAATTTCGGTCTCGGCCACGTGCGGGACCTAGGCCGCGGTCTCACCGGAGAGGAAGGCGGCGCGGCGCTTCTCCATCTCCTCGGCGACGTCGGCGAGGCCGCAGACCCGCAGGCGCTGGGTCAGCTCCTTGAACTGCTTCTGGCGCGCGGCCAGGAGCATCCGGTAGCCCTCGTCGATATTGGCGCGTCCCTTGGCGAAGAGTATGGCCAGGGCCTCACTGTTCGTGCCGCCGATGGCGATACCGCCGTTGTCGGCGGCAGCCCCGACGCGTCCTTCGAGGTAGCCGCGGACCTCGTCATGGCGCTCGGGCTGCGTGTCGAGCAGGTGCTTGACGTGCATGACGCCGAAGGCGACATGGCGGCTCTCGTCCTGGGCGGCAAGGCGGAACATGCGCTTCTCGGCCTCGTTGTTGCCGATCAGCTCGCCCATGCGGAAGATGCTCTGGACGGCGCCCTCGCCGCCGATATGGAGGGTGGCCGTCATCTCGACGAAGTCGGAGGAGTAGAGGGAGCCGCCGGCGCCCGGGTTGCCCTGGAGGAGGCCCATGCCGTTAGCGAGGGCCCGCTTGCGGAACACGTCGAGGTGCCGGGCCTCGTCCATTACCTGGGTGACGAGGAAGAGCTTGGTCTCGAAGTGGTCCTCGCTGATGTACTTCAGCCAGCGGCCGGGAGCATCGCCGGCGATAAACTCGACCTGGTTGAGGAAGGTGCAGAGCTGGCACATCGCCGCCTCGACGTCGGGGTCGAGCTCCGTCAGGTCCTCCCAGGGGATGTCGGTGGCAGACGACCACTGGCGCGCCTGTGCCTCCTCGTAAAGCATCATCACCGACTCGGCCCAGGACTGGCCGCGTTCATGCCAGCGAATGCCCAGGCGCTTCGCGTTGGAACGCGCCGCGGCGCCACGGGGCCGCATGTTTGCGTTCGTCGACTCCTCGGGCACGACGCCGTAGGTGCCGATGGCGATGTCTTCGAGGCTGAGGCCGCGCTTGCCCGGGACTGCCCGCACGCCCTGCTCGCTCTGCGGGTTCATCCAGGACAGGTCGAGGTCGACGTCGGTTTCCCGGCGCAACTCTTCGAGCACTCTTTCGCTCACTGGCACGGCGACCTCCTGAGGTTCTCTCGCGACTCGCACGCACGTGCGTCTTGACCGGGAGCGTAGCACCGGCTAACAGGGTCGTCAATAGTTCAACGGCCGGCGTCTTCTACCTCTCCTGAGGGGTGGCCGCGAGTGACCCGATGTAGGAATCGAGCAGACGTTCGGTGTGAGTTGCGGTGACAATATTTCCCGCGACAACCTGGTGTGTCGCCAGGCCGTCGATCAGGGCCAGGAGCGTGTCGGCCACGAGCCGCGGCTCGAGGTCCGAGCGCAGCTCACCGGAACGAATGCCGTGCTTCAGGGTCTGGACGAAGGTGTCGCGCTGGTGGGCATAGCGAGCCTGGTGGCTCTCGAGCAAGTCGGCATCGCGCCCGGCGTGCGCCGCGTACTCGAGCCAGAAACGCCACCATTGCTTCCGGTTCTCGGTGCGTAGCACGAAGGTGTCGGCGACCCGCCGTAGCTGGGGCAGGACGGGCTTGCTGTCATCGTGCTCCCACTCGGAAAGCGCCGGCTGAAGGAAGGTGTAGACGTAGTCCATCGCGGCCACGATCAGGCCGCGCTTGTTCTTGAAGTGGTAGTTGATTGTGCCCGTGCTCATGCCGACGGCGTCGGCAACCTGGCGCATCGACATGCCCTCGATGCCGTGGTCGGCGATGAGGCCGGAGACGGCCCTCAGGACATCGCGGCGGCGCCCCTCAGTCGAAGGCGCGGCCGGATTCTGAGCGTCGGCCATAGTCTCGAATCCCCTTCTGCGCGCGTAGAGGCGGTTAGAGCGCCACCGCAAGGATTAAAGCATGTCGCCGGTGAGTCGCACAATCTGTGCGAGAGAACTCACCAAGGTTGCGGCTAGTCGAGTCCCGCGGCCTCTCGCTCCAGCTCGGCGATCGTTACACTTCCGGGCGGCAGCCGATCGCGCGCCAGGCGGTTCGCCGCGCGCTGAAGAGCGGAATTCACCGGCGTTGGTACGCCGTACAGGCGACCGAGGAGGGCGATCTCGCCGTTCAGATAGTCGACCTCGGTGGAGCCCGTGCCGCGCGCCAGGCTCTGCCAGGTCGAGCTACCGCCATGCAGGCGCGCGCCGGGACGAAAGCCCGGCGTCAGTTCGCGCCGTTCCCGCATCTCCACCGCGGTCGCGAACTCGATGCCGGCAGCGCGGAGACAGGCCTGGGCCTCCGCCACAGCGCGCCGCGAGATATCGGCGCGGGCGTCGAGGCCACAGACGGCTTGAAAGGCGTTGTTCAGGTTTTGCAGGAGCTTGCCGTACTTCCAACGCATGATCGCCGTGTCTGGGTGGGCGCTGAAACCGGCACTTTCGAGGTCGTCGCAAACGCCGGCGATCAGGTCGTCGGTCCCACTCGGGAAGCGTCCGGCGTCGAGGATTCCCGTAACGGGCGCCGACCCTGCCTCGACAACGCCCGGCTCCAGGAAGGTCGCGGGCAGGATGACAAGCATGCCGTAGACCCGCTCGAACCGCCGGCAGGCAAGGCGCTCGTTCTCGACGCCGTTCTGAGCGCAGATCACGAGCACGCCCGTCCCCGCCGCGGTCGCGAGGTGGTCGAGGGCGGCCGCCGTGTCCTGGGTTTTCATCGTGAGGAACACGGTGTCGTCGGGCCGGAAGGTGATCTCGGAAGGGTGACCCACGGCCGCGACTCGAAGAGTCGCCTCATCCTCGGGCGAGATCAGACGCAGCCCGTGCTGTCTGAGTGCGGCCAGATGGTCGCCGCGGGCGATGAGCACTACTTCGTGACCGGCCTCAAAGAGACGGCCGCCGATGGCGCCGCCGATGGCCCCGGCGCCGTAGATGATGTGACGCATGACATCCACACAATATTGCATCCATCCAGTGTGGTAAAGTTTGGTGAAGCACTTCCACAGTGAGGAATTCGCGATTGAAGAAGATAATCCAGGTGCCGATGGATTCAGAGATGTTGGCAGACCTGGCCGCGCTTGCGACCCAGCGCGGAGTCCCGAGAGCTCAGATCATTCGTGACGCTTGTTACATGCTCCTCCGGGAACTGGAAGAGGCGGAGCAGGACCGTGCCTACGTCGAGGCGTACCGCCGAGTGCCAGAGGGGCCGGAAGTGGGACAGGGCCAGCTGAGGATGGCGGCGCGACTACTGGCGTCTGAACTGGACCATGCGCCGCGGTGAGATATGGTGGGCGGACATGGCCGAACCCATTGGCCGCCGCCCGGTTGTCCTCCTCTCCCGTAATGCGGCGTACGCCATTCGCACGTCGATTACCGTCGCACTCGTAACAACAAGGATCCGCCGCATCAGATCGGAGGTAAGCATCGGCCCCCGGGAGGGCCTGGCCGAGGCCAGCGTCGCGAACCTGGACGACATCCTGACGATTCCGAAGGAAAGCCTTCTGAATCAGGCCGGTGAGCTTTCTCGCGAAAAGATGGAGCAGGTCGCCGCCGCGATCAGGTTCGCGTTGGCGCTTCCTTAAGGCCTATGCGAGGTGCTGGCCCAGCTCCTCCAGCCGCGTTACGACTTCGTCGATTGCGAAGTCGGGCGTGGACGCGCCGGCCGTCACGCCGACGGCATCGCGGCCGCGCAGCCAGATTGGCTCGATCTCGGCCGCGGTCTCGATGTGGTAGGTCTCGACCCCGCACTCGCGTGAGACGTCGGCGAGATGGCGAGTGTTCGCGCTCTCGCGGCCGC
>CAYRCD010000036.1:0-27355 GCA_964422735.1 uncultured Dehalococcoidia bacterium | reverse complement strand
TTGCCCCCGCGATCGGCTGGACGGGCACGCCGACGATGCCGAACGCGTACCGGATTCCGTGCGACTTCAGGGATCTGGCGATTATCGTGGCGCCGTCGATTTCAGCCATGTCAGTCCTCCGTGGTAGCGGGTGTCAGGTCGCCGGTCTGTGGCCGGCGGGGCGGGTTACGGGTTGCGGGGATGGTGTCCGCCGGATTATAGCAATCGTCCGAGGCGGCTCCCCATCTCATCCTATCCTTTGCCCCGAAGGGAGGCTCCTTGGCGAGAACACGAGAGCGAGAGTTTCCCGTTGATTGGCGGCGGCCCGACGACGCCGCCCGCCTGGCGCGAAGACGCCGTTCCGCTCTTGCGAAACATCAAGCAGATGCTCCCGGGTGGCATCGAGGAGGCAGAGAGCGGCCTCCGCCGGGCCGTGCGCGGGCGCGGGTCGGCGCAGCCACCTCGGCCTCCGACACAGGGCCTCGTGGGCCAAACGGCCGAAGGACTTCAGCCACTTCTCACCGCCTGGGCCTGCCGTTGACTTTCGCCGTGCGCCCCCTAGTATGGCGCACGAGATTCCGGGACGTTCCGGGGTCCGCGGAGGTCTTCGATGAGCTTCCTGCGCAGGGTGTTCGGAGGCGGCGACAAGAAGGCGTCGCTATCCGCGTCCGAGGCCGGTGAGGTCCTTCCCCGGGTCTCCCCCAACCGTTACTGGCGCTGCCCGAACTGCGGCGGCATCCAGAGCAAGAAGGACCTCGACACGGTCTACCTGACCGGTTCGCCTATCACGGGCGCGGGCACGGCCTCCTGCTCGAAGTGCGGCCGAGAGCACCACATTGCCGAGGTTTACGGCGGCGGCTATGACTTCACCGGAGCAGAGGAGGTGCTCTCCCGGGCGCAGATAGGCCAGAAGTATCTCGACGCGGAGATTACCCAGGACGCGGACGCCTTGGAAGCGCTGCTCGCCGCCGAAGCCGTCCACGTCTCGATGCGCGGCGAGACGGCGGGCGCGAAGGCGATAGCCGACCGTCTGCGCAACCCCTCCGGCCCCGGTGCCGGTATGGCGGGACGGCTCCAGTGGGATGCGCCCGTTCAGGAGGGCAGCATCGTCCGGATCGAAGGCAAGCCGAAGACGCCCAACGCTCCCTTTGCCGGCCTTACGATGACGCTGGCATTCAACCAAGCGAACAAGATCAGCCGGATCGAGATGCGGCGCCGGGACTAGGATCGAACAGCCAGAAACCGGTCGAGAAACGAGGCAGTCGACGCGTTCAGCGCGTGGCGTCGTCCTTTTCGCCTTTCCCTGAGCCCGGTTCGTTGCCCTGCTCCCGGGGAACGTAGAACGCGAAAAGGGTCATCATGAACCCGCTCCAGACCAGCATTCCGCCGCCGAGCATGCCGACGATTGAGATGACCGGCGGCAAGAACAGGAGCGAGATCAGGCTGGGCAGGAAGATGACCGCACCGGCGACGCTGACACGCAGCCCCTTCGAGTTTGCCATTGCTACGCCAGCGTAGCAGGCCGCGGCGGTCGCCGCCGGGCCCCGGAGCCCGCCGCGACCCTACATCCCGATTGACAGGCCTCGACCGGCCGTCCGATCATGAGCAATCATCTCGACCGCGACTGGCGCGGAGGTAAACCATGGGCGCTCTCGAAGGCATGAAGATACTTGACTTGACCCAGTACGAGGCCGGCACCTCGGCCACCCAGATGCTCGCCTGGCTGGGAGCGACGGTCGTGAAAGTCGAGCAGCCCGGCGTCGGCGACCCGGGCCGCCACACCGAGCGCGGTGACGGCGACTCCATCTACTTCCTGAGCTTCAACTCGAACAAACGCAGCGTCGCCCTCAACCTCAAGTCGGATGCCGGACGCGGCCTCTTCCTCGACCTCGTCGAGCGGTTCGACGTGGTCACCGAGAACTTCACCCTGGGGACGATGGAGGACCTGGGCCTCGGCTACGATGCCCTGCGCGCACGCAACCCGCGCATCATTTACGCGACGATCAAGGGGTTCGGGACCTTCGGTCCTTACAAGGACTTCAAGTCCTACGACATGATCGCCCAGGCAGCCGGCGGGGCCTTTAGCGTCACAGGCATGCCCGGCAGCCCGCCGACGCGGCCCGGAGCCCTCATGGGCGACACGGGCTCGGGCCTCACCCTGGCCGTCGGCATTCTGGCCGCCTACGTCCAGGCCCAGCGCACAGGCCAGGGCCAGATGGTCGAGGTCTCGATGCAGGAAGCGGTCCTCAACTTCCTGCGCACGAATCTGTCCGGGCGTCAGCCCGACGCGACCCAGCCTCTGCAGCGCCGGGGCAACCGCACAATCTCCCCGACAGACCTTTATCCCTGCGCTCCGGGCGGCACCAACGACTACGTCTACATCATGCCCAACACGTCGCGCATGCTCGACGCACTCTTCACGACCATAGAAAAACCGGAGTTGGCGCTGGACGAGCGCTTCTCGAGCGCCCCGTCGCGACGCGAGAACGGAGACGCGCTCTTCGAGATCGTCGCCGCGTGGACTCGCGGGCGGACGAAGTACGAGGCCATGGAAGCTCTGGGCGGCGCCGGAGTGCCGTGCAGCGCCGTCCTCGACTCCCTGGACATTTTCAGCGACACGCACCTGCGCGCCCGGGACTCGATCATGACGATCGACCATCCCCAGCGCGGCCCCTGGGAGTTTCCCTCGCCGCCGGTGCGGCTGAGCGCCAGCAAGGTTGGTGTGGTCCCGGCGCCGTTCCTGGGCCAGCACACGGCCGCGGTTCTGCGCGAAGAGCTCGGGCTCGACGCCGCGGCGATCGAGCGCCTGGCCTCCGGCGGCGCCGTCGGCCTGCGCCCGGAGGAACCGGCGACGGTTTAGTGCCCCGTGAACCGCGGCGGGCGCCGCTCGATGAAGGCGCCGAAGCCCTCGCGCGCGTCCTGCGTGCCCAGGAGCTCGGTCTGGTTCGTCCACTCCAGCTCCAACTGACGCTGGAGGTCGTTGTCGAAGCTGCGCAAGAGGTTCCGGCGGGTGTATGCGTACCCAAGCGCCGGACCGGAGGCGATCGTGCGCGCGTAAGCCATCGTCTCTTCCATGAGAGAGTCATGCGGGACGACCTTGTTCAGCAGGCCCAGGGAGAGCAGCTTCTGCGCGTCCATGAGGTCGCCGGAGTATGCGATCTCGAGCGCCCTTGGCAGGCCTACGACCCGAGGTAGCCAGTAGCTGGTGCCGTAGTCTGTCGCCACACCGCGCTTGATGAAGATCGTGCCCATCCGGGCCTGATCGGACCCGATACGGACGTCGCAAGACAGGGCCAGACCGAAGCCGGCGCCGGCGGCGACCCCGTTGACCGCCCCGATGATGGGGACGTCGGCGCCGGCCATCGCCAGGATCAGCTCACCGGGGCCGAGCTTGTCTATGATGGCTGAGCGCCCCCGGCCGGGGCCGGAGCCATCCTCACGCCGCGCCGGTCCGCCGCTGCTGAGGTCCGCGCCCGAGCAAAAGCCGCGCCCCGTGCCCGTGATCACAATGCAGCGGATCGAATCGTCGCGCTTGCTCTCCCGGCAGGCGGCCATTATGCCGGCGCTGATCCCGCCGCCAATGGCGTTCATCGTCTCCGGGCGGTTCAGGGTGAGGACGACGATACCGTCATCGGTCTGCTCGCGCAGAAGGTCAGATTCGGGCATGGGCATGCTCCTTCGAGGCCGTCCTGGTCGGTAGTTTAGCGCCTGCGGGCATGAGTGACAGGTAACAGGAGGGCGGCGGCCACTAAGTTCTCACCGCTACCGCCTTCTCCTGATAATCTGTGCGCTATGGTCGCAGACCCTCTCACGACGGTGCGTCAACGGGCGCAGTCGAACGCCTTCTGGCGCTGGCTCGGCGTCGAGGTCGAAGACGCTAAGGAAGGCTGGTGCCGTCTGAAGCTCCCGATCCGGGATGAGCTGCGCAACGCGCCCGGCGCGCCGCTGCACGGCGGCGTCTACGCCGCGCTCGTGGACATGGCGGTGGGCGGCGCTCTCAGCACGATGCATGAGCAGGCGGAAGGCGGCGTCGGACAGTCCACGCTGGACTCCAATGTCAGCTTCATCAGCGCCGCCACGGGCGCGGCCGTCTTCGCGGAAGGCAAGATCATACGTCGCGGCCGCCAGATCGCGTTCGGCGAGGCGACGATTACCGACGATGGCGGACGGCTCTGCGCCGTCGGGAGGGCGACCTACATGATCGTTCAGCCCCGGACGTGACCGAACGGCCGCTCCGCCTGGCTCGATGATATCGAGGTCTTGATTACGCCCTCGAGTAACCGGCGTCTCTCCAGAGGAGACCTCGGGTTTCACCCCGCTGGGAACGGCTCCAGCGAAACGAAAGGCCCAGCCCACGACCGAAAGGTCAGGCCTTCTTGGAACCAGCCGCCGTTTCGCTGGCCGTATTCCCAAAGCAAAAGGCAGTCGCGCAGCATGTAAATGACAAAGCGCTCGCGGTGTCCCGGTCGCAGGCGGGTGTTGTCGGCATAGGCCCGGACGAAAGCCAGGCAGCGCTCGTGGTCCCGGCTCTCATAGTCGAGCACCGACCGCGGCAGGTCCTCCTCGGGATCGCCAAAGTAGCCTTCCATAAGGTCGAATACGCCGCTCAGGCGCCAACGCCCAGACGGGTCCCGTTGCGCGACGCTGTTGCCTTCCTTGAAGTCGTGATGGACGAGGACGGGCTGAAACGGGACTGCCAGCGCCTGACGGTGTGCGGCGACGAGCTTGTGACACCATTCGACGTCCTCTTCGGTCGTCGCGTCTGAGGCCCGGCGCGCGCGGAGAACGAGGTCATCGAGCTTCTCCAGCGCCCAGTCGGCAAAGGGCCGGTCGACCCGCTCGATGGCGCCGGTCGCGGGGCTAAAGTCGGCGCAGTGTGGCCAGGTGACCTCGTGAAGCTGCGCCAGCCCCTCGCCGAGGGCGCGGGCGATCGCGAGCTTGTCCTCGGCGCTCAGGGACCGTCGCACGTCGACATCGCCGATCTGGAGACCGGGCAAGCGAGGCATGATCGCGTACGTCCAGCCAAAGAGGTCCGTGCTCTGATCGAGAAGGTAGGGCCAGGGCGCCGTCAGCGCGCTGTGCTCGTGGATCAGCCGAGCAACGAATTGCTCTTTAGGGAGCTGCCCGCTGTAGTGAGGGCAGCCGCGCAGCACGTACTCCCCCTCGGTTGTCGTGAGGAAGACATTCTGTCCGAAGAGGCCGCCCGGAGCCGCCTCGGCGTCCCGGAGCCGGCCGAGGCCGAAGCGGTCGAGCGCGGCCTGCAATTGCTCGGGCGCGAGCACTCCCAGGCGCTTGGAGTATTGCCGTGGCGCCAGCATCACGGTTTGGCGTCGTACTGGGCAACGAGGCGCGGCGGCGCCACGAACCGCCAGGCCTGGTCGATCAGCTCGGGCAGCATCTCGGCCTGGACGGTCGCCAAACGCACGAGGACGGACGGGTAGTCCCGGTAATGGTCGGTCGTATAGAAGACGTGCGGGAACAGGCCCATGAGAGCGTCGCGTTCCTCGAAGGGAATCCGCAGCACGAGCACCTCGGCGTTATCGCGCAACCTGGCCAGGAATTTCCTGCGGACTTGAAACCACGGCGATCCGCCCGACGACTTGGTCTCCTCCACGCCGGGGAAGGCGAGGAACAGGTGCCGCAGCGTCTCCAGCGTCACCGCGTCGCCCTCCGGTTGTGAGCGCTTGCTGGCAGATCTCGTCAAATCGCGGACTCCGCCCGGAGATGGTCCACGGCGCGATTCTACCGCGATTCTGGCGACATAATCGCGCTTGCGTTACAGTCCTGGTACCCCGCGCGCCCCGCAGGCCGGCCGGGCCTGTCTGCCGGCCGGCAGGCTTGAATGCCCGGCCTATGTGAGAACACAGGCCGCGGACGCCGCGCGGCCTACGAGAGGGCGAGTGTTATATGAACCAGGACTCTATCCGCGCCATCCTCCGCCGTGCCCTGTCCGAGGGCCGCACCAACCTGACCGCCGCGGAGGCGGGAGAGGTCTGCCGCGGATATGAAATCCCGATGCCCAGGGAGCGTGTGGCCGCCTCCGCGGAGGAAGCCGCGGCCGCGGCGGCGGGCATCGGCTTCCCTGTCGCTCTCAAGGTCCTCTCGGCCGGCATCAGCCACAAGTCGGACGCCGGTGGTATCGCGCTTGGCCTGGGCGACGCGGCGGCCGTTCGCGCTGCTTACGGCCGAATTCTCGCGGCCGCGAAGGCGTTCGACCCATCGGCCGCGATCGACGGCGTGCTCGTGCAAGAGATGGCGCTTCCCGGCCGCGAGGTGATCGTCGGTGCGGTCACGGACCCGACGTTCGGCAAGGTCTTGATGTTCGGCCTCGGCGGCGTCTTCGTCGAAACGACGCCCGACGTCACCTTCGCCCTGACGCCCGTCGACGGATCCCGAGCCCGTGAGATGTTCGCCGAGATCAAGGGCGCGGCGATCTTGACAGGCGTCCGAGGCCAGGCGCCCGTCGACCTCGACGGGCTCGGCCGCGTGGTTGAGAGCGCGTCGAGGCTGGTCACCGACTTCCCCGAAATCAGCGAGCTCGATCTCAATCCTGTGATAGCGAGGGCCGATGGCGTCACCGCCGTCGATGCTCGCATCGCCCTCTCGACCGAGCGTCTGGACGGCCACAGACCCGAGCACGACCGCGAGGAGATCCTGCGCGCCATGCGCCGGATCATGAATCCGCGTTCGATCGCGGTGATCGGCGCTTCGGCCGAAGAGGGCAAGATCGGCTACTCCGTAGTCCGCAATATCCTCGACGGCGGCTACGCCGGCCGGCTGCACCCCGTGAACCCGCGCGCCCCCGAGATCCAGGGGCTGAAGGCCTATCCGTCGATCACGGACATCCCCGGCGAAGTTGACGTCGCCGTATTCGCGATACCGGCAGCGGCGGTCGCCGGCGCGCTGGAACAGGCAGGGCGGAAGGGCGTGGCCGGCGCGATCCTCATTCCCTCCGGCTTCGCCGAGATCGGCGAGAAGCGCCTCCAGGACGACATGATCGCCGTCGCCCGCAAGCACCACGTCCGCGTGATGGGCCCGAACATCTACGGCTACTACTACACACCAGCCAACCTCTGCGCTACCTTCTGCACGCCCTACACCGAGCGCGGCAGCGTAGCGCTTTCGTCCCAGAGCGGTGGCGTTGGCATGGCGATCATCGGCTTCAGCCGCTCCCACAAGATGGGCGTCTCGGCGATAGTGGGTCTCGGGAATAAGTCCGACCTGGACGAAGACGACCTGATCGAGTTCTACGGCCAGGACCCGAACACACAGGTCATCGCCATGCACGTGGAGGACCTGAAGGATGGACGCGCCTTCGTCGAGGCCGCGAAGCGGGTTTCCAGGGAGAAGCCGATCGTCGTGCTCAAGGCGGGCCGCACCGCGTACGGCGCGCGGGCAGCCGCTTCCCATACCGGCGCCCTGGCGGGCGTGGACCAGATCTACGATGCGGCGTTTCGCGAGGCGGGCGTGGTCCGCGCCCGCACCCTGGAGGACCTCCTCGACTGGTCGCGGGCGCTGGCGATGCTGCCGGCGCCAAAAGGCGAGAACGTACTCATCGTCACCGGGGCGGGCGGCTCCGGCGTGCTGTTGTCGGACTCCTGCGGCGACTACGGCCTCAAGCTGATGGAGATGCCGGACGATCTCGGCGCGAGCTTCAAGGAGCTGATCCCGCCCTTCGGCGCTTACGGCAATCCCATCGACATAACGGGAGGTGAGCCGCCCCAGACCTATCGCAAGGCGATCAGGCTCGCCCTCATGGACGACCGCGTGCACTCGCTGATCCTCGGCTACTGGCACACGATCATCACGCCGCCGATGGTCTTCGCGCGCCTGTTGGGCGAGGTGCTCGACGAGGCCCGCGCCGCCGGTAAGGTGAAGCCGGTCGTCGCCTCGCTGGTAGGCGACGTCGAGGTTGAGGAGGCCTGCCGCTACCTCAGCGAGCGCGGCGTCCCCGCCTATCCCTATGCCGCCGAGCGACCGGTGGCGGCCCTGGCGGCGAAGTACCAGTGGGCGCGGTACGCGGGTAAGATGAGATGACTACAGCAGGAGGGAATCCCCGTGCGATTCACTCTGGGGCCTATCCAACAGGCCAAGATCGTGCCGGCGCAACCGCTTAGCGGCAAGGCGGCGGAGTGGGCGGAAGCTTTCGACGCAGTTCGTCGAGATCTCGAGTTCGTGGCTCATAACGAGCGTCGCTTAACCAAAGCGTACCCAGATGAATGGATAGCGGTGCAGAACGGCGCTGTTTTGGTGCACTCATCCGACAGAGACGTAGTTCTCGAAGACATCACTTGTCGTGGAATCCGCCGCCAGGACGTTGTCATCGAGTTCCTGCCAACGCTCCGACCCAACCTTCGTCTCTAAGCCGACGTGATTCGCGGCCATTACCGAACGGGGTTTCCGTTTGTTCCGGCACTACTGATCCTGCCCAGGCTTGGTATTGCCGGGATAATCGAGTTTCTGGTCGACACCGGCTCTGATTCGACCGTCTTGGCTTCGCAAGACGCCGTGGACCTTGGCGTCAATCTCTCCGAAGATTTTGTAGGCAGGCCGATTCGGAGGAGCGTCGGCATCGGCGGCGAGCAATTGGAACATGCCGAGGCGGGAGAAATCCGTCTTCGTGAGGATGATGCAGGCTGGCTGGTTCTGCGTCTGGTGATGTCGGTTGCGCCCGCCCAGCCGGCGAACCTAAGGGTTCCGTCGCTGATGGGCCAGGATGTGCTTCGGTCATTCAGGCTAACGTGCGAAGCCAGCGCCGGAGTCGTGACCCTTGAGCGACTGACCCCTAAGGTCCGCTGACGCCCCCGTCTCCCGTGTTCGGCGGCGTGATGAACCCGCGCGCGCCGGCGACGTTCGTGATCCCGGCCGAGGCGGGTGGAGGCGCGTCCAGGGGCGCCGCCGGCGGGATGGGTGTGGGCGTGGGAATGGGAGTCGGCGTCGCGGTCGGCGTTGGCGTGGCAGTTGGCGTTGGCGTCTGGAAGCCGGTCGGGACCGCCTGGCCGCGGAGGACGCCGTTCGGGTTCGCGATCGAGTGTACGTCGACGTACATGCCGGCCTGCATCAGGGCCGCGGCTTCTGCGCCTGAGAGCATGAACTTACCGCTGCCCTGCGTCGCTCCGCCCGTCGAGAGCGTCTGGATTATGGGTCCGTCTGTTCCAACGGGCGCGCTGTGGAGATGGACGCCGCTCACCTGGCCGGCGGAGATGCCGAACAGAGTGAACGAGTAACGGACCTCGTTCGTCTGGGTCTCGAGTATCAGCTGGGCAAACCCGCTCGCTGTCGTCGTTCCGGGCGGCTGCGTAACCTGGCCCGGAGTCAGCTGCAGAGTGATCGTTACGGGAATGGCCTGGGCACGCTGCGTCGACAGGACAACGGCCGCGGCTGCCAGGAGCAGGGCAAGGCCCAAGACGGGGAGTCGTGGCGGGGTGCGGGTGAGCATGGTGGCGGGCCCGGTTCGCGGCAGAGGTATGTTACACCCTCGCCGCCCCTCCTCGTCCCCGCCGCCAGCTCGAAGGCGACCCCGGCTTCTCGATCCGCACGGCGCAGACCTTGTACTCGGGTATGCGCGACTTGGGGTCGTAGACGGCGTTGGTCAGGAAGTTGGCGTTCTTTTCCTGGAGCTTGACGAAGGGAATGAAGACGTCGCCCGGCCTCACGGCCTCGGTGACAAGGGCTTTGCCGTTGAGGTCGCCCCGCTTCGAAGCGATCACGACCTCTTCGCCGTCTGCGACGCCGGCTTTCGCCGCGTCGCGTGGGTTGATCGCGATCTGGAGGTCGGGCGAGCGCGCCAGGAGCACGCGCGCGCGTCGCGTGATCGTGCCGCCGTGCCAGTGGTAGAGGACGCGGCCGGTGTTCAGCAGCAGGGGGAAGCGCCGGCTGGGCAGCTCCGCGGCCGGCGGTCCCTGCTCGACCGGCACGAACGGAGCCCGCGGGCCGACATTAAAGGTCTCGGTGTAGAGGCGCTTGGTCCCCGGATGGTCCGGCGTCGGGCAGGGCCACTGGATACCCTCGTCCCCAAGCTCTTCGAGCCGCTCGTAAGACACGCCGCCGAGGATCGGCGTCAGCGCCGCCATCTCGGCGAAGATCTCGGAGGGGTGGCTGTACTCAAACTGGTCCGCGGAGGGCGGCCGAGGCTGGAAGGCCTCGGCTACGTGGTAAGCCGTCTCGAGCTTGCGGGCGATGCGGCGGGCGATGTCGGCGGTGATATCCCAGTCCGGCCGGCTTGCGCCCAGGGGCTCCATGGCCTTGCGGACGCGCTGGACGCGGCGCTCGCTGTTGGTGAAAGTGCCGTCCTTCTCGGCGAAGGAGGTCGCGGGCAGGACCACATCGGCGTACTCGGAGGTCTCATTGGGAAATATGTCCTGGACGACCAGAAATCTTAGCTTCCCGATCGCCTCTTCGGCGTGGGCGATGTAAGGCTCGCTCAGGAGCGGGTTCTCGCCGGTGACGTACATGCACTCGAGCTTGCTCTCCGCCGCCAGCTCGAACATCTCGGTCGCCCGCAGGCCGCGCTCGGCGGGAAGCTGGACTCGGCCTATGCCCGACGAAGGGCCCCAGGCGGACTCGAACTTCGAGCGGTTCGCCTCGCCCAGGCCCTGGTAGCCGGGGAGGTTATCGGGGATGCAGCCGGCGTCGCCGCAGCCCTGGACATTGTTCTGGCCACGGAGGGGTGAGACGCCATTGCCGGGCTTGCCAACCTGGCCCGTGACCAGGGCGAGGTTGAGGAGTGAATAGGCGTTGTCGGTGCCGCAGGTGTGCTGGGTGACGCCCATGCCCCAGATCAGGCAGGAGCCCGAGAAGGGCGGCTTCGCGAACAGGCGCGCGGCGCCGCGAATGTCCTCGGCCGGCACGCCGGTGATCGCCTCGACGCGCTCGGGCGTGTAGTCGCTCAGGCCGGCGGCAAACTCCTCGTAGCCGGAGGTGCGGTTGGCGACGAAGCCCAGGTCGGCGAGGCCCTCGTCGACCACGACTTTGGCGAGGCCGTTGAAGAGCGCGACGTCGGTGCCCGGGTTCGGCCGCAAGAAGTAGGTGGCGTAATCGCAGAGGTCGATGCGCTTGGGGTTCACGACGATGAGCGTTGCGCCGCGTTCGTCGATCGCCCGGCGCAAACGCGAGGCGATCACGGGGTGATTGGAGCTGGTATCGCTGCCGACGACCATCAGGCAGCCGGCGTTGTCGTAGTCCTCGTAGGAGTTGCTCGTCGCGCCCGAGCCCAGCTGGCGCAGCATCGCTTCGACCGAGGGCGAGTGACAAAGACGCGTGCAGTGGTCGATGTTGTTCGTGCCCATGAGCAAGCGTGTCATCTTCTGGAGGACGTAGCCGTCCTCGTTCGTCGCTTTGGCGCTGGCGAGCACGGCGAAGGAGTCGCGGTGCTCGATGAACTTTTCGGCGACGAGGTCGAGCGCTTCGTCCCAGGTCGCCTCTTCCAGGACGCCGTTGCGTCTTATCAGGGGCGTCCTCAGCCGGTCCTCGTGGTTGACGAAGGTCAGGCCGAAGCGGCCCTTGACGCAGAGCATGCCCTGGCTCGATGGGTTATGCGGCTGGTCGTCGACCCAGACGATGTTGTCGGTACCGTCGATGTGCAGGCGCACGCCGCAGCCGACGCCGCAGTAGGCGCAGATGGTGTCGACCCTCCGAACGGCGCCGAGGTCGCTTCTGGGCAGGCCTTTCTCAGCGAGCATGTCGTCTCCAACAGGGTAGCCGATGTCCAAACCACCTAGCCGGGACTGTCCAGTCTCGGCGGCCAAGCCATCTCATGGTTTGCTCGACATCCCGCTGAGGCGTGGGTAAAGGGCCCCCGTGGGGCAAACGCTAACGCACGTGCCGCACGACGTGCAGATCGAGTCGACCAGCCGCTGGTCGAGAAAGGCGCCGATGTGCGCGCTCTCGCCCGAACCGATGACGGCGATGGCGCCGATGTGCTGGACGTCCTGGCAGCCCTCGACGCAGCGGCCGCAGAGGATACAGTCGGCCAGGTTGAGGGTGAAGGCCGGTGTGCTGTCGTCCATAGTGGAGTCCGGCAGGGGCGAGAAGACTCCGCGGACACCGTAGTGTTCCGCGTCCGGCGCGAGCGCCTGCGCGCCTCGCCCGCCGGGATCGAGCATGGCGAGCGTCAGTTCCAGCACGGTGGCGCGAATGCGGTCCAGCGCCTCGCCGCGGGTTACGACAACCATCCCGTCCCGCGCCGGCAGATAACAGGAGGCCGGGAAGCCGCGTTGGTCCTCGATCTGGACGAGACAGGTGCGGCAGGCGCCGATGGGTGCCTGGTCGTCGTCCTTGCACAGGTGCGGTACATGCGCGCCGGCAACCTTCACGGCGTCGAGGACGCTCGCGCCTTCGGCGACGGTGACGACCCGGCCGTCGATCGTGAGGGAGACAGACATCGTCGGCGCGTTCACGAGTCCAGCAGGTTACGCGGCCAGCGGTTCCAGCTTGTCGACGAACTCGCGAATCTGCACCAGGCCCCTCGCCACTCCCTCCTTCGGCAGCCAGTTCTCATAGAAGTTACTGTGCAAGCTGTTCGCCAGGTGAAACAGGTCCCAGATGTCCTGGTCGCTTGTCTCGTCAGCCAGTCGCCTGACCACGTCGAAAAGCTCCCTGTGTCCGTTATGACGCCATCGCCGTGCGTCCGCGACCGCCTTGACGATCTGAGCCGCGGCGCCCCAACCCTTTTCCGAAGCTTGCACGAGATCACCTTGGGCCAGCGCGTCCTCAGCCTTCTTAAGAAGGTCCCGGCTGGCCTGGTTATAACGGCCGATCGAGGTCATTTCGGCCCCATTATCACACGCTTCAAGGGCGTGCCCGGCGCATCGTCCGCGGACTCAGCGGCTGTTCTTCTCCAGAAATGCGCGGATTCTCTGGACGGTGTTCGCCACGTTCTCGGGCTCGCGCCAGGCTTCCAGGTACTCGGCCCTGGGCGCGATGTCGGCGATCTCACGAGCGGTGGCGGTGGGATGAAAGTCGTCGTTACCGGGAAGGACGAGAAGAGGCACCGGGCACGACCTGACGAAGTCGCGCGCGACGCTGAATACGAACTCGCCGTCGAACATGCTCGTGCCGAAGGCGTCCAGGTCGTTTTCATCTATCTCCGCCCGCGTATCTCTGAGCTCCTTCGCCCACTCAGTGAACATGTTGCGGAAGACCCGCCGGTTCGAGTCACTGAGGCCGATGGGATTCTGGAGAACGGCGGCGGCGACCCGCCCGGAACCCAGGCGCTGGATCAGGCCGAGCACGTAGGAAGAGCCGATACAGCCGCCCATGAGGTGGCAGCGATCGATGCCGAGGTGGTCGAGAAGGGCGGCCTGGTCGTCCGCGTAAGACGTCCAGCCGTCGGCCGCGCTAACCGGCGCCCTCGAACGGCCGGCGTTGCGCTGGTCCATCGCGATCACGCGAAAGCCCGACGAAAGCTCCTTGACTGGATTGAAGGGCATCCGCTCCCAGAAGCCGACCGTGGAGCGCATGCCGCCGGGCGCGAGGAGCAGTATCGGGAAGCCTTGGCCGTGCTCTTCGTAGTAGATGGAGACGTCCCCACGCTCGAACTGTGACATCTTCCCCTCCTCCGCTCAGGGAGAACACGGGCAAGCGAATGGCTGCCGATGGTTCAACGTTAGGTGAGTGCTTCTAGCTTGCTCAGGAGTTGCTGGATTTGCTCCAGAGTGGCCTCCACCATGTCGCGGGGCATCCAATTCTCGTAGAAGTTCGAATGGAGACTGTTGGCTGCATTAAACAAATCGTAAATGTTACGGTCGCCAGTTTCGTCCACGAGCCGTTTCACGATGTCGAAGAGTTGGCGATGGCCGTTGTGCCGCCAGCGTCGCGCCTCTGCGGTCGCTTTGACCATCTGGGCTGCGGCGCCCCAGCCCTTCTCCGACGCTTGAACGAAGTCGTCTTCGGCGAGGGCGAGAAACGCCTTGCGAAGAAGGTCCTGGCTGGCCGCGCGATAGCCTGAGCGGGATTCAGTCAACTGAATTCGCGTCCTCAGTGATGAATCTCAGGTGTCATTGTCGCCCGTCCGGGTCAGCTCCTCAAGAAAATGCGTGCGCGCGCTGCGGTAGGGCAGGGGCGCCATCTGGCCGAGGCCGCAGAGCGACGCGCTCGCCATCGCTTCGTCGAGGGCGTCGAGCAGATCGATGGCGTCGTCCGGAGCGTTGCCGGTGCGCAGAGCAGAGAGGAGGTCGCGCATACGGGGCGCGCCCTCGCGGCAGGGCGTGCATTTACCGCACGACTCGGCGGCGTTATAGGCCGCGAGGTGGTGGATGACGTCCGCGATGGCAATCGAGTCGTCGATGGCGACGATGCCGCCGGCGCCGAGGGAGGCGCCCGCCGCGTCCAGCGAACCGCCGAGCAGGGGCGTATCGAACCTCGATTGCGGCAGCAGGCCGCCGGAGGGCCCGCCGCAGAGCGCGGCGCGGAGCGTATGACCGGAGCGCGGACCGCCGCCGAGGACGTTTAGGATTTCGCGCAGGCGCGTGCCCAGCGGCACCTCGTACAACCCGGGACGCTGGACGGCGCCCGAGAGGCACACGATCTTCGTTCCAGGAGCGGCCTCCGTCCCGACGGAGCGGAAGGCGTCGACACCCTCCGTGAAGATCAGGGGCAGGTTGGCAAGAGTCTCCACGTTATTGATCACCGTCGGCCGGCCCCAGAGGCCCGACTCCACCGGCAGTGGCGGCCGTAGGCGCGGCACGGCCCTCTCGCCTTCAATCGAGGACAGGATCACCGACTCCTCGCCGCAAACGTAACCACCGGCGCCGCGGCGGATCTCGACCGCGGCATTCTGGCACTGGCCATCGTCCGCGGCATCTTCGAGCGCCTTCTGAAGACGCGCCGCCGCGAGGTTCGCCTCACCGTTCAGGTATACGAAGACGCGCGCGGCTTCGATGGCGTAGGCGGCGATCAGAACGCCCTCGAGGACCATGTGGGGGTCGTTCTCGAGCAGGTAGCGGTCTTTGAAGACGCCCGGCTCGCCCTCCTCGGCGTTGACGACCAGATAGCGCGGACCCGCGTACTGGCGCGCCGTCTCCCATTTGCGTCCGGCGGGAAAGTACGCGCCGCCACGCCCCTGCAGGCCCGAGGCGAGGACGCGGGCCACGACCTCGTCCGGCGCGAGGGCGCGCGCCGCGCCGAGGCCCCGATAGGAGGCGGACGCTCGCGCTGATCTGATCCTCGTCGCGTCAGTTCGGCCGACGCGTGCCGTGACGCGACGGATTTCGGGCGCTCGCCCGGCCCGCATCGGGCGCTGGATCGGGGGCGGCGCGGCGCCGAGTGCGGCCGTCACTTTCGCCGCCGTGGCCTGCGTGACGTATGCGCGGCCGACCGCGACGACCGGAGCCAGGTTGCAGAGGAACCGGCAGGGCACGTCCGCAAGCTCGCAGTCGCGGGCGGCCAACGCGGCTTCCACCTCGTCGCGCAGGCCGCCGGCGCCGTTCAGGAGGCAGCTGAGGCCGGCACAGACCCCGACCGCCCTCCCTGCCGGCGGCGCGAAGCGAAACTCGCTGTAGCTCCGCGCGACGCCGTAGAGCTCACTGTTCGGGACGCGGAGGTAGAGGGCCACGGCGCTCAGCGCCTCGGGCGCGAGGTAACCCTCGTGCTCCTGGACGACGTGGAGCGCGGGTAGGAGATAGGTGCGCTCTCGGGGAAGGACGTCCAGGTAGTCGAAGGCGGCGCGGCCAGTCACGGATTCGAATTATAGGACGGCGGCGCCTTCGTCGGGGACTACGAAGGCCGAGACTTCCACGGACGCATCTGCCCTACACTAGCCCGTAGGCTGAGCCACGGACTATAGTCACGTCAAACGGGCGGACCCTTATGACCCGCCGCCGCGAAGGGACAAGCCATGAAATGCAGTAACTGCGGATCGGACATCCCCGAGGGCTCGCGCTTCTGCGCGAACTGCGGGACGGCGATCGGCGCGGCCGGAGCCGCGGCGGGCGCCGCCGCGGTGGCAGCGACTCCTCCGGCGGCGGCTCAGCCGGTTACTTCGGCGCCGGCGCCCCCTCCAATGGCCGCGGCGCCCCCTCCCCCGCCTCCACCCCAGATGGCCGTCGGCGGCCCGCCGCCCGCCGGCGGTGGCCCGAACCGGAACCTCGTAATCGGCGGGCTGGTCGGCGCGGCGGTGATCGCCGTGGCTGCCTTCCTGCTCCTCAAGGGCGGCGGGAACAAGGACGACAACAAGAGCGTGCTCGCTCCGACTCCGACCGTGGCCGCGGTTATCCCCTCGGGAGCGACCGCTTCGCCCACCACGCGAACGGGCGCGACGGCGACCCCCACCGTGCGAGCGGGCACAACCCCCGCGGCCTCCAGCACGCCCTCCGGCGGCGCGGCCGCGACGGGCACTGCCGGCAAGCTCGCCGACCTCACCAGCTACAAGTTCAACCTGAAGATCGAGGGCTTTGGCGGGCCGCTCGAGGACGTCGCCGCCACCTTCGCCGCCCTGCAACCCGGGTCGCCGACGCCTAATCAGACCCTGACCATGGAGGTGACCGGGGCCTTCGTCAAGCCCGACCGTGGCCAACAGACCCTCAAGCTGGGCAGCTTCACCGTCGAGTTCACCACGATCGGCAGGCAGCAGTGGGCCAAGGTATTCGGCATCCAGACGGGTCCGGATAGCGCTTCGCGGAGCACCGAAGACTACTCCTTCGCGGCCAGTCTCTGGGACGAAGGCCTGATCGACGCCTTCGGCAGCTTTGGCTGCAGCGGCACCGAGACCGTGAACAGCGTTCAGACAAAGAAGTGTGGTGTCGACGAGAAATCGCTCGGTAGCCTGATCGGCGCCTTCGGCGGCCTGGTCGGCGATCCAAGCTCCGGGATCAAAGAGATCACGCGGGGCACTATGCAAGCGTGGCTTGCCCAGCAAGGCAACTTCCCCGTCCGCATCCGATTCGACATTTCCGGTAAGGGCGCCAACGGCAAAGACTTCCAGATCAAGATGGACCTGGACGTCACCGACGTGAATAGCTCGGCGATCAAGATCGACCCGCCGCGGTAGAAGCGGAAACAGGAGGCAGGAAACAAGGCTGAGATTTCGGGCGTCCTTTTTCTCGCCGCGGGTTTGAATGCGCGCTCGGCCCTCTGCCATAATTGCGGGCACCATGCCCTCGGCCCTCTCTGATATCCGGGTCCTCGACCTCTCGCGCGACGTTGCCGGCGCCTTTTGCGCCCGCCTCATGGGCGACTTCGGCGCGGACGTGATCAAGGTCGAGCCGCGCGGCGGTGACCCCTGCCGCGGGCTGGCGCCGCTCAAAGACGGCGCTCCCGGCGACGGCCAGAGCATCCTCTTCGCCTACCTGAACACGAACAAGCGCGGCATCACCCTCGACATCGAGTCGCCCGGCGGCGCGTCGCTGCTTCACGGCCTCGCTTGCAAGACGGACGTAGTGGTCGAAAGCTTCGCGCCGGGCTACCTCGACGCGCTGGGCGCCGGCTTCGATGGGCTGGAGACGTTGAGGCCCGGGATCATCCTCACCTCGATAACGCCTTATGGTCAGACGGGGCCCTGGCGGGACCGCGAGGGCAACGACCTCACCGCTTTCGCCCTCTCCGGCTGGGCGTCGCTGAATAGCTCCGCCGGCGGACCGCCCCTGAAAGGCTCCGGCCACCAGGCGTCCTACGTCGGCGGCCTGGCCGGCTTCTTCGGCACGCTCAGCGCTCTCGTGTACCGCGACCGCCACGGCGTGGGCCAGCAGGTCGACGTTTCCATCCTGGAGGCGCTCACCGAGATCTACGGCCCGCGCTTCCTGCAAGCCCAGCACACCGGTGTCGACGGGGGTGGCCGCGAACGCGACGACTTCATGGGCGGTCCAGTCCCCTGCCAGGACGGCTACTTCTCTCTCACCCTGAGCCGCGCTCACTTCTGGCGCGACGCCATGAACGAGCTGGGATTGCCGGAGCTGGCCGACGCCGAGCACTTTTGGGGCCGCCAGGGACACCGCGCCGAGCTGGCCGCCAGAGTCGAGCCGAAGATCGCTCGGCGGGGGAAGTACGAGCTGTTCGAAGCGCTCTCCACCCTCCGCGTCGTTTCGGGCATGGTGCTCACCACCGAGGAGCTATACGCAAACCCGCACCTGCTCGAGCGCGGCTTCTTCGTCGAGGTCGACCAACCCGGTCTCGGCCGGGTCGAGATGCCGGGTGCGCCGTTCAAGATGGGCGCAACCGCGTTCGAGATTCGCCGGCCTGCTCCCAGGCTGGGAGAGCACACGTCTGAAGTGCTCGAGGAGCTGTTAGGGCTTTCTGATGCTGGCCTGGAGGAGTTGAGGAAAGACCGCGCGCTGTAGGCCGGCTGCTTCAGCCGCCCGCGCGTGCGGCCAGCTAAAGCGGCCCGCCTTCAGGTGGAACGATGACTGCCAACAACCAACAACCAACTTCCGGTCCTCCCGCGCGCGGTCCTCTCGCGGACGTTCGGGCCATCGTCCTGACGCAGGCGTGGGCGGGCTCGTTCTGCACGGAGTTGCTGGGCCTCATGGGCGCCGAGGTCATCCAGGTGGAATCGCGCCAGCGCCTCGATTCCTGGCGGGGGGGAACCTTTGCCGGCCAGATACCGCCACTTCTGCGCGACCTGCCCCAGGCCCGCAACGCCTGGAACTGCAGCGCCTCCTACAACTCCGTGAATCTGAACAAACGCTGCCTAACGCTGGACCTCAGCCGTCCCGAGGGCATCGAAATCTTCAAGCGTCTCGTGCCGTTCGCCGACGTCATCGCCGAGAACTTCAGCCCCCGGGTCATGGGCAACTTTGGTCTCGACTACCAGTCCCTCAAGAAGATTAAGCCGGACGTCATCCTCGTGAGCCTCTCCGCCTATGGCGCCACGGGCCCCTACGCGAACATCCCGGGCATCGGCGGTACGATCGAGCCGATGTCCGGGATGTCTGCGCTCCTCGGCTACGAGGACGGCCCGCCGATCAACTCCGGCCAGATGTATCCCGACCCCGTGGCCGGTTATTACGGCGCCTGCGCGGCACTTCTTGCCCTGCGCCACCGCGACCGCACCGGCGAGGGCCAGTATGTCGACCTGTCGATGCAGGAAGCGAATATGACTTTTATCGGCGACGCGCTCCTCGAGTTCGCCGTGAACCGCGGCGTCCGCGGCCGGATGGGCAACCGCCACATGACGCTCGCGCCCCACAACGTCTATCCCTGCCGGGATGGGGAGTGGATCGCCATCGCGGCCCGCGACGAGGACGAGTGGCAGCGCCTGTGCGACGCCGCCGGCCACCCGGAGTGGTGCTCGGAGGAGCGCTTTTCCGCGAACGCAGCCCGCAAGCGCAATGAGCCCGCCCTGGACGAAGTCATCGCCGCCTGGACGCGCGAAAACGATGCCGGCGGCCTGGAGGCGAAGCTCGCCGGCGCCGGCCTTCCCGCGGCCCGCGTCGCCAACTCCCGAGACGTCCGCCAGAACGAACACCTCCGTGACCGGCGCTTCATCGAAGCGAGCGAGCACCCCGAGACCGGCTCGAAGGATTACGCGGGCGCGCCGGTGCGTCTCACAGCGACCCCCGGTGGCGTCACGCGCCCGGCGCCGCTCCTCGGTGAGCACTGCTGGGAGGTCTTCTCGCACTACCTGGGCATGAGCCGCGAAGAATTCGACCGCCTCGTCGAAGAGGGCATCACCGGCAGCGGCCCGCCGCCGGGTATCGACGTTGGGTCGCCCGAGGGCCGCTTGCGCACGGGCGGATGAGGAAGCAGGAACCGGGAACCGGGGACCAGGTAGCGCCGACAGCGGCCGCTTTATCTGACGCCAAAGCCCGAAGTTCAGAATCGAAATTCCGCAGCGAAGATGCCGTCCTCTCTGCCTGGCTGCGCGAAGAGGTCAGCCTCGAGGAGTTCCGGCGCGTCGTGCGCGAGAACGAGACGACGATAGTCATCTCGAAGTTCGAACCGGGTTTTGCGCCTGACTTGTTCGCAACCGTCGACGTGCTTCCTGAGCTGTTCGACGATGCCCTTGTAACCGCTGAGTACGAGCGCATGGCGGCCGAGCACCAGGCACGCGGCGAGGCGCCCCTGCGCACCGCCGTGTGGCGCGAGGCGAGCGAATCGCTCTTAGAGCGCCTGGGCGAAGCGCGCGGCATCGACGCGCATCAGCGCATGTATGTCCTGCCCGGCATCGAGTCCGTGCAGGCGGTGCTCGACGCCATACTATGGTCGGCGCCGGTCATCGGCCGGGACTGGGCGCCAAATGGGTCGGAGCGTGAGGCGTTCCGGGAATTTGACCCCAACGGGACGCGCGGCCCTTCGACCGCGTCAGGGCGCGATATCTTCACGCGTTACTATGGCTCGCTGGGCGGCCGGGGGGTGGAGAGCTATTGCCCGGGTGCCCAGTTCGCCCGCCTTCTCGTCGCCCAGGGCTGGCGCGTGTGCACTGGAGAGGCCTGAAGGGGACTCGATCGGGCATGCACAGCGCTCCGGCCGAGCGCTGTCACCGTCCTCGCCTGATGGCTGTCAGGTGGTTCGACCGGCGAATCGATTAGACAGGCTTAACGCATCCCCATCTCCAGCCCCAGGAACACCCGCCCCGCTTGCTCGTAGCCGAGAGCCGAGACCGCCGCGTGCTGGGTCACAGAGTGCACATCTCGGAAGCAGCGCTCGATCCGGCTCCTGGCGTAGACGGCCGTCGCACCGGCGGCGCTGTATATCAAGTCGACAGCATCGGCGGCCGCGAGGGCGGCGTGCGTGCAGGAAAGCTGACGCAGCGCGGCCTGCGTCGCCGTTGGCTCTTCTCCGCGCGCCATCGTGGCACGGAGATCCTCCAACACCTCGTAGAAGAACGCACGCGCCGACCTGAGCAAGGCTTCGGCCTGAGCAACCTTGGCCTGGATCGTGCCCCGATCGCGCAGAGCCGTGACCCCGAAGGTGGGTACTTTCGTCGCCGCGACTACTACGAACTCGTCGATGGCGGCGCGGGCGATCCCGAGTGCAACGGCCGCGACTGGAGGGGCCAGGACGTCTATCAAGGGCCCGCGATATTGGGACTCGGATCGGGTCGGACGGGAGTGCCGCACCGAGAACTTGAATTGTTCCGGGACGAAGGCTTGATCGACGCGGAAGTCATGACTGGCCGTCCCACGCAATCCGAGCGAGTCCCAGGTGTCGATGATCTCGCAATCCGCCTTGGGCAGGAAGAAGAGATGGAGGTCGGGGCCGCCGTCTGGCCCCGCGCGCGGTCCGGCGTCTGTCGCGATGAACGCCCCCGCGAAAAACCAGGACGCTTCGGGGCAGCCGCTGGCCAGCGGCCATTGACCACTAAGGCGATAGCCGCCTTCCACGGGAACAGCCCGGCCGCGTGGAGCGAGAGCGCCGGCGCTTATGAGCCTTGGGTCGGTGCCAAAGATCTGGCGTGCGGCCATTGCCGGCAAGTACTCCGCGAACACACCGCCGCCGGCACCGATCATAGCTACCCAGCCGGTGGAACCGTCCGATCGAGACATCTCCTCGACAAAACGGCAGAACGGAATGACGCCTAACTCGTCGCCACCAAGACCGCGTGGGATCGTCATTCGAAAGATGCCGGCATCTGCCATCTCGCTGATAAGCGATGGCGGGACTTGGCGTTGGTGCTCGACCTGGTCTCGGAGAGATTCGATCTTGGGCGCGAATGAGTGCGCCACTTCCATCCAGTCCGTCGCGACAGTCGTCATCACTGAGCCTCCCTCTGATCGAGTTGACGCCGATGTTACCAGCCCTGGCACGACGGTGCACGGCGTGCCACCGTGGCGTTATGATTCTCGCGCCCTCAGAGCCGACAGAGAGTCTGCATTGGGCGCCAGGCTTTCGGCCAGCTCAGGACAGAGGTAAGAGATCATGCAGGTCAGCCCGAACGTGCGCGCCGTGCAGGTCCCCGACGACAGTCCCATGCACCCGATATACACGACCATCTATCTCGTCGGCCGAGGCCAGGTCTTGACCGTTGATTCGGGGGAGGACATGGACCGCTACCGCTGGATGCTCAAGGGCTACCTCGCCGCCACGGAGAAGGCCGAAATCGTCATCTCGGCGATTACACATCACCACGCCGACCACAGCGCCAATCTCAAGTGGCTGCGGGACCAGTTCCAGGCCGAGATCTACGTGCACAAAGACGGCGAGCCCCTCCTCAAGGACAAGCTCCCCGAGACCGGCGTCCACACGATGAGCGACGGCAACGTCATCGATGCCGGCGGCGGCGTGAAACCGCTCGTACTGCACACGCCCGGCCACAGCGTCGACTCGGTCTGCTACTACCTCGAGGACGAGGGCGTGCTCTTCTCGGGCGACACGATGCTCGGCTCGACGCCGACCACGATCGGCGACCTGGCCGATTACATGCGGAGCCTGGAGCGCATCCGCGGGCTGCCCAACCTCAAGGTGATCTGCCCCGGCCACGGACCCCTGATCGAGAACCCGCGCGAGTACATCGACGAGTACATCCATCACCGCAACGAGCGCGAGCAGCAGATCCTGGGAGTCCTGGCCGAGGGCGGTGAGATGACGAGCTGGGACATCATGATCAAGGTCTACACCGATGTCGACCAGCGTCTGCGCCGCGCGGCCGACGGCAACGTTCGCACGCACCTGCGCAAGCTCGAGAAAGAGGCCCGGATCAGGGCCTACCCCGGCAAGGCAAAAGAGCGGCCGGCTGGCGAGGTGAAGAAGGCCGAGGAAGAGGAGCACGAGCGCCAGGAGGTCATCAAGAATGCGGAAGACTTTAAGGCAAGGGCGCGCCGCATGGCTCTCTTCGCCCAGGAAAACCCGCCGCTCGAGCAGTGGGAGGTCATGCCCAAGTTCGAGCTGGCGCGATAGCGTTCAGCAATCAGCTTTTAGCCGTCAGCCGCCTTATCGCCGCGGCCATCGCCGCCCAATCGAGCTTCGGCGTCCCGACCCCACTCCCCAGCTGGTGCTGCCAGTAGAGAGGCGCCGGCGGCCTGTCAGCCCAGGTCACGACCGGCTCATAGAGCAAATACACGTCCCAGGCGGGGACCAGAGATTCCGTGCCTGTAGTACCCTACTCTAAGCTACTCTATATCTAGTGGGGTCACGTCCGGCTAAAACCGAAAATGCCCCAGCCCCACGACCACTACCTCCTCATCGCGCGTGAAGCCCTCGTGAACCTGATCGAGCGAGAGCACGCGGTCCTCTCCCTCGAAGTCGAGGCAAAGCTGACACTCGCTAGGCCGGGCCTACCTGCCGGCCTTAATCCCCACATCCTGACCAAAGCCAGGCGGGGCCTCGTTACCGAAGGCGTCCTCGAATACGTCAACGCGACAACCCGAGGAGGCAGAGCGATTTCCGTCCTAGGCCTCAGAAACCGCAGGGGCAGAGAGACCGCCTTCCAGGAAGCCGCTCAGCGAAAGCGGCTTCTTTTGGCGCGTTATCTCGGCTGGACCCAAGACCAGCCTAAGCGCCGCAGTCCGATCGGACATGCCGGCGAAATCGTCCAGCACGCATCGCTCGTTGCCGCGGCACCCGCCGGCTACCTGCTTCTTAAGCCAGAGGGGGAACCAGTTGACACCCTCTTCGGCAATCCCGTCCCAGGCGGCTCGCTCGATGACGCAGCTTTTCTTCAACTCCTCGACGACGAAGGTCTCCCGGCTGGTTCAGTGTTCGTCCCCATTGAAGTCAAGAACGTTCGAGAGTGGATTTATCCGAGCGCATCGGAGCTATATCAACTCCTCGACAAGGCCGCCCGCCTTCAGGCCGCGCATCCGAATCTGGCGATCGCCCCGATCATCGTCTGCAGGCGCGCGCCGTACTTCACCATGAACATGGCGAAGCAACTCGGCTTCTTCGTCGCTCAGACCCGAAACCAGTTCGTACGACGCATCGCGGAGGTTCTAGGCGAAGATGGCCGTCTGCTCCGAGAGGTTCAGCGCGAGCTCGGCTTCGACGACCTCATCGCAACTGAGAGCGTCCACTTATCGCTTTCGCGCCTCTATTCGAAGACCTTTCCTAGCGTGGCCCTGCGTACTGCCGAGCGGTTCGCCCTTTCAGCGCCCATTCTGTCTCGATACGCAGGCTCGCTGAGACAGGACAATCTCATGTACGGCGAGCGAGAGGAGCTAATGCTCGCCTTGCGAGAGGACGCTGCCAGCCTAGAGTCCTTCGAAGGCGACTGGTAACCTCCTAACAGATCAGGCTCTTGGAGACGCCAGAGCGACGAAGGGGATCGCGATCGTGGTGAAGGCGAGCTTTCGAACGGCTTCGATCAGTCATCCCGGCGAACCACGTCTCCCATGGTTCGAGGCCTCATCGAAGGCATCCGGACCCCGGCTCCGGTGAACGCCTGGTCGAAGGGCCGAAGGAGCCAAGGGCGCGTGCTCCTGGACGCAAAATCCAAAGTCCAGAATCCAGAGGCCAACTTTCAAGCTCCACCCCCTTAACCCCGCTCCCGCGCGCGCCCATGCGCCTTCCACTCCGCCTCCAGCTTGTCGTGCTCGCGCCATGCCGCTTCGGCAAGCAGCTGGACGCCGGAGGTGACGAGCGACTGGCCGCCGAGCACCACGGGGACCGGCGCCTCGCGGGCGGCGGCCGTGAGCTGGCGCACCCAGGGGTCGGAGATGGCGGCGGGCGCCAACGCATCCGAAAGAAACCGGTCCGGCCGAGACGGCTGAAGGCCCATGTGGGCGAAGATCGGACGCGTATCGATAAAGGCCGCGTTTGCCATCTCGCCCAGCTCAGCGAAGAAGCGCTCGACGCCGACCGCCTGCATGTGGAAGGCGAGCATGGTCCGCGCCTCGCCGGAGACGTCGCGGCCCACCGCCTGCATGCCCCTCTCTTCTGAGAACAGTCGCGTTTGGCAGGCCGTTTCGGACGTGAGGTAGGCGAAGACATCCGGACCGACGCGGCCCGAGACCAGCACGACCGCCTGGTTATCGGTGAAGAGCTTCGCCGCGTTTCTCAGGCGCTCCGTGTCGACCGGATTGTCCGCGAGCCAGGCAGTCAGGCGCGGCCCGGCGCCGCCGGCATAGGCGAGTACGGCCAGGTCGCCCGGCGTGTCGATGTCGAACTGGTTTGAGATTGTACGGGGCAGGGCCTGGTTAATCAGGCCGCCCTGTTGGACCAGGAAACGCGGCAGAATACGGTCGTTATCGGGCAGATCGAGGTCGCGAACGACGCTGCCGGGCACGAACCCGCACATGTCCGCGGAGAAGTAGTTGTTGCTCACCACCGCCAGGTCGGCGCCGGAGAGCACCGCGGCGACCGCCGCGAGCTCGTCGCCCTTAATCAATGGCAGGCCGCAGCCCGTATATACCGGGCGCTCCAGGTCGTAACGGGTCACGACCTCCGAGAGGCGGCGTCCAAGGTGAAAGGCCTCCCGCGGCGCGTCGACGTCAAGGCGCACTCCTGAAGGCAGACGTCTTTCGAGGAAACGGGCAGCGTCCTCATCGGCGACGACGACCGCGCCGGCGTAGGCGCCCGTCGCCAGGGCTTCATCGAGCGTGTCCAGGGCGCACTCACGCAGGGCGGCGCCGAGCGTATCTTCGACCGGCGAGCCGCCCATGCCACCACAGAACAGTACCAGGAAGGGTTCGGAAACCGTCATCCGTCCTCCCGCGCGAAGGTTATCGCGCCGACATACAGCGCGCCGGCGGCGCCCAGCGCGCGCGCGCAGGCGTCCAGCGTGGCGCCGGTCGTGGCCACGTCGTCGACCAGGAGGACCGCCTTGTCCTCGAGCACGTCGGGCCGGCGCGCGGCGAATGCGCCCTCCACGTTTCGGCGTCGTTCGAAGGCATCGCTGGTCAGCGACTGCGGCCGGGCCGGCCGGACTCGCATCAAAGCCGCCACGACTGGCAGGCCCAACGAGCCGCCGATCCGTCGCGCCAGCAGAGAAGCCTGGTTATAGCCGCGCTCGCGCTCGTTCCTGGTGCTGAGGGGGACCGGGACGACCAGGTCCGCGGTCAGGGCGGGCGCCCGCGCGACCTCGCTCATCGGCGCCGCCAGAGCCTCGGCCAGGGCACTGCAGTTGCGGAACTTGAAGTCGTGAACAAGGCGGCGGACCTCGGCCTCGTATCGGAATACCGAGCGCAGCGCGTCAAACGCGGCGGGATGCAGGTCGCAGTGAGGGCAAAAGGCACCGGCTTGAGGCAACCAGCAGACGCGACATCGGGGAGGCTCCGCGCGCGGCAGCGTGCCGAGACAGGCGTCGCACAAGAATCGACCTCCACGTCCGCACACGGCGCAGTGCGGCGGATACAGGAGGTCGAGGGCCACTCTGGCGGCGCGGGTGAAGGCCGAGGAGATTACGATTCGTCCCGTGCCAGCCACGCTTGTTCGGTTCGACCGACCGATACTCATGCCCGTATGCCCCTGTCTTCGCGTCCAGGAGTTAGGGCTACATCCTACCCGATGCTAGAATTACCCGATGAGGGTGTCTTTGCGCCTCTTCGCCGGCCTGCACGACCTCGTCGGCAGGAAGGATATCGTCATGGACCTCGCCGAGGGCGCCACCGTCGATCAGCTCAAGGTGCGCATCGCCGACGAGTATCCGGTCGTCCGGCCCCTCCTCAAGACCCTCGTTTTCGCCATCGACGACGAGTACATCCCGACCAACCAGGTGCTGCACGAAGGCGCCGAGGTCTCTCTTATCCCTCCCGTCAGCGGCGGCGCCCAGGCGGTCGAAGGCCCGCCGGCCACGGAGCCCTTCTGGGTCACCGGCCAGCGGCTCGAGCCCCACGTCCAGACCCTGGTCGACCTCGTGCGGCGCGACGACAACGGCGCCATCGCTTTGTTCTACGGCGTGGTCCGCAACAACAGCGAAGGCCGCCGCGTCGAGTGGATCGAATACGAGGCCCACGAGTCCATGGCCCTGAAGAAGATGCGCGAGGTCGCGGCTCAGACCAAAAATCAGTTCCCGGCGGTGGGCGCGATCGGGGTCTGGCACCGGATCGGCACTCTGGAGATCGGCGAGACCAGCCTTCTAGTCGCGGTAGCGTCACCTCACCGCAAAGAGGCGTTCGAGGCTTGTCACTGGGCCGTGGACCGCATCAAAGAGGTCGTTCCCGTCTGGAAGAAGGAGCACTGGCAGGGCGGCGCCGCCTGGGTAGGTGGTCATCCCGTCGAGCCGCCACCATCGACACCAGACGCCCGGCCTGAGCCGGCCATCTAGCCCGGCGCGAATAGGCCCAGGCCCGGCCGGGCTCAATGCCCGCCCCACGCGGGTGAACCCCCCCGCGACCGCATCCCTAGCGCGAACCGACGACGGTTCGAGCCCTCTGCTCGGAAAAGCAATCGCCGCAGTAGACCGGGCGGTCATACCGGGGGACGAACGGCACGGTAGCCTCGTTGCCGCAAGATGCGCAGGTTATGGCCGTGGCCTCGCGCCCGTTGCCTCCGGCGCGTTCTCGCCGCCGGCTTGCCCGGCATGCCGCGCAGCGCTGCGGCTCATTGAGCAGGCCCTTTTCGATGTAGA
>CAYRCD010000035.1:0-27854 GCA_964422735.1 uncultured Dehalococcoidia bacterium | reverse complement strand
AGGATGAGGACACCGACAACGTCTCAGCAACCTCATTCTTCAGCACCCTGCTAGGCATCTCATCCCTCTCCAGTCACGACGGGATTCTAGCACAAACGTACTGCATAAGCCGCTATGGCGGGTCCTGCTAGAATGTGCCTATCGGTCAGTGGAGGCAGGTCGTCTGCCTTCTTGGAGACAGGTCGCCAAGATCGCTGGGGAGTTGGCCTGATGGTCAACGTTTGAATCTGAAAACGGCTATTTAACGCCTAAAGAGCCAAAGCCGTTCCTTCCAAGCAGGCTGTCGCGAGTTCGAATCTCGTCCCCCGCTCCAGACCACCACCATCGACGAGATCACGGGAAGAGGTGCGGCAGTGGCTTCCTGGCCAAGCGGTATCCGTGCCATTACGCTGTTCGTCGAGGACCTGGAAACAGCGAAACAGTTCTATCTAAAGGTCTTCGGCCTGCCGGTCGTGTTCGAGGACAACAATTCGGCCGTGTTCAAGTTCGGGAGCACGCTGGTCAACCTGCTCAAGTCAGCAGCAGCGGGCGAACTCATCGAACCGGCAGCCCTGGCAAGTCCCGAGGCCGGATCCTGCTTTGTGTTCACCATCGAGGTCGATGACGTGGACGCCACGTGCGCGGAGCTGACCAAGCGCGGCGTGGAGTTGCTGAACGGCCCGATGGACCGCCCCTGGGGGCCCCGAACCGCCAGCTTCCGCGATCCGGCCGGCCACATCTGGGAAATCGCGAAGTAGCCCGGCTATCTTCCGAACAGCGGTCGCGGTTCGAGCCCCCTCCCCCGCTCCAGATGCCCCCGGTTCTGCGTCGTTCCGTCTCCACCCCCGATGAGTGTGTGCCACAATTTCGCCGAGCGACTTTGATGATGCAGCGAGAGGCCTCACCCAACGTTCCGGTCTCGGTCCGCCTAATCGCGGCTGAGCTGACGGAGGCCTGGAAGCCGGTCGACGTGGCCGCGGTCAACGAGGCCGTGGTCCGGCTGGCGCGCATGGAGGGCGAGTTTCCCTGGCATCATCACGCCGAGGACGAGCTCTTCTTGTGCTGGCAGGGCACATTCCGAATCGAGATGGAGGGCCGTGAGGCCGTGACGCTAGGCGTGGGAGACGTGTTCGTGGTGCCGCGGGGCGTGAGGCACCGGCCTGTGGCTGAGCTTACGGCTTATTGCCTCGTGATCGAGCGGGCCGAGACCAAGCAGTACGGGAACCAATCTCAAAGCCGGCTTTGAAAACCGCGATCTATCCTACCCGACTTTCATGCCTGCATGAGGGCGCGTTCGATGACTCGAGGGACCACCTCGCGAGCTATCGTTCGCGCTTCCTCCAGATGCGGGTAAGCCGAGAGTATGAATTCGTCGAAGCCAAGGCGCCAAAAGTCGAGAAGCTCATCGGCTACCTGCTGAGGTGTCCCTACGATAGCGGTGCCGAGATTAACGCGGACCCGGCTGATGCCATTCCAGAGCCGCGACGATAACCTGAAGTCCGAGGCCACCCGCGTCTGAGCGGCGCGGCCGATCATTTGGACCGGGCCGGCCGCGCGGCGCTGCCCTTCCACGAGCGGATGGGCCTCTGCCAAGAGCTCATCCGCGTTCGCCCACGCCTCGCCTTCCGTCTTGCCCAGCACAATGTGCGTCCGAAGGCCGAGGCGCGGAGGGCGGGAGTTGGCAACATATTGTGCTCTGGCCGCTTCAACCAGCGTGCGCATCGCCGCCAGGGGCTGGATCCAGGCCAGGAGCACGTCGGCGCACTCACCGGCGAGGCGGAGAGCCGCCGGCGAGGCACCGCCGGTGTAGATCTTGGGCCTGCCGGCAAAAGGCCCGGGCGAGCAGATTGCGTTCTGCATGCGGACATAGCGTCCGGAGAACGTGACAGGCGCGCCTTGCCACAGGGCCTGACAGGCCTGGATGAACTCGGCCGCGCGCTCATAACGCTGATCATGGCCGGACGACTCTCCGAGCCTCTCGAGGTCACCCTCGATGCCACCCGGCACCACGTTGATGTCGATCCGGCCTCTCGTGATCTGGTCCAGGGTGGCAGCCATCTTCGCGAACAGACCGGTGGCGATGAGACCGGGCCTCACGGCGATCAGAAAGCGCAGGCGGCTCGTGAGCGGAGCGGTGGCCGAAACCGTGGTCCAGGTTTCCGCGAGAGCCGCGCCCTCTTCGAACGAGCCGTTGACAAGGCGAGTTGGCACCAGCATGTTCGCGTAGCCGGCCGATTCTGCCGCCTGGGCTACCGCCACGAGATACTCGTGAGTGGGCTCCCGCTCGGCCCTCAGCGTGCCAATATGCTCTCCATCGCCGTCGATGGGCAGGAACCAACCGAAGGAAGGCTCCGGCCGTTTGGCGGGCGTCAGGTCCCGGTCATTCAAGGCGAGCTGGTCTTCAGACATTGATCTTAGCCATCAGGTCTCCTGAGGTGGAGGCAATTATAGCCGTCGAGCCTGACGCTTCCCCGGCAATCTGCCCTTCGTCCGAATCGCTTCCAGGCTGGCTGTCGCGGGTTCGAATCATGTGCCCCGCTCCAACCCCAACCCATTGCAGGCCTTGACTTGAGGTCCCCCGCGGCACACTCTGGATGGGCGCGACGGCAGGTGCAGGCCGCGACGCTATCATTACGCCGCCCCGCGAGCTCTAACCATGTCGCCACAGCGCCGAGCGTTGATAATCGCGCTGCTCGGACCGGCCATCGACGCGGTCGGGCTTATCCTGATGCTCGGCGCCGCCGCCGGCGGCAACACGCCGGACAGCTTCCGCCAGGTTATCTTTGACCCGGCAATCCTGATCCTGATCGTCGGCGTTCTCGTATCGGTGGTGACGCTGCCGGTGGCCCTCGCCGTCTATGGAGCGACCGCCGAAGAGGTCAGGCCGGCCGTATTCCCGGCGGTTGAGCCTGAGGAGGTCTTCAGGGCCGAGGACCAGCGCGGGCTCGAGGTCGGCGAGTAGTGGAATCGGCCTACCTCCTCCACACGGCGAGCTTCTGGCTGATACCGGCCCCGAAGGACTCGCATCACCTGTTCGGCGCGGGCTTTGTGTTCGTCGGCGCGATAATGCTGGCGGAGAACCTTGCCGGCGGCGTGTGGTCCCGCAGCCGCCTGCGCATGATGGCGTTCCCGGCAATCCTGGTTGGCCTCGGCTGGGGCATGGTGGCCGTAACGTTCGTCGAGACGACCGCGAGGTTCGTTCACCTCGCCATGGGGCTGCCGATGATCGCCGGCGGCTGGGCTGAGGGGCGATACAGGCTCGGCACCCTGCCCCGCCACGTCGCCGACGCCTTCCTCATTCCCGGCTTGATGTTGGCGAGCCTGGAAACGGCCCTGTTTCATCTCGATGGTCCCGTTACCGGCGGTGTATTCCTGACTCATGGAAGCCTCGCGGTCACGGCCTTCATCATCGCGTTTTTGCGCCTGTACCAGAGCGTCGATCCCGCCTCACTCACGCGGTCGCTGCCGATCTGCTGCGCCGTGCTGGCGGTGGGATTCGAGCTGTACATCGACGCCATCTTCCAGGCCTAACGTCACCGCGGCCGGCGCCCCCCTGAGCCGTCCCAAGTCTGCCATTGGCGTCCCCCGGCGACGCCATGTCAAGATAGAGGCGATGCCTACCAGCGGCGAGGTCTACGGCGTCCGCCTTCGGTCGCGGCCACCGCGCAGCCGGGCGCGGCGCTTTTTCAACGTCGGCAGCATGCTCCTGCGCGTGTTCATCGGCTACAAGCGCATCTCCCTGCTCGAGAAGCGACGCGGCCAGGATTGGGGCCGGATACGCCGCGGCAAGCACCACCGCTGGAGCGCAAACCGCTTTTACGACACGGCCATCCGCAACCAAGGCCTGCTGATCAAGACCTCGCAGTTCCTCAGCAGCCGCCCCGATGTCGTGCCCGACGAGTACGTCGAGGTCCTGTCGCGACTTCAAGACGAAGTGCCTCCGGAGCCCTTCGACGTCATTCGCCGCGAGATCGAGCGTGAGCTGGCCCAGCCCCTCACGTCCGTGTTTCGAGAGTTCGACGAAGCGCCCGTCGCCTCCGCGTCCCTGGCCCAGGTCCACCGCGCCGTCCTTCGCGACGGCCGCCTGGCGGCCGTGAAGGTCCAGTACCCGGACATCTCCCGCATTGTGGACATCGACCTGAAGAACATCGCCCGCTTCATCGGCATCCTCTATCGCGTGGACCGGTCGCTCGACTTCCGCTTCGTCGCGGACGAAATGGGCCGAATGATCCCGAAAGAGCTGGACTTTGTCAACGAGGGCCGAAACGCGGAGGCTATCGCGGCCAACTTCGCGGGCGTCGATGACATAGTTGTCCCCCGCATCTTCTGGGAGCACACGACAACGCGTGTCCTGACCATGGAGTACCTCGATGGCGTCAAGATCACCGACATCAATGCCATCCGGGCGATGGGCGTCGACCCGGCGGACATCGCGAAAGTCCTCGTAGTCGCGTTTAGCGAGATGATCCTCAAGCACGGGCTGTTCCACGCCGATCCCCATCCCGGGAACCTGATGGTGGCGCCCGGACCAAAGCTGGTCCTGGTCGACTTCGGGCAGGTCAAGGACGTGGGGCCGCAGTTCCGCTATCTCTTTGGCCAGATGACGCAGGCCCTGATCGCGTCCGACGACGCCCTCGTGGGAAGCTCCTTCCGGGACATGGGGTTCCGCATGAAGCTGGACACGTCGGAGGGCTACGAGCAACTGGGCCAAGCCTACGTCGGCAACATCGCGCGGAGAATGACGGCCGCCGGCGCGGGCTACGCCGACCGCGAGATGTTCCGCGACTCCTACCGGGAGATGAGCGCGGTCCTGCGCTCGAATCCCCTCGTCGCCATCCCCGCCGACCTGCTCTTTGTGGGGCGCGTGATCGGTCTCCTCAACGGCCTCAGCCTGACGCTGGGCGCGCGCACCAACCTCTTGTTCGAAATGGCGCGCCTTCTCGAGCGTAATGGCAACAACGACGGCGCCGGTCTGGAGCGCCGCCGTCTGCTCGAAGCCTGAGCCGGCTATTGGCGCCTCGGCCCCGAATCTCCGCGACACGCCCGCCCGCGAGAAATGGAGCGGAGTGCCCGGACGCTAGACCTCGACGGCGACGGGGAGGATCATCGGACGGCGGTGCGTCTCGTCGTAGAGGAACTTCGCGACCGCGTCCTTTACGTTAGAGTTCACGATCGACCATTCGGCGACGTGGTCGGCGCCCCGAAGAGCGGCCACCACCATCTCGCGCGTTCGTTCCAGCAGCTCCTCCGACTCCTCGATCCCCGTGACTCCGCGCGATACGACGTCGGGTCGGCCGACGAGTTTGCCGGTTTGCTTGTCCACGGTGAGGATGACCACGACCATGCCGTCAGTAGCGAGGTGCAGGCGGTCACGCAGGACGATGTGATCGACGTCGCCGACGCCCAGGCCGTCGACGTAAACGTAATCGGCGGGCACGCGCTCGCCGGTCCGGGCGCCGTCTTCCCGTAGCTCCAGGACGTCGCCGTCGACGAGCACCATGGCGTTTTCGGGAGCGACACCCATCGTCCGCGCCAGCTCCGCGTGGAGGACGAGATGCCGGTATTCGCCGTGGATGGGCACGAAGTACTTTGGCCTCACCAGCGACTGGATGATCTTTAGCTCTTCCTGGGCGGCGTGGCCGCGAACATGAACGTCTGCGACGCGGTTGTAAAGGACACGGGCGCCGAGGCGGAAGAGGTTGTCGACGGTCCGGTACACCAGGGCTTCATTTCCAGGAATAGGCGTCGCGGAGACGACGACGGTGTCGCCCGGGACGATCTGGACATGCTGGTGATCGCCATGGGCCATCCGCGTAAGGGCGGAGGTCGGTTCGCCCTGACTGCCCGTGGTTATGATGGCCACTTCTTCTGGTCGGGCGCTCCTGAGCTCGTTTACGGTCAGGGTCCGCTCCCGCGGGAAGTCGAGGTAGCCGCGCTCGCGGGCCATCTGGACGTTGTCCATCATGCTGCGCCCGGTGACGAAGACGCGGCGGCCACTGAACTCGGCCGCGTCTATCACCTGCTGGACACGGGCGATCAGCGACGCGAACGTCGCGATGATGACGCGTCCCGTCGCTGTCGTCATGATGTTGTTCAGGGCTTCGCCGACCACCCTTTCCGACTGGGTGTAGCCCTGGACCTCCGCGTAGGTCGAGTCGGCCATCAGGAGCAGCACGCCCTCATTCCCCAGCTCGGCGAGGCGGGGAAGGTCGGTCACCTGGCCCATCACGGGAGTGTGGTCGAGCTTGAAGTCGCCGGTGTGGATTACGGTGCCCACGGGCGTCGTGATCGCGTATCCCACCGAGTCCGGGACGCTATGCGCCACGCTGAATGGCTCGACCCGGAAAGCACCGATGTGCACCACCTCGCGCGGCAGGATCGTGCGCAGGTCTGTCTCGTCCAGGAGCCGGTGCTCCTTGAGCTTGACGCTGATCAGCCCGTTCGTGAGGGGTGTGCAGTACACGGGGGCCTTCACCCGGCGGAGGACGTAGGGCAGGCCGCCCGTGTGGTCTTCATGCCCGTGAGTGATGAAGATCGCCTTGAACTTGTGGCGATTGCGCTCGATGTAAGTGACGTCGGGGATAACAAGGTCTACGCCGAGCATTTCCTCCTCGGGAAACATCAGCCCGGCATCAACGGCGATCATGTCGTCGCCGTATTCGAACAGCATCATGTTGCGGCCTATCTCACCAAGGCCGCCGAGAGGAATTACCCGCAGGGCTCCGCCCTCAGCCACTAGAAGAGCTTCATCTGCGCGGGCTCAGGGGCCGCCGCGGCCGCTACAGCTGCGACCGCGTGCCTCGCCATGTCGTGCTCCTTGACGGCCTGGGCGACGTAACCCGGGATCTTCTTGAAGTCCTCTTCGATTACGCGGCGCAAGCTCCCCTGATGAAGCGCGGCGGCGGGGTGATACATCGGCACGACCCAGAGGTCGCCCACTCTGCGCCCCTGGCCGTGAACCCGGCTGATCGGCACGCCGGGCAAGTAGCGGGCCAGGGAGTAACGTCCCAGAGTGACAACGACCGTGGGTTGAATTATGCGGAGCTGTTCGGTGAGCCACTTCGAGCAGGCGTCGATTTCGGCCGGCAGCGGGTCGCGGTTCCCCGGCGGTCGCGATTTGATCACGTTGGCGATAAAGACGTCGCTCCGCTTCAGGCCAATGCTGGCGAGCAACTGCTCCAAGAACTGTCCGGCGGCGCCGACGAAAGGCCTGCCCTGCTGGTCTTCGTAATATCCCGGCGCCTCGCCAATGAGCATTACGTCCGCGTCGATGCGGCCCTCACCGGGCACGGCCTTCGTCCTCGTGCTGGCCAGGGGGCACTCCGTGCAACGCGAGATCCGCTCGTCGAGCTCCGCGAGGCCGCTACGACGCTCTTCGAGGTTCACGGGCGAGAAAGACGGGGAGGCGCCGTTGCGCCTCTCTCACGTGAATTTAGGAAAGGTGAGCCAGAGAGCCGCGTAATGTTACCCCGTGTTCAGGCTGGCGGGATCGTAGCACCGCCACTATGGCGCGTCAATGCAATTATGCTTAAGAGCATAGCCCGTAAATCAGATTCCCGGACGGGGAGTGACACCTAACTCCGAGGAATGATCGGATTCTTCTCCACCAGGCGAGCCAGGGCGATGCCAAAGAAGTAGAGAACGATCATCGGTACGGCCACGAGTGTTTGCGTGATCGGGTCGATCGACGGTGTCACGACCGCGGAGAGCACAAAGGCACCGACGAACGCGAAGCGCCACCAGCGCAAGAGCATCCGCGAGTGAACCACCCCCACCTTGGCCAGGCCCATCACGACCAAAGGAGTCTCGAAGACGAGGCCTGTAACCAGCATGAGCCGCGTCGCGAAGCTGAAGTATTTCGAGACGCTGATAAACGGCTCCGCCGGCACGCCCCCCGGGGGGGTGAGGAGGAAGTTCAACGCCGGCGGCATCTCGATGTAGTAGGCGAAGAGGCAGCCGAAGACGAACATGGCGCTGGCCCCGAGGACGATCGGATAGGTCCAGCGCTTCTCTGTTCGCGTCAGACCGGGACCGACAAACGCCAGAAGCTGCCAGATGAGAACGGGCATCGCGATCGTGAGCCCGAGGAGCAGGGATACCTGGAAGAATGTCGTCCAAAACTCGAGCGGCCCGGTGAAGATGAGATGAAAATTCGGGACCTTTGATCGTGCCGGCCTGGTCAGCCAGGTCATCGCCCACTGTGTCAGAGGGTAAAACGAGGCTATTAATGCCACTACGAGGGCGCCGGCACAAATCATGAGACGCTGACGCAACTCCTGGAGGTGCTCCAGGATCGTCATCGTCTTGCCGTCATCGTCCTCCTGACGGCCGCTACTCACCTAGTCCAATTTCGCGGGTGTCAGATGCCGTCGTTCGCGCTCCGACGGCGGCGTCGGGTACCGGGAACGAACCAGGTCTCGGCGCTCTTGTCCTCCTCCTGCTCCTGCGCGGCCATATCCGACCCCGCCTCGCTCTCCTCCTTCACGGCCGTAGCATCGCGCTCGCCGTTGTGGCGGGAGGCGACGGCATCGATGGGCACGACGTTGGGCGGGCTGATTTCGCGGTCCAGTTTCTGCAGATCGGTAGCATCCCGGGCTTCGGCGCCGACCTTGTCGAGCTCCTGGGCGAGGGCCGCGGTAGAACCGCCGACGAATGTGGCGATCTCTTTCAAGTCCTCGCGGGAAGTCCCGACTTCCTTCTCCAGCTCGGCAACAACGTCGTTGAAGTCGCGGGCGACGTACTCGGCGTAGGAGCGAGCGCGGCGGATGAACCGGGCGATCTGGGCCGCGACTTCGGGCAGGCGTTCCGGGCCCACGACGAGCACCGTGAGTACGAGAACGAGGAGAAGCTCGGGCAGTCCAATGCCAAAAGCTTGCATAAAGGCCCTCTAACCCCCGAGAGACAGGTTACCGCATAGAAAAATACGCCGCACGTGGCCGAAAGGACTGCCACGGCGGCGCCAGGAGCGGGGTCGGTGCGAGATCCGCCCGTCCGGACGGATCACCAGCCCAGCCTAGTCTTCGATGCCCAGGTCTTTGAGGTAGTCGATGGCGTCCTGAACGGTGACGATCTTTTCCGCGTCTTCGTCTGAGATTTCGAGCGCCTTGCCGTCTTTGCTGAACTCTTCTTCTAGCGACATGATCAGCTCGACCAGGTCGAGCGAGTCGGCGTTGAGGTCATCGACGAAGGAGGCGGAGGGAACGACCTGCTCCTCGTCGACGCCGAGCTGGTCAACGATGATCTTCCGGACGCGCTCAAAAACGGTTGCCAAGGTTAGTCACCCTCCTGCTTGGGCGCGTGCTCTGTGGAAGCCGCGCTGAGCGATCCTAGCACACCGTTCACGAACTTCGGCGAGCTGGCGCTGCCATACTTTTTCGCGAGCTCAACCGCCTCGTTGATGGCGACGCTGACCGGTGTCAGATTATCCATAAAGAACTCCCTAATCGCAAGCCGCAGGATATTGCGATCGACGGGTGCGAGTTGCGCCGCCGGCCATGCCGGCGCCGTCTTCTCGATCAGCCGGTCGATCTCCTGCAAGTGGGCCAAGACCCCTGCGAGCAGCGTGCGTGCGAACTCGGCCAGGCTCCCCTTCAAGCGCTCCTCGCCGATCAGACGTTCGAGGGCGCCTCGGGGGTCATGACCGGCCACGTCGGTCTCGTAAAGGGACTGGAGCGCGAGTTCGCGGGCTTTCCGGCGCGGCGCCGCCATGATTCTAGGTCATGCCGCCGTCGACGGCGATCACCTGTCCAGTAATGTAAGAGGACTCATCCGAGGCGAGGAAGGTCACGAGGGGCGCGATTTCCTCGGGCGCCGCATAGCGTCCCATGGGAATCCGCTTGAGGAGCTCGTCGATCTGGGCGTCGCTGAGATGCGCCGTCATGTTCGTCTTGACCAGACCAGGCGCGACGGCGTTCACCGTGATGTTCCGGCTGGCGACCTCACGCGCTAAAGACCGAGTGAAGCCAATCACACCGGCCTTCGCGGCGGAGTAATTCGTCTGCCCGGCGTTGCCGACGAGACCCGCGGCGCTCGTTATGTTGATAATCCTGCCCCAGCGCTGGCGGAGCATGGAACGGATCGCCGCTTTAGTGCAGAGGAAGGTGCTCCTCAGGTTCGCCGCTACAACGCTGTCCCAGTCCTCCTCCGACATGCGCACGAGGACATCGTCGGCGGTCTTGCCGACGTTGTTGACGAGGATGTCCACCCGTCCGAAACGCTCGATTGCCGTATCAATGACGCGCTGCGCCGTTTCGGGTTTACTCACGTCGCCCTTCACCAGAGCAACCTGGCAGCCGTCCTTGCCGATCTCCTTGGCGAGCGCTTCCGCCGCCTGGTCGTTTGACAGGTAGTTCACTACGAGGCGGGCGCCTGTCCTGGCCAGGTGCACTGATATCGCGCCGCCTATGCCGCGATTGCCGGATCTCGACACCCCTCCAGTGACGATTGCGACTTTGCCTTCTAGGCTGAACACGGGAACCTTCCGGTCACGCCTTAATGGCGGTCTCGCCGGCGCCGGCAAGGTCTGCCATGCTGGAGACGTTGACGAGCCGGGCGCCTTCAACCAGCCGCCGCACCATGCCCGTCAGGACCTTCCCCGGGCCGAATTCTACGAAAGTCGTGACGCCGTGGTCTGCCATTCTGCGCACCGACTCGTGCCAGCGGACCGGGCTCGAGATCTGCAGGCTCATCTCCTCGCGGATCGCCCGTGAGGCAGAAAGCGGCTGCGCGGTTACGTTCGACACCACGGGAACGTCAGCGTCGCCCACGGCGGCCTTCTCGATTGCGGGCCGGAGCCCTTCGGCGGCAGGCAGCATGAGGCGGCTATGGAAGGCTCCGCTTACGTTTAGCTCTATCGCCCGCTGGGCGCCGCGCTCCTTAGCCAGCACTATCGCCCTGGCCACGGCAGCTCTGGTGCCCCCGATGACCGTCTGGTTTGGCAGATTCAGATTACACACGTCGGCCCCGGCCGCGACGCAGACCTCACGGACCGCGGCTTCATCGAGGCCGATGATCGCAGCGAGAGTTCCGGGGTGGGCAACTCCGGCCTCAGCCATGAGCCGAGCGCGCGCCTGAATCAAGCGCAGCGCCTCGTTCAAGTCGAGCGCCCCGGCGGCGACGATGGCGCTGTATTCGCCCAGGCTATGGCCGGCTACGAAAGCCGGCCGCTCCTTCGCTGCGCCGCTTTCAAGGGCTGCGGCGAGGCATGCGAGGCTCACGGTCATGATCGCGGGCTGAGCGGTCTCAGTGTCGCGCAGTCTGTCGTCGGGACCCTCGAAGCAGATACGGCTGAGCGGAAGGTCGAGGACGGCGTCCGCGGCCGTGAACACTTCACGAGCGGCTTTCGACGACTCCCAGAGGTCTCTGCCCATGCCAACCTCCTGGGCGCCCTGCCCGGGAAATAGCCAGGCAACGGAAGAGGCGGCGCCCACGGGGAGAGCGAACGGGCCGCTATTCGGCAAGGGTCGGGCCCTGGATGTCGACGGCCTCTCGCCCCTTGTACTGCCCGCAGACCGGGCAGGCATGGTGAGGCATGCGCATGGTCCGGCACTGAGGACAGCGGGTGAGGCCAACCAGCTTCAGGGCGAGGTGACTGCGGCGTTTGCCCTGCCGGGCCTTGGGATAACGCTTCTTTGGTAGTGGAGGCAAGTCAGTCCTTTCCTTGGCTCAAGGTGTCGGCGAGGGTCGCCAGCGCCGTCCACCGAGCGTCGGCAGCAGGGGACTCGCACTGACATGGTTGCAGGTTCAGGTCGGTCCCGCACCTGGGGCAGAGCCCGCGGCAGTCAGGCCGGCACAGGTGCTGCATCTCCAATGAAACCTCGCGATACTGGCGCACCGCCTCCCTGAGGTCAAGCATATGCTGGGAGTCAATCAAAAAGGCGTCCGGGTCGACAGCCGTTGTTGGCTCCCCAGTTGCCGGGTCGATACTCATCTGGAATTCCTCCTCGAAGTCGACCCGGACGGTTTCTTCGAGTGGCTTGAGGCAGCGGCTGCAGACCTCGGGCTCGACCATATGCAGTTGAGCCCGGACGAGCACCCCGGCCTTGGTTCGCAAGAGTTGCGCCGTTCCGGCGATGCGCTCCGGCTCGCGGCCTTCTAGGCCCAGACTCTCGTCTAACACGTAGGTGCGCGTGGCACCAATGCCTTCCTGGACGAGGCCGGAAACGTTGAAGAGCATCGAGGCAGCCAACGCTAAGGATATTTCGCTGGCCTATGGGTGGTCAACGCCGCTGACGTCATGCCCCAAGACTAACTGTTACCCAACCGTCGACGTGAGCGAAAGCCGCGGGCACATGTACAGGTCCGTCAGAATGGTGAGGGCCTGCCTTTGGGGCACCTGCACGGTCTTCTGTAGTCGCTCCTTGGGGCAGATCGGAGACCGACATCGGGGATTGGCTCAGGCGTATAATGCTCGGCGATCGATTGTGACTGAGACCCGCGTCTCGTTCGAAGCAGAAAGGCGGGCCCCAATGCGTTTCAGCGACACCACGGATGAAGCGTCCTGGCGACACGAAGTACGCGAGTTCATCGCGCGGAACCTACCGCCGGAGCTGAAAGGCGGGGGTGATGATGTCTGGGGCGAAGGGCAGATTGCCCGAAACCGCCAGGAGGAGTCGGAGCTGAGGCGCCAGCGCACGGGGGGCGAAGGCTTCCGCCGTGAGATCGGCGCTCGAGCCGATTGGCGCAAGAAGGTCTTTGAGAAGGGTTGGGGGGCGCCCGCCTGGCCGAAGCAGTACGGCGGCGCCGAGATGACGATTATGGAGCAGTTCATCCTCAGCCAGGAGATGGCTGAGGCCGGCGCTCCAAGCGTTGGCGGCAGCGGCATCTCTCTGGTGGGTCCGACCGTCATTGTGCACGGCACGGATGAGCAAAAGGCCGCGCATCTTCCGAAAATCCTCTCCGGCGAGACCCGCTGGTGCCAGGGATTCTCCGAGCCCGGCGCCGGCTCCGACCTCGCCGGCCTGCAGACACGAGCCGTGAAGGATGGCGACGATTACGTGATCAACGGCTCCAAAATCTGGACGTCGGGCGCCCAGTACTCGAACTGGATATTCATGCTGGCGCGAACCGACCCCGACGCGCCCAAGCACCGTGGCATCAGCTTCTTTCTCCTCGATTTCACCACTCCTGGGGTCACGCTGCAGCCGCTGGTGCAGATGACTGGCGGCGCCGGCTTCAACCAGACCTTCTTCGACAACGTGCGCGTCCCCGCAAGGAACATCGTTGGTGAAGTTGACCGGGGCTGGTACGTGGCCACGACAACTCTAGACTACGAACGGTCAGGTGTTGGCTCCGCGGTCAGCACGCGAAAGTCCGTCGAGCAGATGGTCTCCTGGGCGAAGAAGACGCGCGGCCAGGACCAGGCCACGGTCGACCGCAACCCGAAGGTCCGCCTGGAACTCGCGGACCGGATGGTCGAAGCGCAGATCGTCGCCATGCTCTCCTACCGAATTGTTCATCTTCAGAACCGGGGCTTGATCCCGAACTATGAGGCCTCGATGCGGAAGGTCTACAATTCGGAGGTCGTGCAGCGCATCGCCGGCACGGGGATGAAGCTCATCGGGTTATACGGCAACGTGTACGACAGCCAGTCTTCTTGGGCTGCCAACAAGGCGGAGTACGCGCGCAGCTACCTTGGTAGCGTCTCGGCGACCATCGCCGCTGGCACGAGCGAGATACAGCGCAACATCATCGCCCAGCGCGGCTTCGGGCTGCCCAGGGACTAAGGCCGAAAAGCCCGATGCAGCCGATGCGGGCCGGGAGCAATCCCGGCCCGCCATTCATTCCGCGAAGCCTGCAGTTTCTTGACACCAGCGTATAATCCTGGCGCTGGATGTTTGCGCGCGGTCACGCGCCGGATGCCGGGGAGACCGTTCGGCTCCCACTCGGAAAGGTGTGAATGAATGCGGATCAAGGACAGTCCCGAAGAGGCTACCTGGCGACAGGAGGTCCGGGTATTCATCAAGAACAACCTTCCGCAGGAGTTGCGAGGTCGCGACGACGGCCCCGGCGGCTTCGGCGGTGAAGGCAACATCGCCAGGAACCGGCAGGAAGAGTCAGAACTGCGGCGCGCCCGCGTTGGAGGCGAGGGCTTCCGGCGCGCCACCGGAGCCATGGCGGAGTGGCGCAAACACCTGGCCGACAAAGGTTGGGTGGCACCGGCCTGGCCGAAAGAGTACGGCGGCGCTGAGATGACGCACATGCAGCAGTTCATCCTCAGCCAGGAGATGGCCGAGGCCAACGCCCCTCAAGTTGGCGGCATGGGCATCTCGCTCTCCGGGCCGACGATTATCGTCCACGGCACTGACGAGCAGAAGGCCGAGCACCTGCCCAGGATCCTCAGGGGTGAGACCCAATGGTGCCAGGGATTCTCCGAGCCGGGCGCCGGCTCCGACCTCGCGGGCCTGCAAACGCGGGCCGTGAAGGACGGCGACGATTACCTGATCAACGGGTCGAAGATCTGGACCTCGGGCGCGCAGTTCGCAAACTGGATGTTCATGATGGCGAGGACCGACCCGGATGCGCCGAAGCACCGCGGCATCACTTATTTCCTGCTCGACTTCACGACTCCAGGCATCAGCCTGCAACCGCTGGTCCAGATGTCCGGCGGCGCGGGCTTCAACCAGGTGTTCTTCGACAACGTCCGCGTTCCAGCGAAGAACGTGGTGGGCGAGGTGAACCGGGGCTGGTACGTCGGCACCACGACGCTCGACTACGAGCGCTCCGGCGTCGGCGCCGCCATACAGGCGCGCAAGAACGTCGAGCGCATGACCGCCTGGGCCAAGCGCTCTCGTGGAACGGAGCAGAACATGCTCGACCGCAACCCCAAGGCGCGCCTCGAGCTGGCCGACCGCATGGTCGAGTGCAACATACTGGAAATGCTTGTGTATCGGATCCTGGACCTCCAGAACCGCGGCATGATCCCGAACTACGAGGCCTCGATGGGCAAGCTGTACCGGTCGGAGCTGAATCAGCGCATCGCCGCGACGGGTATGAAGCTCATCGGCCTGTACGGGAATGTCTACGACAACCAATCGTCGTGGGCGCCGAACCGGGCTGAGTACGCGCGCGGCTACCTGAGCTCGGTTTCGGCCACGATTGCCGCCGGCACGAGCGAAATACAGCGCAACATCATCGCCCAGCGCGGCTTCGGCCTGCCCAGGGACTAGCTCCTGCCCCCTCAGGTGTACGACGGGCCGGGCCCTGAGGGTCCGGCCCGTTGGTTTCCGGGCGAGGCGCACGTAGCCGCTAGAATTGGGCTGTGATCGACGACGGGGTCTTCGACCTTACGATAATCGGCGCCGGCCCGACGGGTCTTTTCGCCGGGTTCTATGCCGGCCTGCGGGGAATGCGGACCAAGATCGTCGAATCGTTGCCGGAGCCGGGCGGCCAACTCGCCGTCCTCTACCCGGAGAAGCTCATCTACGACGTTCCCGGGCACCCGAGAATCCTGGCCAAGGACCTCGTGCAGCAGCTGATCCAGCAGAACCACCTCTTTGAGCCAACATACGTCTACAGCGCCCGAATCGACACCCTAACAAGGACGACCGCGGATGGTGAGGAGGTCTGGCGCATCGGCACGGCGACTGAAGCTCACCTCAGCCGCACGGTCCTGATCAGTGCCGGCATCGGCGCCTTCGCACCGAACAAGATTGGCAGGGCGGGGATCGAAGACTACGAAGGCAGGGGCGTCTATTACTTCGTCAAGGACAAGCGGCCTTTCAGGAACAAGCGCATTCTGATCGTGGGCGGAGGCGACACGGCGGTCGATTGGGCCCTGAACCTGAAGGACTGGGCGGCTGAGACAACGCTCATCCACCGCCGCTCCGAGTTCCGGGCGCACGAGGCCAGCCTGGCCAGCCTGTTCACGTCAAACGTGAGGGTGTCGACCTTCTGGGAGCTGAAGCGCGTCTGGGGCGAAGGCCGCGTGGAGCACGCGACTATCTATGAGAACCGCTCGGGCGAGGAGCGCGACCTCGACGTCGACATGGTGCTGATCAACATCGGCTTCAAGGCGGCGCTGGGCCCGATCGAGTCGTGGGGCTTCGAGATGGCCGACCATCGCCACATCCGCGTGAACGGTTTAATGGAGACGAGCCTGCCCGGCGTCTTCGCCGCGGGCGACATCGCCGCCGTGGACGGCGCCGAGCCGCTGAACCTGATCGTCACGGGTTTCGCCCAGGCGGCGATCGCGGCGAACGCGGCCAAGCAGCGCGTCGACCCGAAATCACGCCTCTTCCCCGGCCACTCCAGCGAGCTGCGCCTGTAAGAGTCGCGCCCTCACAGCGAGGGGTCAATCAGAGCAGAGCGAAGACGACCGAGTAGTACTTCATCCCGGAAGGGCTCACGGCCATCGCAAGGCCGATACTGTTGTACTCCCGGCTGACGATGTTGGCGCGATGAGCCGGGCTGCTGAGGAAGCCGTTCATAGCCGTGATCACCGTGGTCGCGGTGTCGAAGCTGTTGTAGGCGATGTTCTCGCCGGCGGCTTTGGGGTTGAGGCCGGCAGCGAACATCAGGGTAAAGGCCGTCTGTCCGGACGGCGAATAGTGGCTGAAGTAGCCCCTGGTCGCCATGTCTGTCGCCCTCTGACGGGCCACGGATTGAAGGCGGGGGTCGACTGCCAGCGGTGCCAGCCCGGCCCTGGCGCGTTCGGCGTTGTGCAGGTTCAGGAGCTGTTGCTCGGCGGCCGAGAGCGCCACCGGCTGCGCGGGAACGGGTATGGGCGTGGGCGGAACTGGAGCAGGCGGCGCCGACGGCGGCGCCGCGGCCACGGGATGGGGGACGGCGGGGACGATGGCCTGGACCGGAGCCGGGGAGGGCGTCGCTTCTTCGATGGCGGCCGCCGGCGGGCCCGGTGGTGGCGTCTCCTCGGGTTCGGGTCCCGCCGACGCGGCCTCCTGGGGTGAAGAGAGGTCGCCCTCCGCTTCCGAGCGCATCAGCGCTTCCAATTCAGGCGAAAGTGACAGGAGGGCGTCGAAGCGGTCGTTTCGCGGGAAGACCGCGCCAGGAGCGAGACCGAGGCGGCTCGGTCCCAGCGGGGGCTCGAAGTTGGGCGCCGTGAGAGCGCGGAGCGAGAGCACCGCCTCTAGAGGGGCCTTTTCGGGCCGAGTGAGGACACCGGTGTGGCCGGTGAGGCCGTAGTACAGGGCGCCGGCCGCGATGACCAGCCAGGCGGCGCTGCGCAGGGTTGGGCCGCGCCGGCGGCCGATCAGGGGATGGCGGGGGTTGATGCTGGGCACGAATCTATCCTCCTTCGGCCCCGCGACCCGCGATATCAGGGAACTGACTCATCCAAACCCGGTCGGGCGTGTAGAGTCGGAGCCCCTGTGCGCTTGTCGCTGCTGTCAGGGCTCTAGATGTCGGCCGCGAAGAGGGGGGCGCCTACCTCCAGGGCGCGGGAGGCGACCGGGTTCCCGGACGGGCTCTGGCGGATTTGCTCGCCCGGTTACGGTATGGGGTTTCTGGCGCGCCGCTTCGAGCGCGCCAGAGCCGGTCCGGTGGAGGCCGGGACCGGCCTGGTGGATATGGTTGTCGAGGACCTCCTTGGCGGCTGAGCGGCGGGATGCCAACCAGCCTCGGTAGTGACCGGGGGGATACTAGACCACAACGCCTAAGCTTGGCAACCGCTAGCGCTTTTTCGATGCATCCACGGGCTTCGGCTAGACTCATGCGCGAGCCGAAGCCCCCATCCGACCCTTCCTCCAATGGTGGGGGGAGGAGCTAGAGCTGTGGCAATCTGTGGCGACGTTCGTCGACTGGAGCGAACATGTGGGACCCAAAGCAGTACGCGGCCTTCAAGGACGAGCGGGCGCGCCCCTTCTTCGAGCTCCTCGGACGCATCCCCGACCGGCCCTACGGCGAGATTGTCGACCTCGGCTGCGGCACCGGAGAGCTGACGCGCGTCCTGGCCGAGCGCTGGCCCGAGGCGAAGGTTACCGGACTCGACTCGTCGCCCGAGATGCTGGCTCAGGCCGCCTCACGGGCGACCGCCGGGGCCCCGACCTTCGAGGAGGGCGATATCGCCGGCTATGGCCGGCCCGCCGACCTGGTGTTCTCGAACGCGGCCCTGCATTGGTTGGGCGACCACCCCGCGCTGATCCCGCGACTCGCAGGGCTCGTGCGTCCGGGCGGCGTCTTCGCGGTGCAGATGCCCTCGAACTTCTACGCCCGGTCGCACATGCTCCTGACCGAGACGGCGCGCACCGGACCCTGGGCGCCGAAGCTTGCGTACGGCTGGCGGCCGCTATCGGTGCACCCGCTCGATTACTACGTGCGCCTTCTGCAGGACCTGGGCGCCAGGGTCGACGCCTGGGAGACGGAGTACTACCAGGTGCTGGAGGGCGAGAACGCCGTGTTCGAGTGGGTGAAGGGCAGCGCGCTGCGACCGGTCCTGGCGCTCCTCGACGGCGCCGAGCGCGAGGCCTTCGAGGCCGCCTACGCCGCCCGCCTGCGCGCGGCCTACCCGGCCGCGGCGCAGGGGACGCTGTTCCCGTTCAAGCGCGTCTTCTGGGTTGCCACGAGGTGACTCGGAATCCTGATGGCGAGTTTGTTTTGTATTTTTCACTTTTGCGGGCCGGCCCCGGCACTCGTAAGCCCAGGGTTTGACGGAGCGTGGATAATACGCCCTGAGAGGAGGGTGCGATGCCGAAGGTACGTGTCACGCGCCTGCGCCACGTTGGCGTCGCGGCGCCGAATTTCGAGGAAGCCGTCGACTTCTACCGGGACGCCTGGGGTCTGACGAAGGTCGATGGCGACAGCGGTTTAGCCTTCTTCGCCGCGGAAGGCTCGCCGGAGCAGTACATCCTGCGCATTCGCAGGGCCAAGGAGAAGCGCATCGACCTGCTCGCGTGCGGCGTCGCCGACGCGGCGGCCGTGGACGAGCTGGCGAGCCAGCTGGCGGCCGACGGAATCAGGTTCGTGTCGGAGCCGGGCGGGCTGAAAACGCCCGGGGGCGGCTACGGCTTCCGCTTCTTCGACCCCGACGGGCGCGTGGTCGAGGTCTCGAGCGACGTCGCCGAGCGGCCCTACCGCGAGATCGAGGAGCGCGAGGCGATCCCCGTGAAGCTCAGCCACATGGTGATCGGCTCGCCCAACGCCGGGCCGGTGATCGAGTTCTACGGCGAGAAGCTCGGCTTCCGGGTCTCGGACTGGATCGACGACCGCATGTGCTTCATGCGCTGCACGACCGACGAGCACAACCTGGCGATCTTCCCCGCCAAAACCGCGGGACTAAACCACGTGGCCTTCGAGCTGCGGGGGATCGACGAGTTCATGAGGGCGACCGGCCGCGTGCTGAACAAGGGTGGCGTCCTCCAGAACGGCCCCGGCCGTCACGTCGTCGGCGACAACACCTTCTCCTACTTCTGGGACCCGAACGGCAACGTCTCGGAGCTGACCACGACTATGGAGCAGATCCCCAACGACGACACCTGGCAGCCGCGCCGCTACGCGCGCGAGGCGTCCGGGGACCAGTGGGGCACCGCCCGCCGCGCCGATAAGGTGCCGGAGACCGCGCTCGCGCCCGAGGCCGGCGCCTGGGTGGCGCCGCCGGTGTGAGGGGGGACGCTGGGCCGAGTGCAGGTTACAGGCTAGCAGAGTGACCCGTCGTTTGCGCCGTTACACGAGGGTTGTGATGGCGAGTCGCGATAGCCGGATGCTCATGCCGATGTAGCGACTCCCAGCATGGCTCGCGGATACTCGATCTCAGCGCCTGTCGACTTGCCAATGACACCGGTCTCGCCCAGCGATACAGTGTTGTTTGGCATTGAGATCGTGAGTTTGAACTGATCGTGATGGCTGAACAACAGATAGGCAGACAAAGCCTCTCTGACTAGGTTAGAGATTGATTTACCGGTAATAAGGCTGACCCGTTCGAGTTCCGCCAACTCGTCGCTGCCGATTCGCACCGAAAGCACAGAGGTAGTCTTCCTGGAGCGTGACGTGGCCACCTCGGTGACATCCCTTCCGAGTTTGTAATCGTCGGAGTCGCGCGTCATGTGGTCTCTCCTTCATATCGCCTGCGATGGTGGGCATTCGCCTCGAACGCGGTCCTTACTCTCCACAAATTGGTCTCGGCTCCGGGCTCGATCGGAACACACAACCATCGGCCGGCAGTCGTGGCGCCCACCATTATGACCGAGGCGTTCCCGAGCCCTTGATTCTCGAAATACCTTGGCGACCCTCCGTGGACCTCCAGGATCTCCTCAATGCTGACTTCATGCTTAGCATACAGACCTCTTTCCACCATGTGATCGGCGAAGGCCACATCAAACTGCAGCTCGGTGACTGGCCCGTGAGTTTGAAAGAGCTCATCGAGTGAGTCCAAAGCTCTTGCGAAGCCTCCCGAGGATACGTATACTCTGTTTACAATTGTAAACGAGGTGGACACAGATGGCAACCCGAGGCGTCATACCGGAAGTGATCCGGTCGAACCGTCCAGAAATTGATTTTCTGATTCTGGCCGACCGAGCTGAAGGGATCAACGGAAAGCTTTATTTGATGGGCGGTGGTTGGCAGGAACTTTACGTGGCCGACTTCGCACAGCCCGCCTCCTTTAGCCTGGCGGTAGGCATCCTCGTTCCCTGGAACGCTACGAATGAGGATCACTTGCTCAACATCTTCATCGAGCATGATGACGGGAGCAGGATTCAGCCCGAAATGCCCGTCAAGTTGAACGTAGGGAGGCCGCCCAACGCCGTACCTGGTCAGGAATTCAGAGCAATTATCGCGGTGAATGGCCAATGGAAACTCCCAGGGCCCGGGAGCTATCGTGCGATAGCCGCTGTGGGCCACGATTTGGTAAGGCGCGCAAGCTTCAGGGCAGGCCCACCACCGGGCATGGCGCCGATCCCGGAGGCGAGTTGATCTTGTTCACAGAGCCAGACCTTCCTGCCGCTTGCCCTCGTATAATCTCCCCGAACCGCAAGAACCCACCGCGAACAGGAGCGGCAGCATGACAACCAGACGCGCGAACGGACGTAGAGCCCCCAGAGCCGCCGCTCCGACGCGGTTGAAGTTCGGGATCTTCATGGCGCCGTTCCACCGGCCGTCGGAGAACCCAACGCTGGCGCTGGAGCGCGACCTGGAGCTGATCGACCTGCTCGACGGCCTGGGCTTCGACGAGGCCTGGATCGGCGAGCACCACAGCGCCGGCTGGGAGATCATCGCCGACCCGGCGGTGTTTATCGCCGCCGCCGCGACGCGCACCCGCAACATCCGTCTTGGCACCGGCGTCACCAGCCTGCCCTACCACCATCCGCTGATGGTCGCCGACCGCATGGTCATGCTCGACCACCTCACGCGCGGCCGGGCGATGCTCGGCGTCGGCCCGGGCGCGCTCACGTCGGACGCCTACATGATGGGGATCGACGCCACGACTCAGCGGCCGCGCATGGAGGAGTCGCTGGCCGCGATCATGCGCCTCTTGCGGGGCGAGACCGTGGACATGGAGACGGACTGGTTCGTGCTCAAGGAGGCCCGCCTCCAGCTGGCGAACTTCACGCAGCCCCACCTGCCGGTCGCGGTGGCGGCCTCGTTCTCACCCGCCGGGCCGTACGCGGCGGGCCACCACGGCATCGGCCTGCTCTCGGTGGCGACGCATCAGCCCGGCGGACTCGAGGCCCTGAAGCGCACCTGGTCCTGGGTGGAGCAGTCCGCGGCGGAGAAGGGCCGCCAGCCGCCCTCGCGGTCGGAGTGGCGCATCGTCATGCCCTTCCACCTGGCCGACACGCGCGACGAGGCGCTGGACGACGTGCGTGCGGGCTACATGGTCTACACGAAGTCGTACTTCGAGGAAACCCTGGGCCGGCCGGCGGGCGGCGGGGACGAGGGCCTGCTGGAGCGCACAATCGAGCGCGGCGGCGCCGTCGTCGGCACGCCGGACGACGCGATCGAGGCGATCGAGCGCCTGGTCGAGATGTCGGGCGGCATCGGCGGCGTCATGGGGCTCGCGCACGAGTGGGCGACCTGGCCCAAGACGCGTCATAGCTTCGAGCTGTGGGCGCGCTACGTGATGCCGCGCTTCCAGGGCCAGACGCGCACGCAGCAGAACCGCGACTGGGTCGCCGAGAACAAGAAGACCATCTTCGCCGAAAACCAGGCGGCGATCCGCAACGCCTTCACCGACGTCGGCGTCGAGATGCCACAGGTGCCGGGCATGCGCCAGGCCCGCCGGCCGGGGGAGCTGTAGGGGCGCAACGCCGACGCGCGAGCGGAGTCCTTCGACGGGCTCAGGATGGACAATTGGATCGTGGGCCGCCAAGACCGGGGATCGGCACTGGATTCGGGGCGTCCGTCCTTCGACAGGCTCAGGATGGACTTTGAGGGTGGGCCGCTGGTGACCGGAGCGATGTTCCCGTTTGGACCCGGGTCAAGCCCCTGGGCTTTCCGATGCCTGGCGATTGTCCATCCTGAGCTTGTCGAAGGATCCAGCGCTCGTTGACTGAGAAGCGCCCGTCACGACGAAAGGGTTATCTCTACATCCTGCGGTGCTCGGACGGTTCGTATTACACCGGCTCGACGACTGACCTCGACTACCGGGTCGAGCAGCACAAGGTCGGACTGGGCAGCGCTTACACGGCACGCAGGCTTCCGGTGAAGGTGGTCTTCAGCTGCGAATTCCCGTCGGCTTACGACGCTTTCGAGCGGGAGCGTCAGGTCAAAGGGTGGTCCCGCCTCAAGAAGGAGGCGTTGATCCGCGGCGAGTATCATTTGCTGCCGGAGCTGGCGAAGAAGAAGGCGCGCCGCATCCTTCGATGACCTCAGGATGGACAAATGCGGCCTGGCTCGCGAATCCAGATGGCAGGCACAGCCCGGACGCCCGGAGACGAGTCCGAAAAGCGCTTGAAGCTTATCCTTGGTGATCACGGGTTCAGTTGTCCATCCTGGGCTTGTCGAAGGACGCGGTCGTCCCTTTCGGATGGGAGCCTGAATGCCCGCTGAACCGCATGACATCGTCGTGATCGGCGCCGGGTCGGCCGGGGCGGTGATCGCCGCGCGCGCCTCGGAGGACCCGGGGCGGACGGTGCTGCTGATCGAGGCGGGTCCGGATTACCCCGACCTGGCGTCGACGCCCTGGGACCTGGTCAACAGCCACAACAACTCCTACACCGACCACGACTGGGGCTTCAGCTACCAGCCGACGGCGGGCGGCCGCGTCGTCAACTTTCCGCGGGGGAAGGTCACCGGCGGGTCGAGCGCGGTGAACACGACGATCGCCCTGCGCGGCATGCCCGAGGACTACGACGAGTGGGCGGCGCTCGGCAACCCGGAGTGGGCCTGGGAGAGGGTTCTGCCGGCCTTCAAGCGCCTGGAGCGCGACCTCGACTACGGGCACGAGCCCTATCACGGCGATTCCGGCCCGATCACCATCCGTCGTTACCCCCGTGACGGCCTCCTGCCTCATCACCAGGCCTTCCTCGAGGCTGCCCGCAACCTGGGCTATCGGGACTGTCCGGACGCGAACGAGCCCTGGGGCTCGGGCGCCGGGCCGCATCCCATGAACAAGCTCGGCCGCCTGCGCGTCTCGACCGCGGTCGGCTACCTGGCGCCGGCCCGAGCGCGCCCGAACCTGACGATCCGGGCGAACACTCTGGTACGGCGCCTGATCGTCAGGGACGGCCGCTGCGTCGCGGCCGAGGTCGAGAACGCGGACGGGACGCTAGAGCCGGTCGAAGGCCGGCTGTTCGTGCTCTGCGCGGGCGCGATCCAGACGCCGCCGGTGCTCATGCGCTCCGGTATCGGGCCGCGTTCCCAGCTCGAGGCCCTGGGCATCGAGGTCGTGCGCGACGTCCCCGGCGTCGGTGCGAACCTGTCCGACCACCCGGCGTTGGCCGTGATCTGTATCGCCAAGGACGGCGCCCTGGTCGACCCCGACGAGCCCCTGATCCAGACGATCCTGCGCTATACTGCGCCGGAGTCGGACAAGCGCAACGACCTCCAGATCGAGCTCCTGAGCTTCTCCGGACGCCGCACGGGCGAGCCGGCGTTCGCGATCGCGGCCGTGCTGGAATACGAATACGGCCGCGGCCGCCTGACCCTGACTTCGGCCGACCCTCACGCCGCCCCGCTGATCGAGCAGCGCTTCTGCGAGGACGAGCGCGACCTGGCGCGCCTGGTCGCCTGCTTCAAGGACACGTTCGCGTTCACGACCGCGGCACCCCTGGCGGGGATGATCGACCGCATCGCCTTCCCCAACCCCGATCTTGCTCTGGACGACGACGGCATCGCGGCGCTCTGCCGGCGCTTCGCCGGCAGCGGCTACCATCCCTGCGGCACGGCGAAGATGGGGCCGGCCTCCGACCCGATGGCCGTGGTCGACCAGCACGGCCTGGTCCACGCGGTCGAGGGCCTGGTCGTCGCCGACGCCTCGATCATGCCGGGCGTCCCCCGCGCCAACACGAACCTCACCTGCATCATGATCGGGGAGAAGGTGGGCGAGTGGCTGCGCACGCGGCCGGGGACTTACGGGCTGTAAGGGAGGTGGCTTGCATCTCAGCTGGCCCCTCGCGGGCATTTGGCTATCCAGACACCGCCAACTTTGATGTTGACTCGTCCCAATGGAGAACACCGCCCGAAGCATCGACAATCTGATGAGTTGTGCACAGGTGAGTGCCGTTCGCTGTCCGATGAACCAGATGTCGGCTTAGAGCGCCTGAATATGCTTTAGACGGCACGACCGATCGCGGAGACACCTCCGATATCAAGGTCCCGTTTCTGATAGACTCCCACAGGCCGAAAGCTTCGAAGAGTACGGCCAGCTCGACGGGTTCGACTAATATAGTTACTGGGCGCTGCACGTTACATGCCCGGGGGTTGTTATGACACCGACATCAATCTCGCCCGCTACGACAGCGAAGCTGAGGGGGTACCTGGATGGGCGCCTCAGCCTCTCTGAGATGCTGATCTGGTTCACGAGTCTGCAGGGCGATCTCGAGATAGAGCCGTTGGAACAGGACTTGGTTGCCCGCCTTCTCTTGCTGCTTGAAGAATGCGGTGAAGGACTTCGGTCGGCTGAGGACGTGAAGATCGCCGCGACCGAGGCGCTCTTGATGACAGGGTCGATCAGCTTAAGCACGGGCTCAGAGGTCGTGACCTTCGGTGGTGAGACGGCTTTTCAGGTGAAAACGGAGAGCTATGCGGCCTAGCCGGCGGATTGCCGCGTATATATGACCCGGTATGCCATTCTTGTCATCAGGACGTCTTCAACAGTCAGATCGAACCAATACAGGCCCTCCAGCGAGAACGTTGGCTGAAGATTCAGGACGAAATTATGGCCTCTGTCTTCGCCCTCGAAGTGGACCGTTCCTTCCCAGACGACCTTGCGGTCGCCGTTCGGGGACTCCATCGTTAGCTTGAGTTCGTTGCGACCTCGTGCCTTTCCCGACGTCAGCATCAACACGGCAGCAAGTCTCTGGCCCACAGGAGGCATGTCCTTCGGAGCACCTACACCGACTGCGGTTGTCGTCAGGCGATCCACGACTCGGATGAGCGAAAGCACGCTGTCCTTGCCCTCGATTACCGTGTCGCAGAAGACAGCCGCTTTCAGGAAGGGACCGGTTTCGAAGGCCATTTGCTCAACCTCTCGCGAAGTGAAGTACATGATAGTACCTCGACCCTGACTTTGCTACGACTGATTATTCGACTTAGCAATTCTCGCAGTGCCCTCTGACCTGACGATCCAAAACGTGCGCATCCTGGACGGGAGCGGCGCGCCCGCATTCGATGGCGACGTCGAGGTTGCGGAGGGACGTATCAAGTCGATAGGCAGCGGCGGCGCCGCGGCGCGCGAGGTCGATGGCCGCGGGTTGACCCTGGCGCCGGGGTTCATCGACACGCACTCGCACGACGACGGCGCCTTCTTCCGGTACCCGGGCATGGAGTTCAAGCTCGCACAGGGCTGCACCACGGTGGTCTCGGGCAACTGCGGCTTCAGCGCGGCGCCGGCCGACCCCGGCCGCGACTCGGTCGCGGCCTCGGGTGGCATTCTCGCCGGACTCGCGGGCGGCTGGACGGACCTCGAGGGCTATTTCGCGGCGGCGGCGGAGCGCCGGCCGGCGATCAATAACCTCATGCTCGTGGGCCACAACACGATGCGCTCGCTGGCCATGGGCTACGAGCAGCGGGCGCCGACGGCCCAGGAGCTGGCGCAGATGCGCGGCTGGACCGAACAGGCGATGGAGCAGGGCGCGTGCGGCCTTTCCACGGGCCTGATCTACAGGCCCGGGCGCTGGAGCGAGACCGACGAGGTCATCCGCCTGGCCGAGGTAGTGGCGCCCTTTAGCGGCGTCTACGCCACCCACATGCGCAATGAGGGAGCGGCGCTGCTTCAATCGGTCGAAGAGACGCTGCGCATTGGCCGCGAGGCCGGCGTGGCCGTACACATCTCCCATCACAAATCTTCGGGCAAGGCGAACTGGGGCAAGATCGGCGAATCTCTGGCGAGGGTCGATAAGGCCGTGGACGAAGGCCAGGACGTGACTCTTGACGTCTACCCCTACACGGCCGGCAGCGGCCGCATGATCGAGTACTTCGACCTCGAGAACATCAACCGCGACCTGGCCGAGGTCATCCGCATCGCCTCCTGTCCCGCGTTCCGCGAGTTCGAGGGTCGCATGCTCAAGGACATCGCCGCGGAGCGCGGGATAGACGTCAGCGAGGCGGTCCGCCTGGTCCTGACCGCGCAGCGCGGCGACCGTACGATCTGTATCCAGTTCACCATCGACGAGGCCGACATCGAGACCAACCTGCGCCACCCGCGGGTGATGATTGGATCGGACGGCATCCCGGACCTGAACGGGATGCCGCACCCGCGGCTGTTCGGCACCTTCCCGCGCGTGCTGGGTGAGTACGTGCGCGAGCGCAAGGTCCTGGGACTGGAAGAGGCGGTCCGGCGGATGACAAGCCTCCCCGCGGAGCGCTTCGGCCTCACGGGCCGCGGCTGGATAGCCGAGGGTTCCTGGGCCGACCTCGTCCTCTTCGACCCAGCGCGCGTCCGCGACCTCGCGACCTACGACGACCCCAAGCGAGAGCCGGAGGGCATCGAGATGGTGGTCGTGAACGGCCAGGTGGCCTACGAGGGCGGGAAACACACGGGCGTCGGGTCGGGGCGAATGTTGGCGTACAGGGCCGAGGAATAGCCGCCGGGAGGATAGCCATGGTCCCTTATCTTCCGCTCCCCGGGACGCCGACCGCCGCGCGGGGCGCCTTCCGGTAACCCGGCCACACGCTTGCACAAGCAAGAAGGACCTTCTGATGAAGGCCCTCTTGAGTTAGTACGTGCCTGTTGCTCTACGCCTGGCTGCCCCAGGCGAGCCCGGGCCGCGGTACCCCCTTGGGGGCCTCGCCTTCAGGGCGGGACTCGGGTGCCGCCGGTGGTGGCGGCGGCGGTAGCGTTGAAGGAAGGGCTGATAGGGCGGGATCGACGTCGGTCGGCGACTGCATGAGGGCGAGCAAGACTTCGCCTTCCAGAGTCTCGACCTCCATCAGCTTGTGTGCGAGCTGGTCGAGCTTGGCGCGGTTGTCGGTGATGATGCGTCTCGCGACTCCCTGGGCTTTATCGATTATGCGGCGGACCTCGTCATCGATCTCTTCCGCGATCTTCTCGGAGTAGTCGCGCTGCTCGCTGATCTCGCGGCCCAGGAAGATCAGCTCCTCCTTGCGGCCAAAGGTCCGCGGGCCAAGCTGCTCGCTCATGCCAAAGCGCGTGACCATGGAGCGCGCCGTTTTTGTGACCTTGGAAATGTCGTCGCTGGGACCAGTCGACATCTCGCCGAAGACGATCTCTTCGGCGGCGTGGCCGCCGAGGGCCATCGCCAGGCCTTTTTCGAGATAGGACTTCGTGGCGATGTGCCGGTCTTCCTCAGGCAGGGCCAGGG